>NZ_JBJHAL010000033.1:0-50745 GCF_054050995.1 Blastococcus sp. SYSU DS1021 | reverse complement strand
GGCGCCGCTTCCTCCGGGGAAGCGGCGCCGGAGCGGGGCGGTCGCTCCCGGACCTGGTCCTGGGGCGAGGCCGCCATCACCGCGGGGTTGTTCGCCGTGGGGGTGTTCACCCTCGTGGAGACGACGTCGATCACCGTGCCCGGCTCGGCCAACGTGCTGGGGCCGCGGGCCTTCCCGTACGCGGTCGGCGTGCTGCTGATCGGTGCGTCCCTGGCGCTCGCGGTCAGCCTGGCGCGCGGGCAGCACGGGCACGCCGAGGAGGGCGAGGACGTCGACGCCGGCGCCCCTACCGACTGGGTCACCGTGGCCAAGCTGGTCGCCTCGTTCGCGGCGCTGGTGCTGCTGATCGAGCCGCTCGGCTGGCCCATCGCCGCCACCCTGCTGTTCGCCGGCACGGCGTGGGCCCTCGGCGCCCGCGTCGTGCGCGCCGCCGTCGTCGGCGCCGTGCTCAACGTCGCCATCCACGTGCTGTTCGTGCAGGTCCTCGGGCTGTTCCTGCCCGCAGGTCCGCTGGAGGGGGTGCCCTTCTTTGGGTGACATCGGCCTGCTGATGGACGGCTTCGCGGCCGTCCTGCAGCCGCTCTACCTCCTGTACGCGCTGCTCGGCGTCACCGTGGGCACGGCCGTCGGCGTGCTGCCGGGCATCGGCCCGGCCATGACCGTGGCCCTGCTCCTGCCGCTGACCTACAGCCTGGAGCCCGCCGCCGCCCTGATCCTGTTCGCCGGCATCTACTACGGCGGCATGTACGGCGGGTCGACGACGTCGATCCTGCTCAACACCCCCGGCGAGGCGGCGTCCATCGTCACCGCGCTGGAGGGCAACGCGATGGCCCGGGCGGGGCGGGGGGCATCGGCGCTGGCGACGGCGGCGATCGGCTCGTTCGTCGCGGGCACCATCGCCACGATCGCGCTGACCTTCCTGGCGCCCGTGGTGGCCGACCTCGCCGTCCAGCTCGGCCCGCAGGACTTCGTGGCGCTCACGGTGCTGGCCTTCCTCACCGTGGCCGCGATGTTCGGCGCCTCGCCGGCGCGCGGGATCGCCGCCCTGGCGGTCGGGCTGCTCCTGGCTATGGTCGGCACCGACTCGCTCACCGGGCAGCAGCGCTTCACCTTCGGGCTGCCGGCGCTGGCCGACGGCATCGACGTCGTCGTGGTCGCGGTCGGCATCTTCGCCGTCGGCGAGGCGCTCTACGTCGCCTCCCGGATGCGGAAGGGGCCCCTGCCCCTGGTGCCCATCGGCGGCAGCTGGATGAACCGCGAGGACTTCCGGCGCTCGTGGAAGCCGTGGCTGCGCGGCGCCGCGGTCGGCTTCCCGATCGGCACCATCCCGGCCGGCGGCGCGGACGTCGCGACGTTCCTCTCCTACTCCATGGAGCGGAAGCTCTCGAAGCGCAAAGAGGAGTTCGGCCACGGCGCGATCGAGGGCGTGGCCGGCCCGGAGTCGGCGAACAACGCGGCGGCCGCCGGCGTGCTGGTGCCGCTGCTGACCCTCGGCCTGCCGACCTCCGCGACGGCCGCGATCATCATCGTGGCCTTCCAGAGCTACGGCATCCAGCCCGGCCCGCTGCTCTTCGAGCAGGAGGCGCCGCTGGTGTGGACGCTGATCGCCAGCCTCTACATCGGCAACCTGCTGCTGCTGGTGCTGAACCTGCCGCTGGTGGGGGTCTGGGTGAAGCTGCTGCAGATCCCGCGCCCGTACCTGTACGCCGGCATCCTCACGTTCGCCGCGCTCGGCAGCTACGCGGTGGGCGCCTCGACCGCCGACATGATCCTGCTGTTCGCGGTGGGCGTCCTCGGCTGGGGCATGCGTCAGTTCGGCTTCCCCGTCGCGCCGGCCGTCGTCGGTCTCATCCTGGGGCCGATCGCCGAGGAGCAGCTGCGGCGGACCCTGGCGATCAGCCAGGGCGACCCGAGCGCGCTGGTCACCAGCCCGTTCGCCGCGATCGTCTACACCCTGCTCCTCGTCTTCCTGGCCGCCGGCGTGTACGTCAAGCGCCGGCAGGCACGGGTCGAGGCGGAGCTCGGCCAGGCCCGGTCCGAACCCGTGACGTCAGAAGGGACCCGCTCGTGACCATCGTGGTCGGATACGTGCCCAAGCCGGAGGGGCGTGCAGCGCTGCGCGCCGCGGTCGAGGAGGCGGACCTGCGCAACCAGCCGCTGCACGTGCTCAACACGTCGCGGGGGGATGCCTACGTCGACCCGTCCTACGCGACCGCCGAGGACCTGGCCGAGGTGCGGCGGGTGCTGGAGGAGTCCGGCGTCCCCTTCGAGCTGGAGCAGCGCGTGGGAGGACGCGACGGCGCCGAGGAGGTGGTCGCGGCGGCGCACCGGCTCGGCGCCTCGCTGATCGTCATCGGGCTCCGCCGTCGGTCGCCGACCGGGAAGCTGATCTTCGGCAGCGACGCCCAGCGGATCCTGCTGGACGCCGAGTGCCAGGTGCTGGCCGTCAAGGCGGGGGAGGCCGACGGCCGCGGGTGACCGCGGGCGCCTCTCGACGGCGGCGCAGCGCCCGGGCCAGCCGGTGCTTGCGGCCCGCCGTGAGCTCGGCGGCGGTCGCCGGTGCCGGCTCCTCCGGCTCCGGGGCCGCAGCCGCCCGCTCGTGCAGGCGGGCCCGCACGTCGTCGGGGGTGTAGGCGCGGCGCTGCCGCTCGTTCCGGGCGAGCACGACACCGCCGGCGGTGACCCCGGCCAGGCCGGCCAGGCCGAGCAGCTTCCAGAGGCGCACGTCCGTACGGTAGCGCCGTGCCGACGCTGACCCTGGACGAGGCGGTCGACCTCACCCGCACCGGCGACGTGTGGATCTTCCGCGGCGCGTCCGTCGCCGACCGGGCCATCCAGACGCTGACCAACGCCCCGGTGAACCACGTCGGGATGGCGGTGGTGCTGGAGGACCTGCCCCCGCTGCTGTGGCACGCCGAGCTCGGACGGTCGCTGCCCGACGTCTGGACGGGCAAGCACCAGCGCGGGGTCCAGCTGCACGACCTGCGCGACGCCGTCGTCACCTGGCGGGTGAAGTACGGCCAGCGGGCGTGGCTGCGGCAGCTGGTCGGGCCCTCCGACGACGGCGGGGTGACCCCGGCCATGGAGGACGCCGTCCTGCGCACGATCGCCCGCATGGACGGCCGGCCCTTCCCGACGACCCGGCGGCTGGCCGGGGGCTGGATCAACGGCCGGCTCCGCCGGGGCACCAGCACCGAGACGGTCTACTGCGCCGAGCTCGTCGCGGCGACGTACACGGCGATGGGGCTGCTCCCCGCCGACCGACCGGCCAACGCCTACGACCCCGGGAGCTTCTGGTCCGGCGACGACCTCCAGCTGCTGCGGGGGGCCCGCCTCGGGCCGGAGATCCCGGTGGAGGTCCCCAACGGCTGACCGGCCTCAGGCGGGCGTGCGGGTCGCCGTCTCGCCGAGCCGGACGACGGTGTCGCCGGCGCTCTCCAGCTCGTCGTGCGTCACGCAGACGACCACCCGCCCGGCCAGTGCCGCCCGCAGGTCGCGCACCAGCGCCGCGGCGGTCGGGGCGTCGAGGTGCGCGGTCGGCTCGTCGAGCAGCACGACGTCCCGGTCCGCCAGCAGC
Source organism: Blastococcus sp. SYSU DS1021 (assembly GCF_054050995.1). Lineage (NCBI taxonomy): Bacteria > Bacillati > Actinomycetota > Actinomycetes > Geodermatophilales > Geodermatophilaceae > Blastococcus > Blastococcus sp. SYSU DS1021. Next base: position 47,168 of record NZ_JBJHAL010000033.1, on the reverse strand, counting down.
GCCCGTGCGGCGGCCAGCCGTCTGCGCTCGCCGCCGGACAGCGCCGTGCCTCCGGCCCCGACCGGGGTGTCCAGGCCGTCGGGGAGCGTGGCGAGCAGCCCGCTCAGCCCGGTGGCGGTCAGGGCGGCCAGCATGCGTGCCTCCCCGGCCGGGCCGGCGAGCTCCCCGCGTGGGGCGGCCAGCGCGAGGTTGGCCCGGATGGTGGAGGCGAACACGTGTGCCTCCTGCGGCAGCCAGGCCATGCGGTTGCGCAGGGCCTCGCCGGTCAGCCGCTCGGTGGGCACGCCGTCGACCAGGTAGTCCCCGGCGCGGGGGCGCAGCGCCGCCATGAGCACGGCCAGGAACGTCGACTTGCCGCTGCCCGACGGCCCGCGCACGACCAGCCAGCCCGCGCCGGCCTCGGCCTCGGCGTCGACGCCGTGCAGCACGTCGGCCCGGCCGGGCCAGCCGGCGACGAGGCCCTCGGTGCGCAGGGACGAGATGCCGGCCGGCGCGGGCACCGGGTCGGCGGGGTCGGCGGCGACCGGGGCGGTGAGGACGGCGTCGAGGCGGGCCCACGCGTCGGCGAGCGCGCCGCGCCGCTGCAGGGCGGCGACCAGACCGGACAGCGGCTCGGCGAGGGCCAGGGGAGCCAGCGCGAGCGCCGCCAGCGCGGGGCCGGAGAGGCCGCCCGCCCAGGCCGCGGCGGTGCCGAGCACCGCGGCGAGGCCCGTGCCCAGCACCACCAGGCCGTTGCCGAGCGCGGCGGCCCGGTCGCGGGTGCCGGCGCGGGCTGCCTGCCGGGCGGCCGACGCCCCGAGCTCCGCCGCGGCCCGGGCGGCCAGCCCGTGCGCCCGCAGGTCGGGCAGCCCCTCGAGCACCGTGCTCGTCTCGCGCAGCGCCGCGACCCGCAGGGCGCTCTCCGCGCGGGCGGCGCCGGCGTCGAGGCCGCGGTGGGCGAGCAGGACGGCGCCCACCGTGGCGGCCAGCACGGCGGCGACCACGACCGCGGCGGCCGGGTGGATCAGCGCGAGCACCGCGACGGTGACCGCGGGCACGACCGCGGCGACCAGCAGCGGCGGGCGGACCCGGACGGTGAGGTCCTGGACCACGCCGACGTCAGCCACCACGCGGGCCAGGGCCGATCCCGGCGTGCGGTCGGCGGCCAGGCCCTGCGCGGCGAGCGCCCGCCAGACCCGCACCCGCAGGTCGGTGGCCTGCCGCAGCGCGGCGTCGTGCGCGGTCATGCGTTCCAGCCAGCGCAGCAGGGCCCGGGCGAGACCGAAGAAGCGGACGCCGGCGGTGAGCACCAGCAGCGTGAGCACCGGCGGCATCTCCGCCGCCCGCACGATCAGCCAGCCCGAGGTCGCGGTGAGCGCGACCCCCGCGCCGGAGGAGAGGGCGCCGGCGAGCACCGCGCGCCGCAGGGCGCCCGCGGTCGGTGCGGTCGAGGCGGTCGGGGCAGCCGGCGACGGCCCGGGCAGCGCGGTGCTCACGGTGCCCGACCGCGCGCCGGGCGCCGGGGTGGCAGCGGCGCCGGCAGGCCGGACGACGGCTGGTGCGGTGGGGGAGGGCACGGGCAGGTCGACGGCGCGGTCGGCGAGCGAGGCGAGCACCGGGTCGTGGGTGACCAGCACGATCGTCACCGTGCCGCGCAGCGACGCGAGCACGGCCGCGACCAGCCCGCGGGCGTCGTCGTCCAGGTGGGCCGTCGGCTCGTCGAGCAGCAGCAGCCGGGCGCCGCGGCGGACCCGTACGAGGGCCCGGGCCAGCGCCACCCGCTGCAGCTCGCCGGGGGAGAGCGACTCCGGCGCCCGCCCGGCCAGCCCGTCGGCCTCGACGCGGCGCAGCGCCTCGATGACGTACGCCTCGCCGACGATCTCGTCGACCCCCGGCTCGGCGCCCGCGTGCCGGCGCAGCTCGTCGGCGACGGTGGCCCCGGTGGTGCGCGGGAACTGCGGCACGACCGCGACGGGGCTCCCACCCGTCACCGCGCCCGTGACGCGGGCGGCCGGGTCGGTCAGGCCGGCGAGCGCGGCCAGCAGCGTGGACTTGCCCGATCCGCTCGCGCCGCGGAGAACGATCAGCTCACCGGGGCGGACGGCGAGGTCGGTGGGCGGCAGGGCGGGGACGGCCCGGCCGGGGTAGGCGACGGTCAGGCCCGCGACCAGCACGTCGGCGCCCCGCGGGTCGTCGTCCCCGGGGGCCGGAGCGACGGGAGCACCGGCGGGCGCGGCCAGCACCGCGCGCGCCTCGGCGGCGGCCAGGGCGGCGTCCTCCGCGGCGTGGTGGGCCGCGCCGAGCGCCCGCAGCGGGGCGAAGGCCTCGGGGGCGAGCAGCAGCGCGGTCAGCCCCAGCACGAGGGCCAGGTGCCCCTCGACCAGCCGGACGCCCACGGTCACCGCCACGAGCGCGACCGACAGGGTGGCGATCAGCTCGAGCACGAGCGCCGAGAGGAAGGCGATCCGCAGCGTGGCCAGCGTCCGGGTGCGGTGGGCCTCACCCAGCGCGGCGAGCGCCGCCGTCTGCTCGGCGGCCCGGCCCAGCCCGACCAGCACGGGCAGGCCGCGCACCAGCTCGGCGACGTGCGCGGCGATGCGGTCCAGGGCCCGCGCGGAGTCGGCGGTCGCCGCCTGCGTGTGCCTGCCGACCAGCACCATGAACAGCGGCACCAGCGGGAGGGTGACCGCCACCAGCACCGCCGAGAGCAGGTCGGTCCACGCCAGGACCAGCAGCAGCGCCGGCGGGACGACGACGGTCTGCGCCAGCGCCGGCAGGTAGGTGGCCAGCGCCGGCCCGAGGTCGTGCAGCCGGGTGGTGGCGAGCACGGCCGCCGGTGCGGGGCCGCCGCCGGCGGCCAGGGCAGCCGGGGACGATGCGAGCCGGTCGAGCAGCTCGCGGCGCAGCAGGTCCTCGGCCCGGCGTGCGTCCCGGGCGGCCAGCACCTCGCCGAGGCTGCCGGCGAGCGCCCGCACCGCGGCACCTGCGGCGGCGAGCGCCAGGGGCACGACGGGGGAGCCGTCGGCGAGCCCCGCGCCCCGGGCGACGGCGTGCGCGAGGCCGGCGGCCAGCAGGACCAGGCCACCGGTCTGGACGAGGGCGGCGAGCGCGGCCCGGACCAGCGCCGCGCGCAGATCGGGAACGCCGGCCAGCGCCCTGAGGGGTCCCCGGGCGCGCGCCGGCGCCCCGGCCGCAGGACCGCTCACGCCGGGACCTCACCCGGGGCCGGGGCCCGGCCCGCGCCGGGCGCGTCCTCGTGCTGGGGCTCGGCGGTCAGCCGCCGGCGGAAGACCCAGTAGGTCCAGGCCTGGTAGCAGAGCACGACCGGGAGGCCGACCGCCGCGGCCCAGGTCATCACGGTGAGCGTGTAGTCGCTGACCGACGCCTCGGCGATGGTCAGGTCGAAGGCGACGTCGAGGGTCGAGGGCAGGACCACCGGGTACGCGGCCCCGAAGATCGTCGCCGCGGCGGCGACGAGGAACACCGCCCACGCGGTGAACGCCGCGCCCTCGCGGTCGAGCTTCATCCGCGTCCAGGCCAGGACGACGGCCGCGCCGGCGACCGCCCACAGCGCGGCGGTGATGGTCGTGCCGTACCGCAGGTGCACCAGGCCGGCCCACGCCAGCAGGGGGAGCGCGGCGACCGGGGCCCAGCGGAGCGCGAACGCCCGCGCCCGCAGCCGGACGTCGCCGTCGACCTTGAGCGCCAGGAACAGCGCGCCGTGCACCAGGGAGAAGGCCAGCACCGCGACCGCGCCCAGCAGCGCCGGCCAGCCGAGGCCGGAGAAGACGCCGCCCACCCGGTTGCCGTCGCCGTCGATCGGCATCCCCAGCGTGGTGGCGCCCAGGGCGGCGCCGATGCCGAGGGAGGCGATCAGCGAGCCGGCGGTGATCACGTGCGTCCAGCTGGTGTCCCAGCGCGCGTCGTGCGACTGGTGCCGCCACTCGAAGGCCACCGCCCGCACGATCAGCCCCAGCAGCACGAGCACGAAGGGCAGGTAGAGCGCCGGCAGCCAGGTGGCGTACCAGCCGGGGAAGGCGGCGAACACCGCGCCGACCGCGGTGATGAGCCACACCTCGTTCCCGTCCCACAGCGGGCCGATGCTGCGCAGCATCAGGTGCCGGTCGGCGGGCTTGCGGCCCAGCACGGGCAGGAGGGCGGCGACGCCGAAGTCGAAGCCCTCCAGGAGCAGGAAGCCGATCCAGAGCACGGCGACGGCGGCGAACCACAGGGTCTGCAGGTCCATGACAGTGTCCTCGGGTCTACGAGCGGGTGCGGGGCGTCAGTAGGCGAACTGGAGGACGTCGTCGTCGGGGCGGCGGTCGCGGCCGTCGCCCCCGACGCCGCCGGCGTCGCCGTCCGGTCCCTCGCGGCGGTCGTCGTCCTTCCCGGTGCCGATGGGGGGCGTGGCGCTGGTGTCGCCCGCGGTGACGCCGGCCCGGATGAAGCGGGTCAGCAGGCCGACCTCGATGACGGCCAGCACCCCGTAGACGAGGGTCAGCGCGGTCAGCGACGTCCAGACCTCGCCCGCGGTGACGCCGGGTGAGACCGCCTGGGCGGTGAAGAACCAGATCTGCTCGTCGACCGGCACGTCCGGGTTGGGGACGACGACGAACGGCTGGCGGCCCATCTCGGTGAACACCCAGCCCGCGGTGTTGGCCGCGAACGGAGCCCCCACCGCGGCCAGCGCGCCGTACACGCCGATCCGGGAGGTGGGCACCCGGCCGCGCCGGGTCGCCCAGAGGGCGTAGGCCGCGACCCCCGCCGAGACGGCACCCATGCCGATCATCAGCCGGAAGCTCCAGTAGGTGACCGCGAGCAGCGGCTGGTAGTCCACCGGCTCCCCGGCCAGCGAGCCGAAGCGCGACGGGTCGTCGGGGTAGGTGGCGCCGTAGACCTCGGCGTACCGCTCCTGGAGGTCGTTGACGCCGGGGACCTCGCTGGTGAAGTCGTTGTGCGCGAGGAAGGACAGCAGGCCCGGGACGGTGATCGAGTGGACGTCGTCGCACTCGTTGGAGCCGAGCTTGCTCCAGGCGAAGACCGAGAAGGAGGCAGGCGCCTCGGTCTCGCACAGCGCCTCCGCCGAGCTCATCTTCAGCGGCTGCTGCTGGTACATCAGCTTGGCCTGCCAGTCACCGGTGAGGGCGACCAGGACGAAGGCCACCAGCGACACCCAGCCGCCGATCCGGACCGACCGCCGCCACACCGCGTGGTCGATCTCGTCGGCCGGGCGCCCGGCCAGCTTCCGCCGGCGCAGGTGCCACAACCCGACGCCGACCAGCAGCGCGCCGGCGACCATGAGGGCGGCCACGATGGTGTGCGTGAAAGCGGCGAGCGCGGTGTTGTTGGTCAGCACGGCGAGGAAGTCGACCTGCACCGGGCGGCCGGTGGCGTCGTCGGCGACCACCCCGACCGGGTGCTGCATCCAGGAGTTGGCGGCGATGATGAAGTAGGCGCTGACGGTCGAGCCGATGACCGCCGCCCACAGGGCGGCCAGGTGCACCTTCTTCGGGATCCGGCCCCAGCCGAAGATCCACAGCCCCAGGAAGGTCGACTCGAGGAAGAAGGCCAGCAGGGCCTCCAGCGCCAGCAGCGAGCCGAACACGTCGCCGACGAAGCGGGAGTACTCGCTCCACGCCAACCCGAACTGGAACTCCTGCACGAGCCCGGTCGCGACCCCGAGCACGAAGTTGATCAGGAAGATCTTGCCCCAGAACCGGGTCATCCGGAGCCACTCGGGCTTGTCGGTGCGCACCCACATGGTGTGCATGACGGCGACCGCGAGCCCCAGCCCGATGGTCAGCGGGACCATCAGGAAGTGGTAGACGGTCGTGATCCCGAACTGCCAGCGCGCCACGTCCAGGACGTCCACGGCACCTGTCCCCTCGTCGTCGAGGCCGACGTACTATCGACACGTTCTTTCTACGCTTCGTAGAAGAGATTTTCTACGACACGTAGAAGAGTGCGGTGTGATCCGCCGGACAGGAGGACCGATGGCTTCACTGGGAGAGCTCGAGCGCGCCGTCATGGAGCGGCTGTGGGCCGCCGACGGCCCGGTGGCCGCGACCCGCTTGCGGGACGAGCTGGCCGATCGCGGTGTCGCGCTGACCACGGTGCACACCGTGCTGACCCGGCTGGAGCAGAAGGGGTTCGTCGTCCACGACGCCGCCCGGCCCCGCCGGTTCTCCGCCCGGGCCAGCCGGGAGGACCACGCGGCCCAGGTGATGCGCGAGGTGCTGGGGCAGGCCGCCGACCGGCAGGCCGTGCTCGCCCGGTTCGTGGGCGGCGTGGACGAGGAGGAGGCGCGCCTGCTGCGCGAGCTGCTGGCGGGGCCGCCCTCCCGCGACACCGCCTGACCGTTCGCGTCCCTCGTCGTGCTCCCCGCCACCGCGGCCGCCCTCGCGGCGCTCGCCGCCCTCCTGGCCTGGCCGGTGCCGGCGCTGCTGGCCCGGTCCCGCTGGCCCTCGCGCGACCCGCTCGTCGCGCTGCTGTGCTGGCAGGCGATCGGGCTGGCCGGCGGCCTGTCGATCATCGGCGCGCTGCTGGTGCACGGGCTCGCGCCGTGGGGGCACTCGCTGCCCGAGGCGGGGTGGGCGGTGCTGACCGGGCACTCCGCCGTCGACCCGGTCCGGGGCGACCACTGGGTGACGCTGACCCTCGCCGGCGTGCTGGCCTTCGAGCTGGTCGGGGTGCTGGTGCTCTCCTGGGTGCGGATCGCCCGCACCCGGCGCCGGCACCGCGCGCTGCTGGAGCTGGTGGTGCAGCCGGCGCCGCAGCCCGATGCCCGGCTGCTGGAGCACCCGGCCCCCGTGGCGTTCTGCATCCCCGGGGCCCGGCCGCTGCTGGTGCTCTCCTCCGGCATGGTCGCCGAGCTGGACGACGAGCAGCTCGCCGCCGTCGTGGCGCACGAGCGGGCGCACCTGGGTGAGCACCACCACCTGCTGCTGCTGCCGTTCGTGGCGTGGAAGGCGGCGCTGCCGGTGCTGCCGGCGGCCGAGCGTGCCTACGGCGCGGTCCGGGAGCTGGTGGAGATGCGGGCCGACGACGTGGCGCTGAGGTCGCTGCGCGGTGCCGCTCCCCGGCGCACGCTCGCCGAGGCGATCGTCGCGGCCGCGGGTGGCTCCGGCGGGGTGCCGAGCGGAGCCCTCGCGGTGGCCGGGGCGGGGGTGCGGGCCCGGGTGGTGCGGCTGCTCGAGCCGGCCGACCCGCTCCCGCCCGCGGCCCGCGTGACGGCCCTCGCCGCCGCCGTCCTGCTGCTGCTCCTGCCGACGGCGCTGCTGCTGGTGCCCGCGGTGGGCTGAGCGGGGCCGGGCCTCAGCGCTCCTGGTAGGCCAGCAGGTGCTCGCGCAGATAGGTGAGGTGCTCGATCACCGCTTCCTCTGCGGCCGCGGGATCCTGCTCGGCGAGCGCGCGCACGATCCGCTGGTGCTGGCGCACCGTCGTCCGGCCCACCTCGGGGGGAGAGGTCGAGGTAGTGCACCGGCTCGGTCTCGAAGTGCAGTGCGCTGACGAAGGAGGCCAGGACGCGGTTGCCGGAGGCGCGGGCGATGGCCCCGTGGAACTGCTCGTCCAGTGCGGGGACCCGCGGATCCTCGACGGAGATGGACTTCTGCAGGGCCACGATGTCCCGGAGCTCCTGCAGGTCCTCCTCGCCGAGGACCAGGTCTGGGTGACGCTCTCCGGGCTGGAGCGGCTGCTGCCGGCCGGCGTGGAGGCCGAGGCCGGCGGCGCCGCGTTCGCCGAGGCGTGAAAACGGCACGACGAGGCGATCGCCGCCCGGTCCGCGCCCTCGTCGAGGTGCGGCCGTAGAACCTGCTGTGGGGCACCGACTGGCCGCACGTGAACCTGCAGCTGCCCCGCCCCGACGCCGCGGGGTTGCGCGAGCGACTGGACCGCTGGGTGCCCGACCCCGCCGTCCGGCACGCCGTCCTGGTGGACAGCCCCGCCCGCCGGTACGGGTTCGGCCCCGTCGGCGCGCCGTCCCGCGAGCCGGTCGGCTCAGGACCGGGCAGGGTGTGACCCAGGGCTCAGCACGGCCCGCTCCCCACCGACTGACCCGTCAGGAGACCCGGATGGCCTCGTTCACGTTCAGCCAGCTCAGCCCGACGGCGTACCTCGAGCGGTCGGCGCGGGTGTTCCCCGAGCGCACCGCGATCATCGACGGGGACCGCCGGTTCACCTACCGGGAGTTCGCCGACCGCTCCCGCCGGCTGGCCGGTGGGTTGGCCGCGCGCAGCATCGCGCCGGGCGACCGCGTCGCGGCGCTGTGCGCCAACAGCGCCACGATGCTCGAGCTGCACAACGGGATTCCGTGGGCGGGCGCGGTGATCGTGCCGCTGAACAGCCGGCTCTCCCCGGCCGAGCTCGGGTACGTCCTGGAGCACTCCGGGGCGTCCCTGCTGGTCGCCGATCCGCAGTTCGCCGCGACCGCGACCGAGGTGGCGGCGACGGCCGGCATCCCCCTGGTCCTGGCCGGGGACCGCGACAGCGAGTACGAGCAGCTGCTGGCCGGCGGCGAGCCCCTGGCGATGCCGTGCTCGGACGAGACCGGGCTGCTCGCCCTGAACTACACCTCCGGCACCACGGGGCGGCCGAAGGGCGTGATGTACGCCCACCGCGGGGCCTACCTCCAGGCGCTGGCGATGGCGATGCACACCGGGCTCGGCTCCTCCAGCCAGTACTTGTGGACGCTGCCGATGTTCCACTGCAACGGATGGTGCTTCCCGTGGGCCGTCTCGGCCGCCGGCGCCACGCACGTCTGCCTGCCCAAGGTCGAGCCCGCCCGCATCTGGCAGCTGCTGCGCACCGAGGGCATCACGCACTTCAGCGCGGCGCCCACCGTGCTGACGATGATCCTCAACGCCGAAGAGGCGGCCGAGGGGCCGGTGGACCCCCGGGTGGAGGTGCAGACCGGCGGGGCACCCCCGACGCCGACCCTGCTGGCGCGCATGTCGGCGCTGAACATGGAGGTCACCCATCTCTACGGGCTCACCGAGACCTACGGCCCGCTGGCGCTCAACGAGTGGCACCCGGAGTGGGACGAGCTGGGCACCGACCAGCAGGCCGAGCTCAAGGCGCGGCAGGGCGTGGGGAACGTGGTCGCCGATCCGCTGCGCGTCGTGGACGACAGCGGTGCCGACGTGCCGCGCGACGCGACGACGGTCGGGGAGATCGTCGCCCGTGGCAACGACGTGATGCTCGGCTACTACCGCGACGACGAGGCGACCGCGGCGGTTACCCTCGCCGACGCGGACGGTCAGCGGGGCTGGTTCCGCACCGGTGACCTCGCGGTCGTCCACCCGGACGGCTACGTGGAGATCCGGGACCGCAGCAAGGACATCATCATCTCCGGGGGCGAGAACATCTCCTCGGTGGAGATCGAGCGGGCGCTCGACGCGCACCCGGCCGTCGTCGAGTCGGCCGTGGTCGCCGAACCGCACGAGAAGTGGGGCGAGGTGCCGGTCGCGTACGTGACGCTGCGGGCCGGCGCCGAGGTCACCGACCAGGAGCTGGCCGACTTCGTCCGGTCCCGGCTGGCCGCGTTCAAGACGCCGAAGCGGTTCGTCCGCGGAGAGCTCCCCAAGACCTCCACCGGCAAGGTGCAGAAGAACCTGCTGCGCGAGCAGCGCAGCTGACCCCCCGCCTGCAGCCCCCTCCGCAGCACGGACGCCCATCCACGACGCACGTACGGGAGCGACCATGGCGATCGCCACGATCAACCCGGCCCCCGGGGAGACGGGCGTTCCTCGTGCACGGCGGCTCCAGCGGGATCGGGACGATGGCGATCCGGCTGGCCGCCCGGGCCGGGCGCGGGCGGCCACCACGGCCGGGAGTGCGGCCAAGCTCCAGGTGTGCCGGGAGCTGGGCGCCGACATCCTGGTGAACTACCGCGAGCAGGACTTCGTCGCCGAGGTCCGGGAGGCCACGGACGGGCACGGTGCCGACGTCGTGCTGGACAACATGGGTGCGGCCTACCTCGGGCGCAACGTCGACGTCCTGGCTCCCGGCGGGCAGCTGGTGACCATCGGGATGCAGGGCGGGACCCGGGGCGGGCTGGACTTCGGCGTCCTGATGCGGAAGCGGGGGAAGGTGCGCACCACCACGTTGCCCGGCCGGCCGGCCACCGGGCCGGGCAGGAAGGCCGAGGTGGTGGCCGCCGTGCTCGCCGAGGTGTGGCCCGACGTCGAGGCAGGGGTCATCCGGCCGGTGGTGGACCGTCGCCTGCCGATGAGCCAGGCGGCGGACGCGCACGTGCTCCTGGAGGCCAGCAGCCACGTGGGCAAGGTGCTGCTGCTAGCGGGGTCCTGACCCGGCGAGCAAGCGGTCGGCCAGCGCCGAGCCCGCCGCGAACCCGCCGCTGACCAGCGCGGCCCGGCGGTAGCGGGGGAGCGCCAGCACCGGCAGCATGCTCGCCGCGTGCAGCCCGTCCACCGCGGCGGACAGGCGCAACGCGGCGGGTTCCGGTGAGACGAGCACCGCGAGGTGCTGGGCGACCAGCCGCGCGCCGAGCACCCGGGCCACCCACAGCCGGCGGCGCGGGTAGTGCGGCGCCAGCCGACCGGTGAGCGTGGCCGGGCGCGTGACCAGGGTCAGCCCGGCGGCTAGGCCGACGCCGGACAGGACGCGGGCGGCCGATCGCCGGCCGTGGTCGAGGGTGGTACTCAGCGGAACGCCTCCGAGGGGGAACAGGTATCCGGGCACGTCCGGCTCTGCCCAGTCCAACTGGGCAGAGTCCGACTGCGCGCAGGGGTACCCCGGCCGGTCCGGTGCACGCCCCGGAGTCGGCCGCTCCCGTCGGTCAGCTGCGGTCCGCCGGCTCGGCCGGAGCGGCCGCCGGGCGGCCGGAGGGCACCGCGAGGGTCGCGTCCCGGTTCTCCGGCAGCGGCGCGAACGAGCGCAGCCGCAGGCTGTTGGAGACGACGAAGACCGAGCTGAACGCCATGGCGGCGCCGGCGATCATCGGGTTGAGCAGCCCGGCGGCGGCCAGCGGCAGGGCGGCGACGTTGTAGGCGAACGCCCAGAACAGGTTGCCCTTGATGGTGGCCAGCGTCCGGCGGGCCAGCCGGATGGCGTCCGCCGCGACCCGCAGGTCACCTCGCACCAGGGTCAGGTCGCTCGCCTGGATCGCCACGTCGGTGCCGGTACCCATCGCCAGGCCGAGGTCGGCCTGCGCCAGGGCGGGTGCGTCGTTCACGCCGTCCCCGACCATCGCGACCGTCCTGCCCTCGTCCTGCAGCCGCCGGACCACGTCGACCTTGTCCTGCGGGAGCACCTCGGCGACGACCTCGTCGATGCCCACCTGGGCGGCGACGGCCCGCGCGGCCTGCTCGTTGTCACCGGTGAGGAGGATCGGCGTCAGCCCCAGCGCGCGCAGCTGCGCGATCGCGGCGGGGGAGGTGTCCTTGACCGCGTCGGCGACCACGAGCACGCCGCGCGCCGCGCCGTCCCAGCCGACCGCGATCGCGGTGCGGCCGGCGCCCTCCGCCTCGGTGACGGCGAGCTCGAGGTCGGCGGGCAGCGGCATGGCCCAGTCGGCCAGCAGGCGCCTGCGGCCGATGACCACCGCGGACCCCTCGACCACCCCCTGGACGCCGAGCCCCTCGACGTTGGCGAACTCGGCCACCGACGGGAGGGAGCCGGTGCGCTCGGTCGCGCCCCGGGCGACGGCCTGTGCGATGGGGTGCTCCGACGCCGCCTCCAGGGCTCCGGCCAGCCGCAGCACGCGGTCGGCGTCCTCGCCGGCGGCGGGGACGACGTCGAGCAGGGTCATGCGGCCGGTGGTGACGGTGCCGGTCTTGTCCAGGACCACGGTGTCGACCCGGCGGGTGGACTCCAGCACCTCGGGCCCCTTGATCAGGATGCCCAGCTGGGCGCCGCGGCCGGTGCCCACCATGAGGGCGGTGGGGGTGGCCAGGCCGAGCGCGCAGGGGCAGGCGATGATCAGCACGGCGACCGCGGCGGTGAAGGCGGCGGGCAGCCCCGCACCGGTGCCGATCCAGAAGCCGAGCGTGCCGGCGGTGATCACCAGCACGACCGGGACGAAGACGCCCGAGATGCGGTCGGCCAGGCGCTGCACCTCCGCCTTGCCGTTCTGCGCCTCCTCCACCAGCCGGGCCATCTGGGCCAGCTGCGTCTCGCTCCCCACGCGGGTGGCCCGCACGACGAGCCGGCCCCCGGCGTTGACGGTGCCGCCGGTGACGGTGTCGCCCGGGCGGACCTCCACGGGCACCGCCTCGCCGGTCAGCATCGAGGCGTCGACAGCGGAGGAGCCCTCGGTGACCTCGCCGTCGGCGGCGATCTTCTCGCCGGGGCGGACGACGAACAGGTCACCGCGGCCGAGCTCGCCGACGGGGATGCGCCGCTCGGTGCCGTCGCGCAGCACCGAGACCTCCTTGGCGCCGAGTTCGAGGAGCGCCCGCAGGGCCGCCCCGGCTCGGCGCTTCGACCTGGCCTCGAACCAGCGCCCGGCGAGGATGAACGTCGTCACCCCGGCGGCGGCCTCGAGGTAGATGTTGGCGCCGCCGTCGGTGCGGGCGATGGTCAGCTCGAACGGGTGCGTCATCCCCGGCACGCCGGCAGTGCCCCAGAAGAGCGCGTACAGCGACCAGCCGAAGGCCGCCAGGGTGCCCAGGGAGACCAGCGTGTCCATGGTCGCCGCGCCGTGGCGCAGGTTGGTCCAGGCCGCGCGGTGGAACGGCAGGCCGCCCCAGACGACGACCGGCGCGGCCAGGGTCAGCGACAGCCACTGCCAGTACTCGAACTGCAGCGCCGGCACCATCGCGAGCAGGATCACCGGCACGCTGAGCAGCGTCGACACGGCGAGCCGGGTGCCGAGCGCGCGCGCCGGTCCGTCGGCCTGGTCGTCCTCGGCGGGCGCCTCCGGTCGCGGGGGCTCCGGGAGCCGCGCGGTGTAGCCGGTCTTCTCCACCGTGGCGATGAGGTCGTCGGTGCTGACGCCGTCGGCGTAGCTGACCTTCGCCTTCTCGGTGGCGTAGTTGACCGTGGCGGTGACGCCGTCCAGCTTGTTCAGCTTCTTCTCGACGCGTGCCGCGCACGAGGCGCAGGTCATCCCGCCGATGAGCAGTTCGACGTCGGTGGTGCTGCCGGGGGCGGCGGTCATGGGTGCTCCTCGTGCTCCTGCGCGGGCACCGTGAACGCGGCCGTGTGCACGGCGTCGCCGTGCCGGAAGTCCAGGAACAGCCGGTAGGTACCCGCCGACGGGGCGGTGGTGACGAACGAGACGTGCGGTCCGGGCGCGGGCCGGCTGCCGCCGGCGGGCTCGGCGGGGTGCATGTGCAGGTAGGCGAGGTCTCCGTCCCGCAGGGCGACCAGGTGCCCGTAGGCGCCGAGGTAGGGCTGGAGGTCGGTGACCGGCACGCCGTCCCGGCTGATGCTGAGGGTCAGCTCCGTCTCCTCCCCGGGGACGAGGTCGCCGGTCAGGACGACGGTGTAGCCGTCGACCTCCGCGACCGCCGACGGTGCGGGCAGGGGAGTGGGCTCGTAGGTGCCGGGCACGGCGAGGTCCGCGCCCAGGACGCGGTTCTCGCCGTCGGCGGCGGCGGTGAAGTCGGCGAACAGCCGCCAGCTGCCCGGTTCCAGGGCTAGGGGTGCCCGCCAGACGCCGTCGTCCCCGAGGTCGGGGTGCACGTGCTGGTAGCCGGTCAGGTCGCGGCGCACCGCGACGAGGTGCAGGTCGACGTCGTGGTCGGTCTCGTAGGCGGTCACCGGGGAGCCGTCGGGGCCCCGGACGGTGAAGGCGACCGGGGTCGCCGGGCCGGCCGGAGCGGTGCCGTCGGCCAGGGCGAGGGTGAAGCCGTCCTGGGTCACCTGGAGCCCGCCCGGTCCGTCCGCCGGTGCGGGGGCGGCGGCGTCGTGGCCGCCGTCGCCGTGGCCGGTGCCGGGCTCGGCGTGCCCGGCACCGGCGGTGTCCGCGGCCGGCCCCACGGGGCCGACCGCCGCGCCCACGCCGACCGCCGCGCCGAAGACGGCGACCAGGCCGACGGCGAACGCGGCGATCCTCGCGGGAGTGTTCATGGCACCGGCCGCGTCAGCGGCCGCTCACCTCGTATCCGGCTTCCTCGACGGCGGCGTGGACGGCGGTGTCGTCGACCGGCTGCTCGCTGGTGACGGTGAGGCCGCCGGTGGCGAGGTCGACCTCGACGCCGGTCACGCCGGGGACCTGCGAGACCTCCTCGGTGACCGAGTTGACGCAGTGGCCGCAGGTCATGCCGGTGACGGTGTAGCTGGCGGTGGTGGTCATGGGGGGGTCCTCTCGGGTGTACGGGTCAGGAGCGGACGAGGCGGGCGATCGCGTCGGTGGCCTCGCGGACCTTCTCCTCGGCCTCCCGGCCACCGGCTCGTGCCGCGTCGACGACGCAGTGGCTCAGGTGCTCCTCGAGCAGTCCCAGTGAGACCGCCTGCAGCGCCTTCGTCATGGCCGAGACCTGGGTGAGGATGTCGATGCAGTACTTCTCGTCCTCCACCATGCGCTGCAGGCCGCGGGCCTGCCCCTCGATCCGCCGCAGGCGCTTGAGGTAGTCGTCCTTGCGGTGGATGTAGCCGTGCGCGTGCTCGTGGTCGTTGCAGGCACCGTCGGTCGTGTCCACGTCGTCCCTCCTGCCGGCGCCGCGCCCCGCGACGCCGAGGAACACCATACCCCCCTAGGGTTATGCGTCAAGTCCGGTCGCGCCCTCCTCTTCCTCCTCCGCCCGGAGCCTGGCAAGGTCGGCCCGGGCCGCGGCGAGCTCGTCCTGCAGGCCGACGATCATCTCGGCCGAGGCGACGGGGTGGCCGTCGTCGAGCAGGCCCCGCATGCGCGCGGCCAGGGCCAGCTGCTGGCGGGAGTAGCGGCGATGACCACCGGGGGAGCGGTGCGGGGAGAGCACGCCCGAGTTGTCCAGGCTGCGCAGGAAGGCGGCCTGCACGCCGAGCAGCTCGGCCGCCTGGCTCATGGTCAGGGCCGGGTAGTCCGGATCGTCCAGTCGGCGCAGCGGATCAGTGCGGTCGGGGTCCATCGCCCGCCTCCGGGTGTCGGGACGCCGCGTCGGGCGTCGAACGGAACAGGGGCCGGGCCCTGGACGGGCCCGGCCCCTGTGGTGCTGACCGGTTCGGCCGCGATCAGCTCTCGACCGCCTTGGCCTCGCGCTGCGCCTCGCCCTCGATGGTGCGGCCCTCGACGGCCGCGGGCGTGTCGGCACGGGTCACGGTGATCTTGCGCGCCTTCGCCTGCTCGGCCACCGGGATGCTGATGGTCAGCACGCCGTCGTGGTAGCTGGCCTCGAGCCGGTCGGTGTCGAGGCTGCGGCCGAGCACCAGCTGACGGGTGTAGCTGCCGAACGGGCGCTCGGCGACCGTCCACTCCGCGTTCTCCAGCTGGGGGACCGAGCGCTCGGCGCTCACGGTGAGGGTGTTGCCCTCCACCGAGAGGTCGATCGAGCCGGGGTCCACGCCGGGCAGGTCGAAGTGGGCGACGAAGTTGTCGCCGACCCGGTAGGCGTCCATCGGCATGCCCGAGAGCGGGCGGGCGGTCGCATTCCCGCCACGGCCGGTGAGCTGATCCAACGCGCGGAAGGCGGCGGACGTGGCGGCGAACGGGTCGTAAGCGGTCAGCATCATGGCTGGAACCTCCTGTGACGGTGGTACTCGTGTTCGCTGCCCGAGGTCTGAACCTCTAGTGGCGGCTACAGATTACCTCGGTCGCGCACCCTGGTAAACGTTCCTCGCGGAAAAATGTTCCCCGCGTCGGCTGCCGGTGGGCCGACCGTCGGGTGCGTGAACCGCGGCCCGGCGGGGCAGGACCGGACCGTGGAGGAGACGACCAACGACTCACCGCACGCCGACGCGCCGTCCGCCGAGCCCTCCGTGTCGCACACGGTCGAGGGGGACACCGCGAGGCTGGTCGTCGGCGGCGAGCTGACCGAGGCCGCGCGCCGGCCACTCGTGCGCACCCTCACCGACCTGCTGCTCGCCGAGCACTCGCTGCAGCGGGTGGAGCTGGACCTGCGTGAGGTCGGCTTCATGAACTCGGCGGGGCTCGCGGTGCTGGTGCAGCTGCAGAAGCTCGGGGTGCCCCGCGGGATCCCCACGGTCCTGGTGCAGCCGCCGTCCTCGGTGTCGCGCCCCCTGCAGCTCACCGGCCTCTGGCACCGCTTCACCGTCGTGACGGACGACGGCCGGGTGGTCACCGAGGCGTCGACCGGCGGGAGCCCCGCGCCGCCGGACCCGCGACACACCTGACCCGGCGCCGGGGCGGCTCCGCGGCCACGGGGCTCCTAGCCTGGCCGGGTGTCGTCCACGCATGCCCACAGCCACGGTCCCGATCCGGACGCGCCCCCGCCCACCGAGGAGGCGCTCGGCCGGCGGCGGCGCGCCGTCTGGTTGATGCTCCTGCTGCTCGTGCCCGTCGGCCTGGCCACGGTCATCGGGCTGATCGCGCTCTGGCCCAGCGGGGAGCCGACCCGGGCGGAACAGGCGGCCGAGCAGGCGCTGCCGCCGGGGACCACCTACCCCGACGGGCGGATCGTCTCGATCGAGACGTTCGACTGCGGCCTCGACCCCGCCGGCCCGCCGCAGACGTGCGCCACCGCCGTGGTGGAGGTCCTCGAGGGCGAGGGTGCCGGGAACTTCGAGCGGGTGGACATGCCGCCGGAGGTGGTCGCCGCCGGCGTCTCGGAGGGGGAGACGCTGGTGCTCACCCGCGACGCGGGCGCCGAGGGTGGCCCGACGTACGCCTTCTGGGACTACGAGCGGAGCACGCCGATCATCGTCCTGGCCGTCGCCTTCGCCCTCGTCGTCGGGCTGGTGGCGCGGCTCCGGGGGCTGGCGTCCCTGGTGGGGTTGGCGTTCGCGTTCTTCGTGCTGCTGCAGTTCGTGCTGCCCGGGTTGCTGAGCGAGGACTCTCCGACGCTGGTCAGCCTGGTCGGCTCCGCGGCGATCATGTTCGTCGTCCTCTACCTGGCGCACGGGTTCTCGGCCCGGACGACCACCGCGCTGGTGGGGACCCTCTTCGGGCTCACCCTGGTCGCGGTCATGGGGTCGCTCGCGGTCTCGGCCGCCCGGCTCACCGGGCTCACCAACGACGAGACCTTCACGCTCCAGCGCTACGACCCGACGCTGAGCTTCTCCGGCCTGGTGCTGGCCGGCATCGTGGTCGCGGGCCTGGGCGTGCTCAACGACGTGACCATCACCCAGGCGTCGGCGATCTGGCAGCTGCACGAGGTCTCCCCGGAGATGACCTGGCGGGAGCTCTACGCCCGCGGCATGGCGGTCGGCCGGGACCACATCGCCTCGACGGTCTACACCATCGTCTTCGCCTACGCCGGGGCGGCGCTGCCCCTCCTCCTGCTGTTCGAGATCTACGCCACGCCCGTCTGGACGCTCATCACCAGCGCAGCCCTGGCCGAGGAGGTCATCCGCACGCTGGTCGGGGCGATCGCGCTGGTGCTCGCCGTCCCGGTGACGACGGCGGCCGGTGCCTTCTTCGCCAAGGCGGCGGACACCCAGGCCGGCACCGCCACGGAGCGAGGGCTGACCGCCCTGCGCACCCGGTTCGCCCGATGAGCCAGGCTGTGCGCGTGACCGACCTGCTCGCCGCCGCCCGGGCGGCCTCCGGCTTCATGCCCGACGACGAGGGCCGCGCCCTGTACGAGGCCGCCCGCGCCATCGCCGTCCCCGGGCCGCTGCTGGAGGTGGGCAGCTGGATGGGCAAGTCGGCCCTCTACCTGGCCGCGGCCGCGCGGGAGACCGGTCGCCAGGTGGTCACCGTCGACCACCACCGGGGCTCCGAGGAGCACCAGCCCGGGTGGGAGTACCACGACCCGTCGCTGGTGGATCCCGCCGTCGGGCGGATCGACACCCTGCCGCGTTTCCGCCAGACCATCGCCGAGGCCGGCGCCGAGGACGTCGTGATCGCCGTCGTCACCCGGTCGGAGACGCTCGCCCCGCTGTGGAGCACGCCGCTCGCGCTGCTGTTCCTCGACGGCAGCCACACCGAGGAGTCCGCGCGCCGCGACCAGGACGCGTGGGTGGCCAAGCTCGCCGTCGGCGGCACGCTCGCCATCCACGACGTCTTCCCCGACCCGGCCGACGGCGGTCAGGCGCCCTACGGCGTCTACCGCCGGGTGCTCGACAGCGGGGAGTTCGACGAGCTGCCGGGCAGCGGGTCGCTGCGGCTGCTGCGCCGCACCGCCTGAGGCGCCCCCGCCGCGGACCGCACCGCACGGCCGCCGTCCGCGTGCTGCAGCGCGCGGACGGCGACCCGTGGGTGAGGTCGGCGCCCACTGCGGAGGCGTCGTCCTGTCGGCACCGGGGTGGAGGATGGCCCGGTGCTCCCACCCGACGACCTCTCCCGCGCGCGGACCGAGGCGCTCGCGCAGATCGAGGCGCTGACCCGCGAGTTCGACGCGATCGTCGCGGCCTCGCAGGCCTCCAACGCCGATGACGAGCACGATCCGGAGGGCGCCACCATCGCGTTCGAGCGCCAGCAGGTGGTCGCGCTGCTGGAACAGGCGCGGCGCCGGCTGGCCGACGTCGATGCCGCGGTCGTCGCCGTGGAGAACGGCACCTACGGCCGCTGCGAGACCTGCGGCCGGCCGATCGCGCCGGAGCGGCTCGCCGCCCGCCCCACCGCCCGCACCTGCATCGACTGCGCCCGCTGAGGCGCCGGCCGCGTGGTCACCCGGGGCCGAACACCCCCGACTGCGTCCAGTCGTCGAGCTCGACCTCGTCGTCGGGCAGCTCGCGTCGCAGATCCCGCAGCAGGCGCGGGCCCTCCGCGGCGAAGCGGGCGCGGGCATCCGGATCGCGCCAGCCGCCGTCCCAGTGGAAATGCTCCTGGAAGAGCTCGTTCCAGGCGGCCAGGCGGGCCGTGAGCTCCTCGGAGAGCCCGAGCCGGCCGGGGTCGGTGAGGCCGACGGTCCACAACGGCCACTCGGCCCCGTAGTCCGTCATCAGCCGGACGTGGCGCCGCCCCTGCCCGTTCTCCACGGCTCGCACGGTAGGCCGGCGGCACCCCGGCCGCACGAGGTCTCAGCTGACGTACCGCCGGGCCTTCGAGTTCCGCTGCGCCTCCTCGAGCGCGGCGAACCGGGCCTCGGCGTGCGGCGGCAGCACCCGCCGCTCGCGCAGCACCCACGGCAGGCCGCGGACCGCCTGCACCAGGCCGCGGGCGGTCACCCGGTCGCGGGGCACGGTGCGCAGCAGGTGCACCGTCCGCCGCAGCGCCGGGCGGAACGGACGCCGCAGCCACGTGGTCCACAGGGTGTTGCGGATGCCGTCGGCCCGCCGCTTGTGCGGATCCCGGGCGGTGCTGGCCTGGTGGTGGATGGTCAGCGCGGGCAGGTAGCACAGCTCCCAGCCGCGGGCGGCCAGGTCGCCGGCCATCAGCTCCTCCTCGCCCCCCAGCCACAGCCGCGCGGAGAACCCGCCCACCTCCTCGAACGCCTCCCGGCGCAGCACGGAGGCACCGGCCAGGAAGGAGCCGAGCGCCGGGCCGGGGAGCCAGTCGGCGCCGCGGACGGGGGAGTCGCGCAGCTCGGCGACGATCGGGTCCTCGACACCGCCCGGCTCGACCAGGATCCGGGCGGTGACGACGGCGAGCCGCGGGTGGGCGTCCAGCGTGTCCGCCGCCGTGCGCAGCGCCCCCGGCTCCCACCAGGTGTCGTCGTCGCAGAAGGCGACGTAGGGCGTGTCGAGCCGGGCGACGCCGAGGTTGCGACCGACCGCGCCCAGGTTCTCCGGGCTGGCGATCAGCTCGACCTGCGGGAACTGCTCGCGCACGGCATCGGCGGTGCCGTCGGTCGAGCCGTTGTCCACGACGACGACGTGCGGCTGCTCGGGCAGGGCCACCAGGCGTTCCAGGGCCAGCAGCAGTTCGTCCCGCCGCTGGTGGGTGATGACGACGACGGCCACGCGCGGGTCGGGCCCGGCGGGGCGGTCACCGGTGGCCGCCGCGGGGATCGTGCCGGTCGTGCTCACGCGCGCTCACCGGCCAGCACCCGCAGGTCCGCCCGCACCGCCGGGGGGACCGGTGCCCGCCGGCGGAGGGCGGCCGGGGCGTCGGGCAGCGCCCGCAGCAGGCCCTCGACGCCGGGGCGACCCGCGCGCACGGCCCGCCCGGCCGTCCGGACGACGTCCCGCATCGGGAGCCGCATCGCCGCGGTGAGCAGCCGGCTGCGCCAGATCCCGGTCTGCCGGCGTCCGGGGGCCTCGCGCCGGGGGGACGGGTGGTGGTGCACGGTCACCTCGTCGACGTAGGCCAGCCCCCACCCGGCGGCGGCCAGGTCGAGGGCCAGCCGCTCCTCCTCGCCGGGGAACCGGACCACCGGGTCGAACCCGCCGACGGCCTCGAACGCCTCGGTGCGCACCAGCGCGGCGCAGGCAACGAAGCCCAGCAGCGAGGGGCCGGGCAGGTCCCGCGCGGTGCCGAGGGGGCTCGCGGCCATCTCCGCGCAGACCGGGTCGAGCCGCTCCTCGGGCCCGACCAGGATGCGGGCGTTGAGGAGGGCCAGCCGGGGGTGGGCCCGCATGATCGCCACCGCGCGGGCGAGGTCGCCCGGTGCCCACCACGAGTCGTCGTCGGCGAAGGCGATGAACGGGGTGCGGGCGCGCGCGGCACCCAGCGTCCGGCCGTGGGCGCCCTCGTTGCGGTCCAGCGGCAGCAGCGTCACCTCGGGGTGCGCCTGGCGCACCGCGTCCACGGTGCCGTCGGTGGAGGCGTTGTCGACGAGCACCACCGGGGCCTCGTGACGCGGCAGCGTCGCCAGCAGGTCCTCGCGGCGGTTGCGGCTCGCGACGACGACGGTCACGTCGGGGGAGGGAGCCCGGTCGGTCGGGGAGGGCGCGGTCACGAGGTCACCGTGCCCGCGCCTCCGGCCAGCCAATCGGCGGTCGGAGTGGCGTCCGCCATGCCCGCTGCCGGCAGCGCCCAGGGGTCGCCGAACAGCCCGCTGGCGGGGGAGGCGCCGCAGAGGGCGTCGGCCGCCAGCAGCACGGCCGCGGCGGTCCACGTGGTGCGCTCGACCGGCCACCGCGCGTCGTCCGGGTAGACGAACCCGGTCCAGTAGGAGCCGTCGTCGTCCCGCAGGTGCTGCATCGCGGCCACCTGCTCGAGGGCGGCGTCGCGCTGCCCGGCGACGACCAGGGCCAGCGCGAGCTCGCAGGTCTCGGCCCCGGTCACCCACGGCCGGTCCGCGACGCAGCGGATGCCGAGACCCGGGACGACGAACCGGTGCCAGTCGCCGGCCAGCCGGTCGCGGGCCGCGGCACCGGTGACGGCGCCGCCGAGCACCGGGTAGTACCAGTCCATGGAGTAGCGGGACCGGTCGGCGAACGCCTCCGGTCGCCGGCGGAGGGCCGTGCCGAGGTCGGCGACGGCCAGCTCCCAGTCCGGCTGGGCCTCGCCGGCCAGCTCGGCCAGCGCCAGGCCGCAGCGCAGCGCCTGGAACAGGCTGGCGTTCCCGGTGAGCAGCGCGAGGTCGTCGGGGGTGCCGTCGGGCCGCAGCGCCCACGAGACCGCTCCGCCGGGCAGCTGCATCCGGGTCACCAGGTCCAGGCCGGCCCGCACCGCCGGCCACAGCTCGGTGACCAGCTGCTCGTCCCCGGAGACCAGCCAGGAGTGCCAGAGCCCGACGGCGAGGTAGCCGGCGTGGTTGCTCTCCGCGGCGGGTGCGGACTCCTCGCCGCCGCGGTACTCGGCCGCCCAGCTGCCGTCCGCCCGCTGCCGGCCGGCCAGCCACCGGTAGGCGGCCGCCGCCCGGGCGTGCTCGCCACCCAGGTCCAGCGCCATCGCCGCCTCGACGGAGTCCCAGGGGTCCAGCTGCCCGGTGGCGAACCAGGGGAGCGCGCCGTCGCGATGCTGCTCGCCGGCGATCCAGGCGACCGTCTGCCGCACCTGGTCGGCGCCGAGCACCCCGGGCAGCTCGGGCAGCACCGGGCCGCCCCGGTCAGCGGGCCGCAGCGGACCGCTCCAGGTCCAGCCCGGCCGCCGCGGCCGCGCCGGCCCCGGCCGGCTTGTCGGCGTAGACGACGAAGCTCTTGCCGATCAGCGGGTCGAGGACGCGCTCCAGCGCCCGGGTGAGCCAGGGACGCGTGGTGAGGTCCCAGACCAGCAGCCGGTGGTAGGCCCGGACCGCGGCGGTGTCCTTCTCGACACCGACGGCGCACTTGAGCCACCAGTACGGGGCGTGGAGGGCGTGCGCGTGGTGGCTCGCCCCCGGGACCAGGCCGGCGGTGGCCAGGCGGGCGCGCAGCACCTCGCCGCGGTAGATGCGGATGTGGCCGCCCTCGTTGGCGTGGTACTCGTCCGACAGCGCCCAGCACACCCGCTCGGGGCCGTAGCGCGGCACGGTCACCGCCACCCGGCCACCGGGCTTGAGGACGCGCACGATCTCGGCCATCGCCGCGGCGTCGTCCGGGATGTGCTCGAGCACCTCCGAGGCCATCACCCGGTCGACGCTCGCGTCGGGGAAGGGCAGGTGCAGCAGGTCGCCGCGCACCACCTCGAAGCGCGCACCGGCCGGGGCCTCGCCGGCCTCGGCGATCGCGCCGAGCCAGCGCTTCGTCGTCTCGACCTCGTGCCGGCCCCAGTCGACGGCGACCACGCGCGCGCCGCGGCGGTAGGCCTCGAAGGCGTGCCGCCCCTCGCCGCAGCCCAGGTCGAGGACGGTCATCCCCGGGCGCAGGTCGAGCCGGTCGTAGTCGACGGTCAGCACGGGGTTCCCTTCCGGTCCAGCGTCTCGGCGTACCACTCGGCGGTGCGCGCGGCCGTGGCCCGCCAGGTGTAGGTGTCCAGGACCCGCCGGCGGCCGGCGCGCCCCAGCTGCTCGGCCAGCGAGGGGGAGTCGAGCACCAGCTGCAGGGCGGCGGTCAGCTCGCCGACGTCACCGGCGCGCACCCGCAGCCCCGCCTTCGTGCCGACCACCTCGGGCAGCGCACCGGCGTCGGTGGTCACCAGCGGGGTCGCGCACGCCATGGCCTCCACGGCAGGCAGCGAGAACCCCTCGTAGAGGGAGGGGATCGCCACGACGCTCGCCCGCTGGAACAGCTGGGTCAGCTCCGCCTCGGGCACCGGGCCGGTGAAGCGGACGGCGTCGCGCAGCCCCAGCCGGTCCAGCGCCGCCTCGGCGGGACCGCCGGGCCGGGCGGAGCCCACGACGGTGAGCCGCACGGGTCGCTCCGTGCGCAGCTTCGCCAGCGCCTCCAGCAGGTGCACCAGCCCCTTGAGCGGCACGTCGGCGCTGGTGACCGCGAGGATCGAGTCGGGCTCACGGGGCTGCCCGGCCGGCGGCGGGGTGAACTGGTCGGGGTCGATCCCCACCGGGATGACGCTCATCCGCTCCGGCGCCAGCCCCATGCGGGCGGCGATGTCACGGCGGGAGTTCTCCGACACCGTGGTGACGGCATCCAGCCGCTGGACCACCCGCGCCTGCATGCGGGTGAAGGCGTACCACCGCCGCAGGGTGAGCTTGCGGCGCAGCGTCGGGGCCGCGGCCAGCTCGAGGTCGCGGTCGATGGCGATCGGGTGGTGCACCGTCGCCACCGTGGGCACGCCGGCCCGCACCAGCCGGAGGAGGCCGTAGCCCAGCGACTGGTTGTCGTGCACCACGTCGAACTCGTCCCGCCGGGGCAGCAGGTGGCGGGCGGCGCGCAGGCTGAACGTCAGCGGCTCGGGGAAGCCGGCGGTGCACATCGTGGCCCACTCCGCCACGTCGACCCAGTCGCGGATCTCCGACGGGCGCGGGGTGCGGAAGGGATCGGGCTCCCGGTAGAGGTCCAGGCTCGGCACGCGGGTGAGCGGCACGCCCTGGTCGAGCTCGGGGTAGGGCTGACCGCTGAGCACCTCGACACGGTGACCGAGCTCGCGCAACTCGCGGGAGAGCGCCCGGACGTAGACGCCCTGGCCGCCGCCGTGCGGCTTGCTGCGGTAGGACAGCAGTGCAATGCGCAACGACCGTCCCATGGACCGGACTCTAACGATCGCGCACCGGGCGACGGCTACCAGCCGGTAGCCGGACCACCCGGCCGGTCGACGCCGGGCCTGGCACAGTTCCCGCATGATCCGTCACGTCGTGCTCTTCACCTGGTCCCCGGATGCCGACGCCGAGCGGCGGGCGCAGACCATCGAGGCGCTGCGCGGGCTGCGGCGCACGGTCGGCGGGATGACGTCGCTGGTGGTCGCCGACGACGCGGGCCTGGTCGACGGCAACGCCGACACCGTGCTGATCGCCGAGTTCCCCGATGTCGAGGCCTTCCGCCACTACGCGCAGGACCCCGTGCACCTGGCGGTCATCGCCGACCACGTGCGGCCCATCCTGGCCTCGCGGACGGCGATCCAGCACCGGATCTGAGGGGCGGTGCGGTGCCCGCCGACTAGCGTCTTCGCCATGACCTCCGCACAGCGCCTCCCCGGCCGGCACCGTCGTCCCGGCGCCCTGCTGGCCGGGGCGGCCGCCGTCGTGCTGCTGACCGGCTGCGGTGGCGGGGACGCCTCGGACCGCACCGCCGCGGCCGCCTCCTCGGCGGCGGAGGCCTCCGCCGCGCAGGCGACGGAGGCGCCCGATCTGGCCTCTGGGCTGCTGCCCGCCGACGCCTTCGGTCCCGACGCCACCGTGGTGGCGGTGTCGCCGGAGCAGCTGCGCCTGGGCGCGGGCATCGCGGCCGCCGCGCCGGACGTGCAGATCACCCCGGACAGCTGCCGGGCCGCCGTGGACGGCACCCAGCCCGATCTGGCGGCGTTCGAGGACGTCGCCGCGCAGAGCGCGACCACCGGATCGGCGACGACGGTGCAGATGCTGGTGCGCGGCGGACCGCTGGACGGCGCCGTCGCGCAGATGGCCGACGCCGCCGAGCGCTGCCCCGAGGCGCAGCTCGCCTCCCCGCAGATCGGTGAGGCGGCGGTCTCCTTCGAGAACCTCCCGGTGGCCGACCTGGGTGACGGCTCGGCCCTCGTGCGCTACACGACCGCGATCACCGCCCCCGACGGTTCTCGGGTGACCGTGCCGACGCTGATCGGGGCGGTGGAGGACGACGACCGGCTGCTCCTCCTGGTGTCCCTGGACACCGGGCTCGCCGGCGCCACACCGGCCGACCCGGCACCCTTCGCCGAGCTGCTCCAGCAGGCCTACGAGACGCAGGCCGACGCGCTGGGCTGAGCCGGCCGCCGGCCACGCCGGCCATGCCACGACGGCCCGGCGCTCCGGGCCGTCCCGGGGGTTGCCCTGTCCCGGGGGAGGGGGCGACACGGGTAGCGGCCTCGGAGCTCGTGCCCTGCCCGCCCCTGTGGGCAGGGCACGAGCTCCGCCAGGCCCCCCACCCGGAGTCGTCCCGGACCCGCGGCGGGACGGCGTGCTCCGCGGGCGGTTGCGCCCTGCCCGCTCCGGTGGGCTGAGGCGTCCACAGGAGCGGTCGCCGTCCACAGAACGACCCGGGGCCGCTCGCCGCGGCCCGGGCGCGAGCAGGGTCGCCCGCATGGACGTGCCCACCGCGCAGCAACCCGCCGACCAGCTGGAGATCCGGCTCTCCGACCCCGGGGAGGTGGCCGCTGCGCTACCGCACCTGCTGGGCTTCCACCCGGCCGAGTCGATCGTGCTGATCGGCCTGGGCGGCCCGTCGGGCGGGCGGGTCGGGCTCACGGTCCGGGGCGACCTCCCCCCGTCGGGCGACGGCGCGGGGATCGCGCGGCTGCTGGTCGACAGCCTGCACAGCGACCGGCCCGCGGCCGCGCTGGTCGTGGTGGTCTCCGAGGCGCCCGACGACACCGGTCAGGGCGGCGCGGAGGAGGGGCCGGCCGGCGTCCTGCCGCACCGGACGCTGGTGCACGAACTCGTCCTGGCCCTGGCAGCCACCGGCATCGCCCCGCGCGACGCGCTGCTCGTCCGGCGCGGGCGCTGGTGGTCCTACGACTGCCCGCACCCCTGCTGCGCACCGTCGGCGGGGACGCCCCTGCCCGGCGGGGTCAGTGCGCTGGCGGCCGCCGCGATCAGCACCGGGCAGGTGGTGGCCCCCGACCGGGCGGCGCTGGCCGAGCGCCTCACCTCGCCGCCCGGGCCGGGTGGGGGCATGCGGGCCGCCTGTCTCCGCGCCGCCGAGGAGCGCTCGGCCCGGCTCCGGGAGGTGGGGTGGGCGGCGCTGGCCGAGGAGTCGTGGGCCGCGGTCCGGCGGGCGGTCGCGCGGTACCGGCCGGGCCCGTCCGGCGAGGGACCGCTCGGTGGTGACGAGCTGGCCGGTCTGGCCTGGGCGCTGCGCGACGTGCAGGTGCGCGACCGCGCCCTGCAGCTGGCGCTCGGCGCCGACGCCGCAGCGGCGGAGGTGCTCTGGACCGAGTGCGCCCGGCGGTTGCCCGCGCCGCTCGACGCGGCCCCGGCCACCCTGCTGGCGGTCAGCGCCTGGTTGCGCGGCGACGGGGCGATGGCCGGCATCGCCCTCGACCGGGCCCTGGACGGCGATCCCGGGTACAGCCTGGCCCATCTGCTCCGCCAGGCCCTGGATGCCTGCCTGCCGCCGGCGGGGCTGCGCGACCTGCTGGCGCGGGCTGGCACCGACGGCGGCAGCCGCCAGCCGGGGTGAGCCGTGCGCCGGTCCTCAGAGCAGCTCGGGCCGCCGCCACTGCTCGCCACGCACGTGCTCGGCCAGGAAGGCGAGCACGGTCTCATACCAGAGGCGGCTGTTCCCCGGCGTCAGCACCCAGTGGTTCTCGTCGGGGAAGTAGAGGAACTTCGAGGGGACGCCGCGCTTCTGCAGGCCGTACCAGAGCGCCAGTGCCTCACCGATCGGCACCCGGTAGTCCCTGTCGCCGTGGATGACCAGCATCGGGGTGCGGATCTGGTCCACGTAGCGGTGCGGGGAGTTCTGCTCGTACCGCCGCGGTTCGGTGAACGGGTCACCCCACTCCTTCTCCCAGTAGTACGCGGCGTCGGTGGTGCCGGTGAACTGCTCGAGGTTCCACAGGCTGGCGTGGGTGACGATCGCCCGGAACCGGTCGGTCCGGGTGGCGATCCAGTTGGCCATGTAGCCGCCGAAGGAGCCGCCCATCGCCGCCGTCCGTGCGGCGTCGACGTCGGGTCGCTGCTCCGCGGCGTCCACCGCCGCCATCAGGTCGGTGTAGGGGGTGTCGCCCCACTCGCCCCAGCCCCGGCGCACGAAGTCCTGGCCGAAGCCCTGGGACAGCGCCGGGTTGGGCAGGAGGACCGCGTAGCCCTGGGCCGCCAGCACCCACGGGCACCAGCGCCAGGACCACGAGTTCCAGCTCATCAGCGGGCCGCCGTGGATCCAGAGCACCAGCGGGGCCGGTGCCTCCGCCGAGGCCCCGTCGGGTAGCACCAGCCACGACTGCACGCGGGTGCCGTCGGCCGCGGTCGCCTCCACCTCGTGCAGGCTGCCGGGCAGCCGGTCGATCGCCGCCGGGCTCGGCAGCGGCTCCGGGTCCTGCATCGGGGCCGTCGGGTCCAGGCGGACCGGCAGCGGCGGCGAGTCGTACGCGGACCGCAGTGCGTACAGCGCGCTGCCGTCCCGGGCGACCTGCAGGTGGCTGTAGGCGCCGTCGGCGGTGAGCCGCACCGGCTCCCCGCCGTCGACGGGTACGCAGAAGATCGCGTGCCGGCCGTCCTCGTCGGCGAGGAAGTGGACGGCGGTGCCGTCGGCGGCGAACTGCGGTGCGCTCGGCCAGCGGTCGAAGTCGGGGGTCAGCTCCCGGGCGGAGCCGTCGGCGACCTCGACCAGGAGCAACGTGTAGTCCGGCGGCTCGGCGTAGGAGGACATCGCCTCCCGTACGCAGACCAGGCGGGCGCCGTCCGGGGAGAAGGCCGCGGAGTGGACGTCGGCCAGCGGGTCGTCCACCAGCACCCGCGTGTCGCCGGAGCCGGTGTCGGTGAGCACCAGCCGGGTGCGCCGGCCGGCCGGCCCGTCGGGCACCTCCTCGGCCCGGGCCAGCAGGCGGCCGTCGGGGGAGAGCGCGATGTCGTCGCCCGACCCGTTGGGCGGGGACGCGTCCGGGGTCAGGTCGCGCAGCTCCACCGGCGGGTTGCCGGCCGGCTGCTCCTCGGTCGGGAGCTGCCCGGCCCAGAACAGGTGCGGAGCCGCCGGTCCGAGGTCGTGATCCCAGTACCGCACCGGGTACGCCTCGTGCAGGATCGCCGAGACCCCGGCCTCGCTCCGGGCCTTGCGCCGCTCCTCGTCGGCATCCGGGTCGGAGCCGCCGGGCATGGTGGCGGAGACGACCACGACGTCCCCGCTGCCGGCGGCGACGACGAAGGAGCCGATGCCCCCCGGGCGTCCCAGCACCGGCCGGGCCTCGCCTCCCTCGGCGGGGAGGCGCCACAGCGACGGCTTCGGCTCGGCCGCCGGCTCCGCGCCGGGGTCGGGCCGGGCCGAGGTGAACAGCAGCGAGCCGTCCGGCGCCCAGGCGGGGGCGGATTCGCCCGGTGCGCTGCGGGTGAGCCGCCGGGCGGGCCGCGCACCCCGCGGGTCGAGCTCCCACACCGCCGACTGCCACTTCTTGCCCTCGCGGTCCAGCGTCTGCAGCGAGACCGCCAGCCGGGTCCCGTCCGGAGAGAGCGCCAGGGCGCCGATCCGCGGCAACGCGGTGAAATCGGCCAGCCGGTGGAACGGCGTGGGTGCCGGCTCGGGGGAGGTGTCTGCGGGTGCCGGAGCGGACGAGCTCACCAGGGCCTTCTCTCGCACGGCAGCGGGGGACCGCCTCACCGTAGTGAGCCGGGCAGCGCCCCGCTGTGCGTCAGCGCACGTCCCAGGCCTGGAGGAACTCCTCCGGGCCCAGCGTCGCCAGCTCCGTGTCCACCGCCCGCAGCATGTCCCCGGCCGCGAACGGGTCACCGGCCGGGAAGCGCAGCACCTCCCTGCCGTCGTCCCGTCGGGTCACCACGACGTCATGCACCGACGGCGCGGGCAGCAGGCCCCACAGGAGCCCGGAGGCGAACGCCCCGGCCACCCGCAGGCGGTGCAGCAGCGCCCCGCCGGGCCGGGGCAGCAGCCGCGCGAGGAACACCTCGGCGGCCCGGGGAGCCGTCGCCGCGTGCTCGTCCACGCCCACCTCCTGCATCCGGTCGGCTCAGAGGC
The DNA here is from genome assembly GCF_054050995.1 of Blastococcus sp. SYSU DS1021. Lineage (NCBI taxonomy): Bacteria > Bacillati > Actinomycetota > Actinomycetes > Geodermatophilales > Geodermatophilaceae > Blastococcus > Blastococcus sp. SYSU DS1021. Next base: position 18,122 of record NZ_JBJHAL010000033.1, on the reverse strand, counting down.
GCGGCGCGGCCTCGAGCGGGGTCAGCTCCTCGTCGACGGCGCTCACGAACATGTGCTGGGCGACACCGGCGGGCAGCACGTACCCGTCCAGGCTCACCGATCCGTCGACCAGCTGGGCCGTCATCGTGACGCCCGGGCGCACCCCGTGGTCGGCCAGCGCACGCAGCAGCTCGGCGTTCTCCTGCAGCTGCTCGCTGATCCGGCGGATCACCACCGGCCGGCCCTCTGCCGAGGCGGTGGTCGACAGCAGCGTCAGGGAGTCGAGGACCGCGGAGGTCTCACCGCCCAGCGGTTCGTCGCCGCGCAGGGCCTCCAGCCCGGGGATCGGGTTGCCGAACGGCGACACGGTGGGGTTGCCGAGCAGGGACAGCAGACGGCGCTCGACCGCCTCGCTCATCACGTGCTCCCAGCGGCAGGCCTCCTCGTGGACGTCGGCGTAGTCCAGGCCGATCACGTCCACGAGCAGGCACTCCGCGAGCCGGTGCTTGCGCATGACCGCGGTGGCCAGCTGGCGGCCCTCCTCGGAGAGCTGCAGGTGCCGGTCGCCCTCGACGGTCAGGAGGCCGTCGCGCTCCATCCGGGCGACCGTCTGGCTCACCGTCGGACCGCTCTGGTGCAGGCGCTCGGCGATGCGGGCCCGGAGCGGGACGATGCCCTCTTCCTCCAGCTCGAAGATCGTCCGGAGGTACATCTCGGTCGTGTCGATGAGGTCGTTCACAGGTCTCCTCCGTGTCGGCGTCCAGTCTACGGGGCCGGAGGGCGGTCACCGGCCCCCCGGCGAGCGGTCTCGCCGAGGTACCGGTCACCACGGGACCCGGTAGCGTCGGCGACCGAGCCGCCGCGCCCGGCCGGGCGCGCCGGAGGGGAGGTGCCGTGAGCGACTCGGTCGCCGTCGTCTGGGACGACGCGCTGCTCGGCTACACGATGGGAGGCGACCACCCGCTGCACCCGGTGCGGCTGGACCTGACGATGCGGTTGGCCGACGGCCTCGGCCTGCTGTCCAGCGACCGGCTGCGGGTGCTCGCACCGGAACCGGCCGGCGAGGACCTGCTCACCCTGGTCCACGACCCGCTGTACCTGGAGGCGGTGCGCCAGGCGCCGGCCGATCCCGGCGTCGGCCACGGTCTGGGCACCCCGGACAACCCGATCTTCCCGGAGATGTACGAGGCCGCGGCGCTGATCACCGGGGGCAGCGTGCTCGCCGCCCAGCAGGTGCACAGCGGCGCCGCACAGCACGCGGTGAACATCTCCGGCGGCCTGCACCACGCGATGCGGGGGGCCGCCTCGGGTTTCTGCATCTTCAACGACGCCGCCATCGCCATCGCCTGGCTGCTCGGCCAGGGGTACGAGCGGATCGCCTACGTCGACCTCGACGTCCACCACGGTGACGGGGTCCAGGCCGCGTTCTACGAGGACCCCCGGGTGCTCACCGTGAGCATCCACCAGACGCCGCTGACGCTGTTCCCGGGCACCGGTTTCCCGGAGGAGACCGGCGACCCCGGCAAGGCCCTGGGCAGCGCCGTCAACCTCGCGCTGCCCAACGGCACGGACGACTCGTCCTGGCTGCGGGCGTTCACCGCCGTCGTGCCCAGCGTGCTCAAGGCCTTCGCGCCGCAGATCATCGTGACCCAGTGCGGGTGCGACGCCCACCACGAGGACCCGCTGGCCGACCTCGCGCTCACCGTCGACGGGCAGCGCGCCAGCTACAAGGCCATGCACGAACTGGCCCACGAGATCTGCGACGGGCGCTGGGTCGCCCTCGGTGGCGGTGGGTACGGCCTGGTGCGCTGCGTGCCCCGAGCGTGGACCCACCTGATCGCCGAGGCCGGTGGCGCGACGCTGGACCCGGCCACGGAGATCCCCGAGCCGTGGCGCGAGGACGTGCTGCGCCGCGGCCTGCGCGCCCGACCGCCCACGCACATGACCGAGGGCGGGTACACCGGCTTCTCCCGGTGGGACACCTTCACCGAGTCCCGGGTCGACCGGGCGATCATGCGCACCCGTCGTGCCAGCTTCCCCTACTTCGGCCTCGACCCGGACGACCCCCGTGACTGAACAAGGACCCCTCTCCCCCCCACCGCTCGCAGGCTCGCAGCGGGCCCCTGGAGAGGGGCCGCCCGACGAGCAGCAGCAGAACCCGACGCCGCCGCCGCACTGGGAGGCCGACATCGTCGCCGCCGACGGCGGCACGGTGCACCTGCGGCCGATCTGCCCCGAGGACGCCGCCGGCCTCAACGGGCTGATGGAGCGCAGCAGCGACCAGACCCGCTACTACCGGTTCTTCGGGCCGATGAAGCGGCTGTCCGAGCGCGACCTGCATCGGTTCACCCACGTCGACCACGACAACCGGGTCGCCTTCGTCGTGCTGCTGGGCGACCAGGTCGTCGCCGTCGGCCGCTACGACCGGTACCCCGGCACCGACGACGCCGAGGTGGCCTTCCTGGTCGAGGACGCCCACCAGGGGCGGGGGCTGGGCTCGGTGCTGCTCGAGCACCTCGCCGCCGCCGGCCGGGAGCGGGGCATCAAGCGCTTCGTCGCCGAGGTGCTGGCGCAGAACAGCAAGATGGTGCGGGTCTTCCGCGACGCCGGGTACAAGGCCGAGCGCTCGTACGAGGACGGCGTCGTCCACCTGACCTTCCCCATCGAGCAGACGGAGGACGCGCTCGCGGTCGCCTACGAGCGCGAGCAGCGCAGCGAGTCGCGGTCGATCGCCCGGCTGCTGACGCCGTCCTCGGTGGCCGTGGTCGGCGCCAGCAACGACGCCGGCAAGATCGGCAACGCGGTGCTCCGGCACCTGCTGGACTACGGGTTCGCCGGGCCGGTCTACCCGGTCAACCCCGGCGCCCGGCACGTGCGCGGCGTCCCGGCGTACGCCGACATCGAGTCCATCCCCGACGACCTCGACCTGGCGATCCTGGCCGTGCCCGCCGACGAGGTCGCCGGCGTGGTGGAGGCCTGCCGCCGGAAGCGGGTCCGCGGCCTGGTCGTGATCTCCGGCGGCTTCGGGGAGGCCGGGCCGGAGGGGCGTGAGGCCGAACGCCGGCTGGTCGCCGCGGCCCGCGCGTCGGGCATGCGGGTGGTCGGGCCCAACTGCCTGGGCGTGGTCAACACCGACCCGGAGGTGCGGCTCAACGCCAGCCTCGCGCCGATGGTGCCCGGCCGTGGCCGGGTCGGGTTCTTCGCCCAGTCCGGCGCGCTCGGCGTCGCGCTGCTCGAGCGGGCCCGCAGCCGGGGCATCGGGCTGTCCACCTTCGTCTCCGCCGGCAACCGCGCCGACGTCAGCGGCAACGACCTGCTGCAGTACTGGTCCACCGACCCCGGCACCGAGGTGGTGCTGCTGCACCTGGAGAGCTTCGGGAACCCCCGCAAGTTCGCCCGGCTGGCCCGCACCGTCGGGCGCACCAAGCCGGTCGTCGCGGTGAAGAGCGGCCGGCACGTCGGGGTCACCCCGGGCCTCGCGGGCACGTCGGTGGCGGTGCCCGAGCAGTCGGTGGCGGCGCTGTTCGCCTCGGCGGGGGTGATCCGCGTGGAGACCGTCGCGCAGCTGTTCGACGTCGGCACGCTGCTGGCCCACCAGCCCGTGCCGGCCGGGACCCGGGTCGCGGTCGTGGGCAACTCGACCGCCATCGGGGTGCTCGTCGCCGACGCCGTCCTCGAGGAGGGGATGGAGCTGGCGCACGACGCGCCGGTGGACATCGGGGTCGCCGGCAGCCCCGAGGAGTTCCGGGCCGCGCTGCAGGCCGCCGTCGACGACGAGGGCGTCGACGCGGTGATCGCGGTGTTCCTGCCGCCGCTGATGGCCGGGTCGACCGAGTACGGTCCGGCGCTGCGTGAGGTCTCGGCCGGGTCGGGCAAGCCGATCGTGGCCAGCTTCCTCTCCGCCGAGGGCATCCCGCCCGAGCTCGCGGTGCTCGACGAGCACGGGATGCCCGCCCGCGGCTCGGTGCCGTCGTACAGCACGCCCGAGCGGGCGGTCATCGCGCTGGCCAAGGTGGTGGAGTACGGCCGATGGCGCCGCCGCCCGGTCGGCGAGGTGCCCGACCTGCCCGACGTCGACGAGGCCGCCGCCCGCGGCCTGGTCCGCCGCGTCCTGGCCGAGGGCGCCGGCGGGCGCGAGCTGGTCGACCACGAGCTGATCGAGCTGCTCGGGGCCTACGGCGTCCCGGTCCTCGCGACGCGGACGGTGACCAGCGCGGAGGACGCCGTCGCCGCCGCGGACGAGATCGGCTACCCCGTCGTCCTGAAGTCCACAGCGCCGTGGTTGCGGCACCGGTCCGACCTCGGCGGGGTGCGCCTCGACCTCGTCGACGCCGACGCCGTCCGCGCCGGTTACGCCGCGATCCCGGCGGGCGATCCGGTGATCGTCCAGCAGATGGCCGCCCCCGGTGTCGCCACCGTGGTCGAGATCGTCGACGACCCGTCGTTCGGGGCGCTCGTCAGCTTCGGCGTCGGGGGCGTGGCCACCGACCTGCTCGGCGACCGGGCGTACCGAACGCTGCCGCTGACCGACCTGGACGCAGCCGAGCTCGTCCGCGCGCCGCGCGCCTGGCCCTTGCTCGACGGCTACCGGGGTGCGGAGCCGGTCGACGTGGAGGCGCTGGAAGACCTGCTGCTGCGGGTGGCCCGCCTCGCCGACGACCTGCCCGAGGTGCTGCACCTGCAGCTGGAGCCGGTCATCGTGGGTCCGAAGAACCCGTGGCACGGTGGCCGGTCGCTCGTGGTGGCCGGCGGCACCGCCCGCATCGGTCCGCCCACCGCCCGGGTCGACCCCGGGCCCAGGAGGATGCGCTCGCCGGTCTGAGACGCCGAGAGCCCGCCCCCGGAGTCGGGGACGGGCTCTCGTGCCCGGCAGTCACCTCGTCGAGGTGAGCCGCTCTGCGCGCAACGGCGTCCTGGCGCGGGGCCGGAGGCTCCCGGCAGGACGTCCGTGGACACGCTCAGCGCAGCCGGGGGACGGCTCGTGGCCGTGGTGTCGTCCGGAGGACGACGGTGTCATCGCTCAGGCGAGATAGTCGCGCAGGGCGTCGGCGCGCTGCGGGTCGCGCAGCTTGGCCATCGTCTCGCGCTCGATCTGGCGCACCCGCTCGCGGGAGAGACCGAACTGCTTGCCGATCTGCTCCAGCGTCCGGGGCTGGCCGCCGTCGAGGCCGAAGCGCAGCACGACGACGTCCCGCTCGCGGTCCTCCAGCGTGGAGAGCACGGTGCGCACATCGCCCTTCATCATCTGGAAGGCCACGGCATCCTCCGCGACGGCGGCGTCGGCGTCCTCGATGAAGTCACCCAGGCGGGACTCCTCGTCGGCGCCGACGGTCTGGTCGAGGCTGACCAGGTCGCGGCTGTACTCGAGCAGCTCGGTGATCCGCTCCTCGGGCAGATCGAGCTCCAGCCCCAGCTCCTCGGCGGTGGGCTCGCGCTCCAGCTCCTGGTGCATGCGCCGGCGGGTCCGGACCACCTTGTTGACCTGCTCGGCCAGGTGGACGGGCAGCCGGATCGTGCGCCCGGAGTCGGCCATGGCGCGGGTGATCGCCTGCCGGATCCACCAGGTGGCGTAGGTGGAGAACTTGAAGCCCTTGGTGTAGTCGAACTTCTCGACGGCACGGATCAGGCCGACGTTGCCCTCCTGGATGAGGTCCAGGAACGTCATGCCGTGGCCGGTGTAGCGCTTGGCCACCGAGACGACGAGCCGGAGGTTCGCCTCCAGCAGGTGCGCCTTGGCCGCCTTGCCGTCGGTCGCCAGGATCTTGTAGTCGCGCTTGCGGGCCGGGGTGAGGCCCTCCTGCTCGGCGAGCAGGCGCTCGGCGTAGAGCCCGGCCTCGATCCGCTTGGCCAGCTCCACCTCCTGCTCCGCGGTGAGCAGAGCGGTCTTGCCGATCGTGTTGAGGTAGACGCGCACGAGGTCGGTGGAGACCAGGCCGCTGGTGTCGGGCTCCCGCCGGGGGGTGCGCACGTCCAGGGTGTCGGTGGGGGAGGACTGCAGCAGCGTCACGATGGGTCTTCGTCCTTGCCTTGGGTTCGGATGCACCTGCCGGGCGTCGTCGGGCGGCGGTGCGGTCCAGGCGTGGAGCGGGTCCACGGCTACGGGGTCACCGGCCGGTCCCGCTCTTCTCTGTCCGGTGTGGTACGCCCTGCACAACGGCCGCCACGGGGGTTCGTGTTCCGCTAACCCGCCGTTCACAGCAAACCGACAGGGAGTGTCTTCGGTCACCCCTCGGTACCCGGGGCCGCGGGGTCCCAGTCATGTCATTTGACCCCGGGCGGTTCCGCAGGTCAGACCTCCAGGAGGAGGGTCATCGGCCCCTCGTTGACCGACGAGACCCGCATGCTGGCACCGAAGACCCCGGTGGCCACGGTCGCGCCGCGGCGGCGCAGTTCGGCCACGACCTCGTCGACGAGGGGTTCGGCGAGCTCGCCCGGGGCGGCGTCCTGCCAGGACGGGCGGCGGCCCTTGCGCGTGTCGGCGTAGAGCGTGAACTGGCTGACGACGAGGAGCGGCAGCCCGAGGTCGGACGCGGACACCGCGCCGTCAGGCCCCGGGAAGATGCGCAGCTCGTGGATCTTGCGCGCCATCGCCCGTGCCCGGTCCGCGTCGTCGTCCCGGCCCACTCCGACCAGTGACAGCAAGCCGGGGCCGATCTCGCCCACGACTCCGCCGTCCACAGTTACAGCCGCTGTACTCACCCGGCTCACCACCGCTCGCACCTCGGCATTCTCCCGCGCCCCCGCCGGCGACGGGCGGGGACCTGCGGACCCGCATGGAGGGCGGGGCCGGCGCACAGCCCCGCCACAGCCGCGGCGCCGATGGTGCTGCCGGATCGGTCGCGGCACACCGACCGGGAGAAGCTGATCATGGCCACGACGACGGCCGGTGCCGACCCTGGGCGGCGCGCCGCCGTCGTCGTCACCTCCCGGTCGAGGTGAAGGGGAGCACCGAAGCGCCGTCGCCCATCTTGCCCGCGCCGACCACGGCGAGCGTGCCATCGGCCTGCAGGATCACCGCCGCGACGTCGTCCAGTGAACCGAACCCCTTCTCCCGCGCCGCCGAGTGCAGGTCCGCCTCGATCATGCGGTGCCGGCGCAGCGCGCGGTCCACCGGCTGCCCGTCGTGGAACAGCAGCGTCGGGCCGGGGTCCACCAGCCGCCTGAGGGCAGACCACCGCGCCCGCCCCGCGGCGAACAGCCACTGCAGCGCGACGAGGAGCGCGAACGTCACGAACGCCTCCGACAACGGCACCTGCGAGGCGGTGAGCACCCGGCCGAACGCCGAGCCGAGCGTCACGGTGATGACGAAGTCGAACGGCGTCATCTTGGCCATGTTGCGGGGGCCGGTGCCGCGCAGCAGCAGCACCAGCCAGATGTAGCCGAGGGTGCCGACCAGGAGGATGCGCAGGATCGGGTCCCAGCCGTCCCAGAGGAACTGGGTCTGGTTCACGCGGGTGACCTCCGGAGGTGTCAGGGCGCCACTGTCGACGCCGATGACCACCTCAACGGGAGGGCCTCGATCGCGCCAGCCGGGAACGGTGGGACCGGGCGGGCAGCTCCGTCACACGACGCCTTCGCGGCGCACCGGTCGACGACCACATCGCGCCAGGGTGTCGGCGGTAACTTCGTCCTGGTGCGCCCACCAGTGAACGAGAGTTCTGCCCCACCCGAGCGGCCGTCGCGCCTGCCTCCCGCCCCCGGTCACGTCCTCCGCGGCGTGGCCATGGGCGCCGCGGAGGTCGTGCCGGGGGTCAGCGGGGGAACGGTCGCCCTCGTCGTGGGGGTCTACGAGCGGCTCATCGACGGTGCCGGGCACGTCGTGACCGCGTTGCGGCTGGCCGTGACGGGCCAGTGGGCGCGAGCCCGGGAGCAGGTGGGCCGAGCGGAGTGGTCGACCATCGTCCCGGTGCTCGTCGGCATGCTCTTCGCCGTCCTCGCCGCCGCCCGCCTCCTGGAGCCGGTGATCACCGACCACCCCGTGGGCGCCCGCGCGGTCTTCTTCGGGATGGTGCTGTTCTCGATCATCGTGCCGGCCCGGATGGTGGGGCGCTGGTCCTCGCGCGACGCCGCCGCAGCGGTGCTGGCCGCCGTCGCGGCGTTCGTGCTCACCGGCCTGCCGCCCGCAGGTGACGTGGACCCACCCCTGGCGGTGGTCGTCGTCGCCGCGGCGGTGGCGATCTGCGCGCTGGTGCTGCCCGGGCTGTCAGGTTCCTTCCTCCTGCTGACACTGGGCCTCTACCAGCCCACCCTGACCGCGGTGAACGACCGCGATCTCGCTTACGTGGGCGCCTTCGCCCTGGGCGCGGCGCTCGGGCTGGGGATGTTCGTGAAGGCCCTGCAGGCAGCCCTCCACCGGCACCGCGCCCTGACCCTGGCGATCATGAGCGGCCTCATGGTGGGGTGCCTGCGCGCGCTGTGGCCGTGGCAGGACGAGGAGCGGACCCTGCTGGCACCGGACGACGGCGGGCTGCCGATGTTCGCCCTCGCCATCGGCGCCGGCCTCGTGGTCACCGCCTTCGTGGCCATCCAGGCCTACGTCGAACGGCGGGCCGCGCCCGAGGGCGCGCGGCCGCACAGCCACCCCCGCTGAGGACCGTCTCGCGGGCATCCCCGAGCCGACCAGTGCCAGGCGTGCCCGTCCGCGCCGGCTGGTCGGAGGCGGCCAGGCGCCTCCGCGTCAGTCCCAGCGGAAGAGCGCAGCGGCGAGGACTACGCCTACGACCGTCGTCGCGCCCAGGCTCAGCAGATGGACGGGGTCGACCGCGACGCCGGCCCAGGCCGAGGACAGGGCTTGCACGGCTGCTCCGAAGGGGAGCCGTTCGCCGAGGAGGGCGAGGGCGTCCGGCAGGGAGTCGCGGCCGCCCAACAACCCCCCGAGGGCGCCGAGGGCGAAGAAGGTGACGAGTCCGATCGCGACCGCGGAGTTGGGTGTCGGCGCCGTCGCCGCGACGATCATGCCGACGGCGTACATCGCGGCCATCGCCAGCAGGAGCACGCCCGTGGCGACGCCGAGACGCACCGGGAGGTTGGCGTCGAGCACGCCCACCGCGAGTGCGAGCGCGAGTGCGATGCCGATGACTGCCTGGAACACGCCCACGGCGACCTGTGCAGCGAGCACCATGACCGGCGAAGCCGGGGTGACCGCGAGGCGCCGCAGGATCCCGGTGCGACGGTAGTAGGCCAGGAAGCTCGGCAGGTTGATGATCCCGATGGTCGCGACGACGATCGTGAACACCAGTGGCAGGACGAAGACGTCGAAGACGGTGCGCCCGTTGGTCACGACCTCGTCGCCGGCCGCCGAAGCGTTTATCACCAGGATCAGCAGCGGCACGACGATCGGCACGACGAGGCCGGAGGTGTCGCGCGCGACCATCTTGGCCTCGCAGGTGATCAGGGTCAGCCACGACGTCAGGCCCGGGCGGTGACGCCGCATCGTCGCCTCGGTGCTCATCCGTCGTCCTCCAGTTCCTTGCCGGTCAGGGCGACGAACGCGTCGTCGAGGTCGTCGGCACCTGCCCGGGTCACCAGGCCGCCGGGTGTGTCGACGGCGATGATGCGGCCGCTCTCGAGGAGGGCCACGCGGTCGCAGAGGCGTTCGATCTCCTCCATCGCGTGGCTGACCAGCAGGATGGTGACGCCTTCGTCGCGGAGGCGCTCGATCGTCCGCCACATCGCCCGCTTGGCCCGCGGGTCGAGGCCCGTCGTGAGTTCGTCCAGGATCGCGACCTGCGGGCGACCGGCGAGCGCGAGGGCGACGGACAGTCGCTGCTGCTGGCCGCCGGAGAGTTTCTCGAAGCGCGCGTCGCGGTGCTCTCGCAGCCCGACCAGTTCCAGGAGCTCCTCGGCGGGCCGGGGGCGGGGGTAGAAGGTGCGGTAGAGCGCCAGCAGTTCGGCGACCGTCAGGGCGTGGTGCAAGTGGGCCTGCTGCAGCTGGACGCCCAGGACCTGGCGCACCTGGGCCCGGTCGCGGTGCGGGTCGAGGCCGAGGACACTCACCCGTCCGCGGTCGGGCCTGCGCAACCCGGCGATCATCTCCACCAGGGTCGTCTTGCCCGCGCCGTTGATCCCGAGGACGCCGAACACCTCACCCCGGTCGACCCGCAAGGTGACACCGCCGACGACCACTCTGTCGCCGTAGTGCTTGTGCAGGTCCTCGGCATCGATCACCGGAGCTGCAGTTCCCATGGCTGCGACGCTAGGTGCGGCCTGCGCCCGGTCGCCTGTGCCGATGGTCAGGAGCTGTGACCATGACTTCCGGCACCTGGCCGGCTCTCGAGCGGCCCCTAGGCTCCTCGTATGCGACGACTCGGACCCGAGGAGTGGTCGGGCCTCGCCATGCTCGTCGTGACCGTCGTGGTCGTCGGGCCGGTGCTGTTCGGAGTCGCCGAGACATCGATCCCCCGTGGCTGGTGGATCGTGCTGTTCGCCGGGTTCATCGTCACGCTGCTGTCCGCCGTGGCCATCGAGCGACCGGCTGCGCTCAGGTACGGGGCTCTCACCACGGCCGTCGTCCTCTCCTGGTCGGTCGTCCTGGCCGCCCCCCACGTGGGGCTGCTGCCGGTCCTCCTCGTGGTGACCGCGGCCGTGAGCGTCCACGTCGCGCCGCTGGGTGCCGGCATCCTCCTGGTCGGGCTCAACACCGCCGTTCTCGCCTACTCCACCGGTCGGGACGGTGCCTCCCCCGAGGTGCTCGTCGTCTCGGGCTTCTACCTGCTGATCCAGTTGGCCGCTGTCCTCAGCTCGGTGGCCATGATCCGCGAGCAGCGGATGCGGCGGGAGCTGACCGAGGCGCACATCGACCTGCAGGCTGCCGCCGTCCTGCTGTCGGACTCGGCGCGCACGGCCGAACGGGTGCGGATCTCCCGCGAGCTGCACGACCTGATCGGGCACCAGCTCACCATCCTCAGCCTGGAGCTGGAGGCGGCACGCCACCGGCCAGGTGAGCAGGCACGCGAGCACGTCGACCGAGCGGGCCGGGTCGCGCGGGACCTGCTGGCGGACGTCCGGAGCACCGTGGGCCGGCTGCGGACCGAGTCGCCGGATCTCGCCGAGGCGCTTCGTCAGGTGGCCCGGGACATCCCGGGGCTCGACGTCTCCGTCGCTGTCGACCGCGATGTACGCGCCGGCGAGGAGGAGACCGCCGCGTTCGTCCGTGCCGTGCAGGAGATCCTGACCAACACGATCAAGCACGCCGGTGCCCGCACCCTCCGGATCGAGGTGCGTGCCGAGGGCTCCCGAGCCGTCCTGACCGCTGTCGACGACGGACGCGGTGCGCGGGAACCGACGCCCGGCAACGGGCTGCGTGGGATCGCCGAGCGGTTCGAGGCGCTGGGCGGTGACGTGACCTTCGACGGGAGCGAGGGCTTTCGCGTCACCGCCCGGGCGCCGGTGACGTGACGCGGGTCGTGGTGGTGGACGACCAGACCCTCGTCCGCCAGGGCATCCGCACACTGCTGGAGCTCTCCGAGGTGGCGGTGGTCGGCGAGGCAGACGACGGGCAGTCGGCACTGGAGGTCATCGCGGCCACGGCGCCAGACGTCGTCCTCCTCGACCTGCGCATGCCTCGCCACGACGGCATCTGGACGCTGGAGCAGCTGCACCAGCGCGGTATCGAGATCCCTGTGCTCGTCCTGACGACCTTCGACGACGACACGCTGGTGCTCGGAGCCCTCCGAGCCGGGGCGCGGGGCTACCTGCTCAAGGACGTGACCCTGGAGCAGTTGACCGATGCGGTGCGCACCCTGGCCGAGGGTGGCACGCTCATCTCCCCATCGATCACCGATCGGCTGCTGCGGGCCGTCCGCTCCGGGGCCCCACCGGCTGACGCCGGTGCCCCGGCGGTCCAGGCGCTGACCACCCGCGAGCTGGAGGTCCTGCGGCTGATGGCCGAGGGCTGTACCAACCGGGAGATCGCGGGGGCGCTGTTCCTGGTGGAGGGCACGGTGAAGAACCACGTCTCGGCCATCCTGCTCAAGCTGGGCGCACGCGACCGGACGAATGCAGTCCTTCGTGCCCTGCACGAAGGACTGCTCACGTGATCGTCGTAACCGCAGAACGGGGCGGGGCCGAGGTGGCCGGGAGGGACAGGCGTGTGATTCGCACGGGCGTGTGCGGGCCGTGGCCGAGCGAGTTCCAGCACGGTGCCCGCCTGCGCTGCACCCGGCCGGCGCAGGAGCGTGGGGGCGCATCTCCGTAGCGGGGCTGCCGCGGACGCTCCCCGGAGGCATGGGTCGGCGCGTCTGGGTATGGCGGGCAGTCGCAGCGGTCCGGGCCTACCGGAGCACGCCGCTACCGGAACTGCGAGGGGGATGTCGTGCCGACGGACAGGGACACGGAGAGCGTGGGCAGCACGGTCGTCCGGGGAATGCGCAGCACGGTCGGGCGGGAGAGCACCACCTTCGGCTTCTCCATCCTCGCCACCGTCACCTTCGGGGTCTGCCAGGTGACGCAGGGGCCGCCCGACCTGCCGCGCATCTTCCTCTACGCGGCGGGCGCGGTCATGTCCTTCACCCTCCTCGAGGGCCTCCTCTCGGCCGGCTTCCGGCGGCCGATGCCCCAGCACCCCACCCAGACCCTGGCGCTCGGCACCAGTCTCAACATCCTGTCCGTGCTCGTCGGCCTGGGCGCCGCGGCGTTGCTGAGCGCCTTCTTCTCGCACGTCGCCGTCTGGGCGCTGGCGCCGTTCCTCGGCGGGGTGGTCTACCTGCTCACCGAGAGCCTGGAAGCAGCGTTCGCCGAGCGGCTCCTCGTCTCCTCCGGTGACGAGGACGCCCGCGAGGTCTCGGACTAGCCTCCGCCGCCGGTCCACCCGTGCAGACCGTCCCGGGAGTCGCGGGACGCCCTCTCCGGTCGCATCCTGCGCACGGCCCCGGGCTAGGGACGGCGGAACCGCGTTGCCTCGTCGCCTCGTCCGCGACATGTCACCCCGGTCACGACCCTGCCGCCGGACGACCCCGATGGAGCGGCGATCGAGACGAGCCCTTCTTCCTCCTGCCCTTCGTGCACCTCGCCGGCCTGGTCCTGGGTTTGCACCGCCACGTGCAGTCGATCATCGAGTGGCCCGATCCGCCGTGGGTCCTGATCGTCGCGGGCCTCGGGGCGCTCTGGGCCGGCGGCGAGGTGCTGCTGCGGCGCACGCACAGGGCCGCGGAGGACCTGGTCGACGAGGTCGCGCCCTGAGCCCCTAGTCCCAGGGCCAGTCCTCCTGCGCCCGCAGCACGCCCTGCATGAATCCCCACGCGGTCACCAGATCGCTGAGGAGGGCGCCGAGGTCGGCGTCCGTGGCCAGGTCGACGTGCTCGAAGGAACGAACAGCCGCCACCTCCGCCTCGGGGAAGGCCCGCTGGAGGCGCACGAGTTCCGCGACCGGTACGGCCGGGTCGTCGAGGGCGTGTGCGGCCAGCACGTCGGCCTCGACGTCGTCGGCGACGTCGACGGGGGAGAACGTCTCCACGAGGGCGTCCCCGGGCGGCGGGAGGCTCCGGGCGAGGTCGACCACCAGCATCGGGTCGTCGGTGGTCGCCATGCGGTAGACGTGGCGCGCGGCGGCGGGCAGACCGCTCGGATCGTGCCGCTCGAGCGCGCGGCGCAGCGGCTCCCGTTGATCCTCGGGCACCAGCTGCGTCGCCGCGTCTTGGAGCACCGTGCGGACGACGGACTCGTCGGAGCCCTGCCACGGGTGCACCTCACCGTCCACGACAGAGACCCCGGTCACCGCCGCCTGGAGGACCCCGACCAGGTCGGCGTAGGCGCCGAAGGTCGCGACCAGGTCGATGCAGCCGGCCACGCGCTCGTCGGCGGCCGCGACCAGGGCGAGGGACCCGCCGTAGGAGAACCCGAGGAGCACCAGCTCATCGCCACCGCGGCAGAGCTCCGCGGCCACCTCCACCACCCGGTCGAGGTCGTCGACGTCCAGCACCCGCCCGTAGAGGCTCAGCTCGGGGACCACCACCTCCCGCCCCGCGGCGGCGAGCGACGAGGCCAGGGACACGACACGCTCGTCGTCCCGCCCGGCGGGGGCCGCACCGGGCACCACGAGGACCGGCGGCGCGACAGCAGCGGGCGAGTAGCGGTCGACGACCACGTCCCCCAACTGCTGCTCGCTGCGCTCGACCGGTGGCGCCCACGGCCGGGGGAGCGGCCCGTCGAGCGCGCTGTCGAGCACGAACACGGCCTTCGCGGTCGCGCGCACGGCCGGGTGGCACACCAGCCCCGCGACGGCGAGCACGGTCGTGACCAGCACCAGCGCCAGGGTGGCCCGGAGAGCTGGACGGCGCGGCATCTCCCGATCCTCTCGCGGTCCGCGACTCCCTGCGGAGCCCACCGGGGCGTCCCCTCGGGGTGGAGGGCACCGGGGGAGGCGCGGGTGCTGCGCGGCGGAGCCGGGCACGTGCGCTGCGGTTGCGGGTCGATGCTCGCAGAGCGGGTGCGTCCGGCTGGGCTCACTGGCCCGGGCGATCCTCGCCGGCTTCTCGACGACGCTGGCGGACGAGGGCGGCGAGGTGACCGACGACGAGGACGGCCATGCCGGCGGTCGTCCACCAGAGCTCCGCGACAGCCGCGGCTGCGCCCATGACGACGGCCGCAGCCATCAGCCACCAGCGTGCCGAGCTGTCCCACCGTGGCCACTGCATCTGCTCCAGGCTAGGGGCGGCGGCACCACGCCGTCACGGGGCCGGGCCCTGGGCGGCGTCTCGCTCCGGCGCACTGCGGTCGTGGAGGAGCGCGGTCGCCAGGAGGGCGTCCCCCTGACCCGTGGCTGGATTCGCGAGCGTGCCGACCCTCCGCATCGCCCGGGACGCCGCCGCCGACGAGCTGCTCGGCCGGGACGCCCTCGCCCTGCTGGCCGGGAGGCTGCTGGACCAGCACATGCGTCGACGAAGCAGCTGAAGAAGTCGACTGCAGTTCGCCCGCCGCGACGAGGAGGGCCGGTTCTGACCGCGGCTTCCCGCGGAGCGGCCGCGGCGCGAGAGTCCCTCGCTACCCGCGTGGCCCCTGGAAGGGCGGCAGCCGACGCGCCCGGTGACCCGTGACGGGGTGGAGTTCGCGCTCCGTGCCGTATGGGCGGGAGAGGCGCTGGCGACCTTGCGGCGGTAGCGCCGGGATCTTGGATCTGGCCGGTTCCTGGGGCGAGTCCGCGGAGCAGCCCCAGGAACCGTGATCCATGTCAGGCGACGAGCTTGGCGGTCACCTCGGCGAGGCGGCGGCCCTGGTAGCGGGCCGCGGCCAGCTCGGCCTGGTTGGCGGTCGCCGCCTGGCCGCCCGAGGCGTTGGAGACGCCGTAGGGGTTCCCGCCGGCCTCGAACAGCAGGGGGTCGGTGTAGCCGGGCGGCACGATGACCGCCCCGAAGTGGGAGAACACGTTGAACAGTGTCAGGATCGTCGACTCCTGGCCGCCGTGGACGTTCTGCGCGCTCGTGAAGGCGGTGGCGCCCTTGTTGGCCAGCTTCCCGGTGAACCAGAGCCCACCGAGGGTGTCGATGAACTGCTTCATCTGGGCTGCAGGGGTGCCGAATCGGGTCGGCGTGCCCAAGGCGTAGCCGTCGGCCCACTCGAGGTCCGCCGGCGTGGCCACCTCGACCTGATCGGCGGTGGTGTCCACGTGGGCGCGCCAGAGCGGGTTGGAGTCGATGGCCTCCTCGGGAGCCAGCTCGGGGACTCGACGCAGGCGAACCTCGGCCCCGGCTTCGCGGGCGCCGTCAGCAACAGCGGCGGCGAGCTGGTGGACGTTCCCGGTCGACGAGTAGTAGACGACAGCGATGTTGGGCACGGTTCTCCCTGTAGCGCGTTGGTTCGGACATGACGGGCAGCAGTCGGCGTATCTCATTGAATGCTCAACTACTGTTGCGACGCTACCGCGCGCCAGCTCGTTATGCATGTCGGGAAGTGGCGCCCGGCGCCCAGGATGCGGACGGCGTGGTGGTGACCGGGGTAGAGCGAAGCCGGAAGTCAGCGCTCGTTCACAAAACCTGGAACGAGCTCTCTGGCAGGCACATCGTCCACCGGCGGAACCATACGGCCCGCGGTGCTCGGTGGTGATTGCCACGGGATCGCTCTGCGGCACCATCTCGGGTGTGCCGACCCTCCGCATCGCCCAGGACGCCGCCGCCGACGAGCTGCTGAGCCGCGACCCGCTCGCGCTGCTGATCGGGATGCTGCTGGACCAGCACATGCGTCAACGAAGCAGTGACCGTTCCCGAAGTGGCTCGTGAACCGGTCGGCGGTGCCGGTGGACCGGCCGATCGTGCACCGGTCACGAGGTGGGGCATCGTGAACGGTGGGTCTTCGGCCAGAAGGTGTAGGGCAGCGGCCAGGCCAGCGCCCAGATGATGACGCCGGCGGTGAGCCCGTTGATCCAGCCGGCCAGGTGCGCCGTGCGCGCGGCATCGTCGGCGGCGAGGACGGCCAGGCCGAGCAGGCTGCAGGCGACCGCCCACCCGGCGAGCGCGCGGGCCCACAGCTTCCACTCGTGGCGAGCGCGTGCCTGCCCGTACTCCGGGGGGCGCACGGGTGGCGGGCCGCCTGCGAAGCGGTGGGCGAAGCGCTGATCGGCCCACCGCAGGGTGAGCGGCCCGAACGCCACGGAGAAGCCGATGTAGACGGCGGCGAGCCCGTGCGCGGCGCCGGCTGTGCTGCCCGAGCGGAGGTCGAGGAAGGAGGCGATGAGCAGGACCAGGTCGAGCACCGGGGCGCCGGCCAGCAGGACCGCGCTGGTGCGGCGCAGGCGCAGGAGGTAGCGGACCATCAGGCCGGCGCCGAGCAGGCACCAGAAGCCGACCTCGCAGGCCACGATGAGTGCGAGCAGGAAGCCGTTCACCGGATGGGCGCTGCTCCGGACGCACTCCCGGCGTCGGCAGGGTCGGCCACCGCCGCAGGGGGCTCGCGATGCATCAACCAGGTGCGCGGCCCACCGTCCGGCAGGTCGACGGCGGTGGTGACGGAGAAGCCGAGGCGCTGGTAGAAGCGCACGTTGCGCGCCGCGCTGGTCTCCAGGTGCACCGGCAGCCCGTATCGATCGGCGCGGGTGAGCCCTGGTGCGAGGGCGACGGCTCCCATGCCCCGCCCTTGGTGGCTCCTGTCCACGCCGACGCTGGCCAGCAGGAGATGTGTGCCGCCGGGCCGGTGCGGGCCGAGCACGGCGTCGGCTGCGGCGGCCGTGGCCGCGCGGTCACCGGCCAGGTCGGCGACCGTCGCCCCGATCTCACGCCACACCTGGTCGGGGATGGCGGTGCCGGGCAGCCAGACGGCGACCGTCGTCAGGCGCTCGGCGGTGTAGCCGAGATCGACGTGCCCGTAGGGCAGGGCGACGGCGGTGAGGTACAGCTCCTGCAGCGCGGTCAGCCGTCGGTCGTGGTCGTCGGCGGCGACGGTCCAGCGGGTCCAGGGGTAGTCGGTGAAGGCGTCAGCGAGGAGCGCGGCCGCGGCCGGGAGGTCGCCGGCCGTGGCGGGGCGCAGGTGGAGCCTCATCAGTTCTCCGGCTGGGGGCGGGCGGACGCGAGGTGGCGGTAGGCGGCGGGAGTCCAGGCGGCGAGCACCTTGGGCCGCAGGGTGGCGCCGAGGCGGCGGTAGAAGCGCTGGGCGTCGGCGTTGTCGACCTCCATGCCCCAGCGGATGAGCAGCTGTTCGGGCGCGGCAAGAGCGGCGAGGGCGGCCATGAGATGGCGGCCGACGCCGGCGTCGCGGTGGCCGGGGCGGACGTAGAGGTCGTCGAGGTTGAGCACGTCGCCGCCGGTCCACAGGTGCAGCTGGCGAAGGGCGGAGACGTAGCCGACGGCCTGTCCGGCGCGCTCGGCGAGCAGCACGATGACATCGGGGCGGTCGAGCATCCGGCGCCACTTCTCCACATCGACGTGCACGTGTGCGCTCTGGTCCTCGTGGGCGGCGATCTCGCCGGCCATCGCGGCGACGACGGCGGCGTCGGCAGGTGCGGCCCGCCGGATCGCGACGTGTGGGGGCGCTGCGGCGGGGGCGCTGAGGTCGGCCGCGGGCGGGTGGGGCATGGTCGGCTCCTGGAGGTGGCGGGGACCGGTTGGAGGGGGACGGGCTGCGGTGGAGTGGTGGGGGGGGGGGGGGGGGGGGGGGGGGGGGGGGGGGGGGGGGGGGGGGGGGGGGGGGGGGGGGGGGGGGGGGGGGGGGGGGGGGGG
>NZ_JBJHAL010000032.1:0-50949 GCF_054050995.1 Blastococcus sp. SYSU DS1021 | reverse complement strand
AGTGAGGGGGGAGGCCCGAAGGCCTCCCCCCTCACCGGGGTGGTGCTGAGGGGCGTGCCTCAGCTGCTCGGTGCTGGGATCAGCGGAGCAGCGAGAGGACGCTCTGCGAGGCCTGGTTGGCCTGGGCGAGCATGGCGGTGCCGGCCTGGGACAGGATCTGGGCGCGGGTGAACCCGACCATCTCCTGGGCCATGTCGGCGTCGCGGACGCGGCTCTCGGAGGCGGAGAGGTTCTCGATCGCGACGTTGAGCGAGTTGATGGTGCTCTCGAAGCGGTTCTGCGAGGCACCCAGGGTCGCCCGAGCGCTCGACACCGTCTGGATCTCGGCGTCGATGGCGTCGAGGTCGGCATCCGAGGTGGTGTAGGTGCCGGCCTTGAGGTTCGTCACGACTGTTCCGATGGCGGTCGCGACGTCCTTGATGTTCTCCAGGCTGACCGAGACGGTTTCGCCGCCGTTGGCGCCTGTCTGGAAGCTGAGCGTCGCAGCGCTGCCGTTGAGCAGCTTGGTGCCGTTGAAGTCCGTCCGGTCGGCGATGTTGTCGAGCGCGCCCTGCAGCTCCTCGACCTCTTCGGCGATGTAACCGCGGGCGGTCGTCGTGACCACGCCGGTGTTGGAGGCCTGCACGGTGAGGTCACGCACCCGCTGGAGGATGGAGTGGACCTCCGTCATGGCGCCTTCTGCAGTCTGGACGACCGAGACACCGTCCTGGGCGTTGCGGACGGCCACCTTGAGCCCGCCGACCTGCGAGCGCAGGCCCTCGGAGATCGCCAGGCCGGCCGCGTCGTCGGCGGCGCGGTTGATGCGGAAGCCGGAGGAGAGCTTCTCCAGCGACTTGCTCATCTGGCTGTCGGTGATCGACAGGTTGCGGTGAGCGTTGAGCGCCGCGATGTTCTGGTTGATGCGCAGACCCATGGTGATCCTCCTTGGACGGGGTCGTACTCGTCGGTCCCGCTGCGTCCGTGCTGCGGGTGAGCAAGGAGGATCACGGCAGGAAGGGCCCGCAACTTGAGGAGGGCTGCGTGTCTACCCGCAAAGGTCACTCATGCGGGTTGTGCGACCGCCCCCGACGGCCCCGACGGCCACCCGGCCGCCCGGGGGTGGGGGAGTGGCGTGTGTCGTGCAGCCCCGGTAGCCGTTCGGCCGGTCACGCGGTCGACGTACGCGCGTTGCTGGTTGCGTGCGCGCACCCCGCCGTCCGCGGGGACCGTCCTGCCTTCCCAGATCTCGCTCATGGCGGCGTGCAGGAGGGTGAGTGCCCGTGCGCGCATCTGGGAGACGCGCGACAGCGTCACTCCGAGGTCTTCCGCGATGTCGGTCAGTGATTCATCACCGAAGAAATTCCGCTCGACGACCTCGTCGAGCCGGTCGGGCAGCGCCCGGATCGCCGCGTGCAGGTGCCGGGCGCGTTCCCCCCGCAGGACCGCGCGTTCGGGCGACTCGCCGCTGTCGGGCAGGTCGAGCGCCGTCCCGTCGGGGCCGGCCTCCGCGTCGATGCTGACCATCACGGCCCGGTGGACGTCGACCTGCAGGTGATCCAGCTCGCTGCGGGCGACACCCAGGCTCTGCGCGAGCTCCTCGCGCGTGGGCGGCCGGCCCAGGCTGATGGTCAGCGCGTCGGCGGCGGCGTCGGTCCGCCGGGCCGCGGCGCGCACCGATCGGCTGGCCCAGTCCCCGGAGCGCAGCTCGTCCAGGACCGCCCCCTGCAGCCGCGCCAGGGCGTAGGTGGCGAAGGAGGCGCCCGCGTCCGGGTCGAACCGTCGTGCCACCTCGACCAGGGCCACGTGGGCGCAGGACAGCAGGTCCTCCCGGCTGACGTGGCCGGGGAGCGAGATGCGGGAGGCGACGGCGTTGACGGCGAACGCCGCCAGCGGCAGGTGTTCGGTCACCAGCGCGTCGACCTCCTGCGGGGAGCGCCCCTTGACCGGGTGCGGGACCCGGCCGTTCTGGGGGCGTTCGCGCAACGGCCGGTCGTGGGCGGGCCGCTCACGGAGGGGTCGCTCGGTCGCGAGGGAACGGACTGGGGTCACGTCCGTATCTCTCGGCGGTCGGTACCGAGGTCGGCACCACCCGTCGGCACAAATCCTGTCGAACTTGAGCGCCAGTTCCGCCCTTCGGCTCAACCCCTTCCGGACGGGTGCCGATGCCAGCTCCGACAGCGGGTCGTCCTGGCCGGGGGCCGGGGGACCGCGAGCACGAGCGAGACGACGGAAGGCGGTGGACGGAGTGGACTACCAGCACCTGTCGACGTTGCTGTGGCGGGAGCAGGAGCTCCTGGACCTCCTGCTCTTCAAGGCCGAGGAGAAGCAGTACCTGATCCTCACGGGCAAGAGCCGGTGGCTGGCGCGCATCGCGCACGAGATCGAGGTGATCCTCGACCAGCTGCGCACCCTCGAGGTGGAGCGGTCCGCGGCCACCGAGGCGATCGCGGGGACGCTCGGCCTCGCGAGCGACCCCTCCCTGCGGCAGGTCGCCGACGCCGCCCCCGCCCCCTGGAACGACCTCCTGGCCCAGCACCACGAGGCGTTGCTGGTGCTGATCACCGAGCTGCGCAGCCTGTCCGACGCCAACCGGGAGCTCATCGAGGGCGGCCTGTCGGCCATCGGGGACGCGCTCACGCGGACGCGGTCGTCCTCGGCCGGCACCTACGGCGCGACCGGCCGGCACTCCGACGGCACCTACCGCGCGGTCACCCTGGACGGAGCACTCTGACGTGAGCACCTTCAGCCTCCTGAACACCGCGACCACGTCCCTCTGGGCGCAGCGCCGGGCGCTCGACGTCACCGGCCAGAACATCTCCAACGTCAACACCGACGGGTACTCCCGCCAGCGGGTCGACATGCAGGCGATCGGCGGCAGCGCGGTCCCGGCTTTCTACTCCACCGGCGACGGCATCGGTGGTGGGGTGAACGCCGACGAGGTGACGCGGATCCGTGACGCCTTCCTGGAGGGGCGCGGGCACACCGAGCACGCCAACCGGGCGCAGCTGACCGCCGAGACCGACGCGTACCAGCTCGTGGAGCAGGCCTTCCGCGAGCCGGGCACCACCGGCCTGCAGAACCTCATGGCCGACATGTGGCGCGGATGGCAGGACGTGGCCAACAAGCCGGAGGACCCGGCTGCGCGGGGACAGGTGCTCAAGCGGCTGGAGACGCTCGTCGGGGGACTGCACTTCAGCAGCGCGCAGCTGGACGGGCAGTGGCAGCAGACCCGCGAGAACCTGGGCGTCCTCGTGGACGACGTCAACGCGGCGGCCGACACGATCGCCCAGCTGAACACGGCGATCCTGCGCGCCTCGCAGAGCGGCCTGCCGGCCAACGACCTCACCGACCAGCGTGACCTGCTGGTCATGAAGCTCGCAGACCAGGTGGGGGTGTCGGTGCGGCCGCGGGACGGTGGCGTCGTCGACGTGCTGGTCGGCAGCGTCACGCTCGTCGCCGGTGGGACGGCGTCGAAGCTCGCCGTCCAGGGCACGATCGACCCCGCCGGTACCGCCGGCGACCCGCCGCGCATCGTGACCGCGACCGGGGGGCTCGCGGTCACCGTCGGAGGAGCCGCCGGAGGGCAGCTGCACGTGCTGAACTCCATCCTGCCGACCTACCGCACCGAGCTCGATGGCGTCGCCTCGTCCCTGGCCGCCGCGCTGAACACCGCGCACGCCGACGGCTACGATCTCGACGGCCTCCAGGGCGGTCCGCTGATCGGCTCCTCGGGCGGACCGGTGACGGCCTCGTCCATCACCGTGGTCCTCACCGACCCGCAGAAGGTCGCGGCATCGTCCATCGGCCCGGGCGTCCCGAACCTCGACCGCGGGAATGCGGACAAGCTCGCGCAGCTGGGCAACGGTGTCGCCTCACCGGACGCCGCCTACCGCAAGATGATCGTCGAGCTGGGTGTCCAGTCGGCGGTCTCGCAGCGCAACCTCGGCATCCAGTCGGTCATCACCGGGCAGGTGGACGCCGCCCGGGAGTCCGTGGCCGGGGTCAACCTCGACGAGGAGATGACCAACATGCTGTCCTTCCAGCACGCGTACTCGGCCGCGAGCCGGCTGGTCTCGGCGATCGACGAGATGCTCGACGTCCTGATCAACCGCACCGGCCGCGTGGGGCTGTGATCTGAGTGCGCATCACGCAGAAGGCCGTCGCCCTCACCAGTCTGCAGGGCCTCAACCGTAACCTCGACGCGTTCGGGAAGCTGCAGCAGCAGCTCACCTCGGGCAAGCTCATCAACGCGCCGTCCGACTCGCCGACCGGTACGAACAAGGCGATGCAGCTCCGGTCGGAGCAGGCCGCGGTCGAGCAGTTCGGCCGCAACATCTCCGACGCCGACAGCTGGCTGTCGATCACCGACTCCACGCTGCAGAACATGCTCGACGTGACCCGGCGGGTCCGGGACCTCACCGTGCAGGGGGCCAGCACCGGCAGCTCGTCCGAGGCCAGCCGGCGGGCGCTGGCCACGGAGGTGGCGTCGCTGCGCGAGAGCCTGCTCGGGCTGGCGAACACCACCATCCAGGGGCGCCCCGTGTTCGGCGGGGTGACCACCGGCACCACGGCCTACAGCGACGCCGGGGTCTTCCAGGGCATCGCGGGGGCCGACGGCGCAGACGTCATGCGGCGGGTCTCGTTCACCGAGGAGGTCCGTGTGGACCTGACCGGGCCGGAGGCCTTCGGGCCGGCCGGGGCCGACCTGTTCGCCCTGGTCGCCCGGATCGCCGACGACCTCGTGAACGACCCCGCCGCCCTGGACCAGGGGCTGGTGGACCTGGACGCGGCGATGAAGCGGATGCTCGGCGGGGTCGCCGACGTCGGTGCCCGGGCGGCGCGGGTCGAGCGCGAGCAGCAGATCAACAGCGACCTCGCGCTCAACCTGGAGACCCAGCTCGGCGGGGTCGAGAACGTGGACCTGCCGAACACCATCATGCGGCTGCAGATGCAGCAGGTCGGCTACCAGGCGGCGCTGCAGGCCACGGCGAAGGCCATCTCGCCGACGCTCATGGACTACCTGCGCTGATGACCATCCTCGCCGACAGCCCCGCAGTGGGCCCGATGACGACGGCGCCGGCTCCGCCCCCGGTGCAGGTGCTGTCGTTCACCGAGCCGCTGCCGGGGTTCCCGGACCACTCCGACTACGTGCTGGTCGCCGGGGACGCCGCCGGGCTGCTCTTCTGGCTGCAGGCGGTCTCGCCGGACGGTCCCCGGTTCCTCGCCGTGCCGGCGCGGGAGTTCTTCCCGGAGTACGCCCCGGTCGTCCCGGCCGACGTCCGGGCCGGTCTGGGTCTGAGCGACCCGGCCGATGCCCGGGTCTACTGCCTGGTCAGCGTGCCCGGTGGCGACGTCGCCGAGGCCACGGCCAACCTGCGGGCCCCGGTCGTCGTCGCCCCCGCGACGCACCGGGCGCAGCAGGTCGTGCAGACCGACGGTGCGCATCCTCTTCGTCGGCGCCTGCGCCGATAACCTCAGTGCCGCCGCGTCGGGGACGCGGCCCCGTGCCCGCAGCCGCGGGCACCGCCACGGACGGCCACCCACACACCCATGGAGGGGTACTCGTGCTCACACTCACCCGCAGCGTCGGCGAGACGATCCGCATCGGCGACGACATCGAGGTCCACGTCGTCGAGGTGCGCGGAGGCACCGTGCGACTGGGCTTCAAGGCCCCGCGCGAGGTCACCATCCACCGCGAGGAGGTCTACCGGCAGATCGCCGAGGCGAACCTGCTGGCGGCCCAGGTCACCGCGGACGCGCTCGGCGCGCTGGCGGCGTTCGCGCCCACGGCCCAGTCGGACGCCGACCCCGACGGCGCCGGCGCGGAGAGCCCGCGTCCGGCCGAGGCGGCGCGCCCCGGCGACTGACAGAACTGCACGGCTGTCGGGGGGTGCTCCTCGGCAGTCCGTGCCAATCTGACGGCCCGATGGGGCTGGGCGACCGCGACACGGGCAACTCTTGCCGAAGCTTCGCCCTGACTACTGCGATGGACACAGCGAGTTGTGTGCCGTGTCCGCAGCGTGCATGCGGCAGATTCCTCCCCAGGCAAGTGACAGGGGGCGATCAAGATGGCACGTAACGCATGCACCGCTTCGGTGGCGGGGGACCAGACCGGCGACCAGGAGTCCGTGGTGGTCCACGTGCAGCTGCGACCCCGCCGGGGCGCCACCCGCAAGTGCCTCGCGGCGCTCGCGGCGCTGGCCGCCGAGCACGAGGGCGTGGTCGTCGCGGTCACCGGCCTCAGCAAGGACGACCGCGTCGTCCGGGTGACCGTCGGCGTCGATCTCGGACCCCGGGCAGCGGTGGCGAAGTTCTCGCCGCAGGCCCAGGCGGCGTACGCGTTCGTGTCGGCGGTGTTCACCTCGCTCTACGACCACATGCCGGTCTACACGGCCGAGCCCAGCGGTGCCGAGCGCGCCGCGGCTACGACGCTGCTCGAGCACGCCGCCGTCGGTGCGGCCCGTGCCGACGCCCTGGGCGCCGACATGTTCGAGGCGCTGCCCGACGCCTCGGCGCCGGCCTCGCCCGTCCCCGCGCCGCGCCGCCCCGGCCCGGGGGAGCGCATCCCGGCCTGACGGCCTCCCGTGCAGTGCGGGGTGCCGGCCGCCCGGCACCCCCTTCTTCCCCGTAGTGCCCAGGAGTACCGATGCCCGACCGCGTCCCGTTCCCGACGTCCACCACCGACGACCGACCCCGTACCCGCGAGCCCCTCGTCTTCGGGGGGATCCCCGAGGCCGACGGGTGGGCGCTGGCGCCCATCACCCCGCGCGACCGGGTGCACTTCCGGGTGGACCACGAGCTGCCGCTCGACGAGTTCCGCCGGGACCTGCCCGAGGGCGTCACGGTCAGCTACGACCAGGGTGACGGTCTCTACCGGGTGGACGGCGCCTGCGGAACCGCCGCCGTGCTCGCCGACTGGGTCAAGGCCTGGTGTGCCGGCCGGGGCACCACCACCATCGGGCTGCGCGCGGAGACCGGCGTCCGCCGGCGCGCGCCGCGCGACCTGCCGCCGGCCTTCCTCGACGACCTGTGCCGGCACTACGGGCCGGTCAGCCTCAAGCGCCTGCAGCGCAACATGAGCACGATCCGCCTGCACCTGCCCGACCCCGACGACCTCGGCCAGCAGGTCTACGAGTGGATCCTCAAGGCGGTCGCGCAATACGACGAGAACAAGTCCGTTCCGTTCGGTGCCTTTTTGGCCACCCAGCTGTCCAAGTGGGTGCACGACCTGGGGCGCAACGCCCACGGGCGCACCGCGGCCGACACCGAGCACAAGCAGCAGAAGGCGATCGCGGCGTTCATGGCGGAGCACCAGCGCCGCCCCAGCGAGAAGGAGCTCGCCGCCTACATGGGGCAGAGCGTCGCCACCTTGCGGCGCAACTCCCAGACCGTCGCCACGCTGAACGGGCTGCGGAACCTGCAATCGCTGGACGGGGCGCCCGAGGCCACCGAGATCCTGCTGCCCGACTCCTCCGAGGCGCCGGACGAGATCATGGGGGAGGCCGAGCAGACGCTGCTCTCCCACGCCCTCACGGCCGCGTGCGCTCCCGACCCGGACGCCCGCCGCGATCAGCGGGCCGGCCAGCCCAACGTGCTCGGCTGGGCGACCTGGTACCTGACGACCTGGGGTGGGCAGACCAAGACCCAGCTGTCGGCCGACCTCAACACCTCGGTGCGCAACATGAACGTCTACGCCGACCGGGTCGAGAAGGCGCTCAAGGACCGGCTGGCCGAGCTCGCGGACTGAGGAAGGACCCCGGCCCTCGCACCCCGCGCAGACGCGGGGCGAGCCACCGGACAAGGCCATCGAGATCCCGTGATCTCGGCCGTCGCCCCGCAGGGGAGCGGTCGAGATCACGGGATCTCGGCATGTGCGCCGCGCAGAGCGGTGACGTGCGGGGCGGGGTGGCGTGGGCGGACACGCCCGGGAGAATCGAGCCGGAAAAGGACCCGTCGGCGGGTCGAAGTCGGTCCGAGCCTGCCGATATCCACCTCGTGACACCCCGCCCGAGGAACCGCCGCCCGGCCCATGCGCCGGGCCCGGGGCCCAGGGCGTGGTACCGGAGCGGTGCCCGGTGAGCGCGCTGCCCGCGGGCGACGCCGGGTGCCCGGCGCTCGTGCCGCACTGGCTGGACGCGACCGCCCGCGAGCTGCTCGCCGCATCCGTGCGCACCGCCCTGGACGACAGCGCCGTTCACCCGGTGGCCAGCATCCACCTGCACGACGTGCTGACCGAGCTGCACGTGGCCGCCGCGCGCGAGGCGGTCTGGCCCGCCTCCACCGCACGGGTCCGCCTGGCCACCGGGTGGGACGAGGACGTCCTCCCCGTCCGGCTCAGCCGGGCCGAGCTCGCCGCGGTCCTCGGCCTGCCGGCGCTGCCGGCCCGGCTGCGCGGCCTCCTCGGTGCCGGGGACCGCCCGTGACCCCCGGACCGTTCGGCACCACCTCGTCCACGCGTCTGCTGCAGCGGTTCCGGACCACGTCCGTCGACGTCGTCGACCTGCACGACGTGGCCGCGCAGCTGCTGCCGCGGCTGTCCTCGCAGCGCCTGCGCCTGGGGCTCGTCAGGCGACCGGGTGCGGGCACCGTGCTGCACGTCGAGGAGGACGAGCGGGTGCAGCGGGTGCCGCTGACCGACCTCGCCGAGGACATGAGCCGGGCGGGGATCCCGGGCACGACCGCGGGCATCGCCGCTGCGCTGGGCACGTGGGTGGCCCGTCGGCCCGTGACGGACGCGGCCGCCGCCGGCGAGGGGATCGCCGTGCTGGACTGGTCGGACCGGTCCGAGACGGCGGTGGGCTGGACCGTCGTCGTCGTGCGCGGTGAACTCGCCGTGCCCTGGGTCCCCTCACCGGCGGCGCGCACGGTCGAGCTGCACCGTGTCCGCTCCGCGGCGACCGGCCGGGCCCACGAGGTGTCACCGGAGCTGCGCGTCGAGGGGCCGTTGGCGCTGTGGTCGCACCGCGCGGTGCCGGTGCTCGCGTCGGCGGCCCTGGTCGCCCCGGAGCTGATGCGGCAGCGCATCGCTGCCGCGGGCCTCGCGCTGCCCGACATGCACGTGGTCGTGACCCCGCACCGGCCGGTGGTCTGCGCGGATCCCGGGGTGGCGCGACGGCTGGCCGGGCAGGCCAGCGAGGCCAGTGTGACGCTGCCCTGGCGGGACGTCGTCGACCTGCCCTGGATCTGAGCACCGCCGGCCGCCCGTCGCTCAGGAGATGTAGCCGTACTCCCAGTGCCAGGGCTCGGGCTTCTCCGCACCGGGCCGGGCCCACTCCGGCTGCACGAAGCCGAAGCGCGCGGCGTTGGCCGTCATCCAGTTCCACTGCGGGGTGTGGGCCACGTTGATCCCGCCGCCGAGGTCGATCGCCAGCGCCCAGCCGTGGTTGGACGTCCCGGGCACGG
This sequence comes from Blastococcus sp. SYSU DS1021, assembly GCF_054050995.1. Lineage (NCBI taxonomy): Bacteria > Bacillati > Actinomycetota > Actinomycetes > Geodermatophilales > Geodermatophilaceae > Blastococcus > Blastococcus sp. SYSU DS1021. Next base: position 41,568 of record NZ_JBJHAL010000032.1, on the reverse strand, counting down.
CCGCCAGGGTGGGCTTGGCGTAGTAGGCCGCCACCTGGCCGCCGAAGGAGCGGTAGGAGTCGGTGAGGTGCAGCGGGGTGCCGAACTCGGCGGTGAAGGCGGCGTCCAGCTGGGCGTAGGCGGCGGCCGCGTCGCACCGCAGCGCGTGCCCGGCCACCCCCAGCCGGCACAGCGCCTCGGCCGGGATCCGGCCGTTGGACCAGCCGCCCCACGCCGGGCTCACGGGGCCCGGCGCCGGAAGGGGAGCGCCGCACGCGCCGGTCCCGCCGCCGGCGGGGAGCGCCGGGCTGGGCTCGACCGGGCGGGGCAGGGTCACCCGTACCGCCGACGAGCCGGCCGCCATCGAGCGGACGGCCACCTGGTAGGAGGCGGCGGAGGCGCCGATGACCTGCCCGTCGCCCAGGTAGATGCCGACGTCCTGCCCGCCGGGGGCGAAGACCAGGTCGCCGATCTGCACGTCGCGCGCCGGCACCGGTGCGCCGGTTGCCCACTGGGCCGCGGGGTCACCGGGCAGGGCGTACCCGGCCAGCAGCCAGGTGCCGGCGGTGAAGCCACCGCAGTCGTAGGTCTCCGGCCCCGCGGTCCCCGCGACGAAGGGCTTGCCGAGCTGTGAGAGGGCGTTGCTGACCGCGGCCACGGTCTCGGCCGGCAGCACCGTCACCGGTTCGCTGCCGATGACGGCCCAGGCCACGCCCGGGATCGGCCGGCCGTCGGCGTCCAGTGCCGGGGACAGGCCCGGGGGGAACGTGGCGGCATCGGCCAGCGCGGCAGCCGGCGGCGGCACGAGCCCCGCACCGGCCAGGCGCCCGAGGTAGTCCTGCCAGCGCCGCGTGGCGGCCTCGTTGCGCTGCTGCTGGGGACCGGCCGCGGGGATCGCCCCGAGACCGGCGAGCCGGCCGGTGACCTCGGGGGGGAGCTCGCCCACCTCGTCGCGCACGGCGGCGAGGACGCCGGCGGCGCGCTGTTCGGCGACCCGCAGGGCGGCGCGGGCGTCCGCCACGCGGGAGGAGGCTGCCTGCAGCCGGGCGGCGGCGCGCTCCGCCCGGACCACGCTGCCCTCCAGCGCCCGCCCGGCCCGGTCGGCGATGGCCACCCGGGTGAACGTCGCGGAGGTGGTAGCGGGCCGGTCGAGGTCCAGGCCGAGCACCGGGTACCGGCTGGTGCCGTCGGCCCGGTAGAGCTGCGCCGCGCCGGCGCCGACGGCGTGCCGCATGGTGGCGAGCTCGGCGCGCACCGCGTCCTCGGCGGTCAGCGCGTCCGTCAGCCGGTCGCGGGCCCGTCCGGCCTCGTCGGCCAGCCGGTGGTAGCGGTCCGCCTGCTCCAGCAGGGAGCTGCGCGCGGTGAGCGCCAGCGCGGTGGGATCGAGGGCCGAGCCGCCACCGTCGGGCGACTGCGTCCCGGGCAGCAGCACCGCCAGGGCGGCCGGGATGAGGAGGGCGCTGGTGGCGATGACGCCGAGGCGGGCCGACCAGCGGGAACCGGGACGCCGGGTGCCGCCGGTGCGCCGCCGTCGGCTGGGGGTGCGTCGAGTCGCGGCCCGGCCGGTGGCGGGGCGCCCACGGCCGGCCGCGGACCCGGGCGCCGGGCGCCGCGCGCCGGCGCCACCAGAGCGGCTGCCGGTGCTACCGGAGCGGGTGCCGGTCCCGCCGGAGCGGGCGGCGACGGCCGCCCGGGCCGCGGCCAGCTGCTCGGGCGTGACGCCGGGGCGGGCGGCGGCCGCCTGGCGCAGGGCCAGCGCGTCGCGCAGTGCCGCGGCCTGCGCCGGGGTCAGGGGCGGTCGGGCCGGGGAGCGCTTCCCGCCGCTCGCGCTGCTGCGGGCCGACGAGGTGCGGGCAGCCGACGACCGGGGGGCGGTACGGGTGCCGGCCGCGGTGCGGCCGGCGCTGGTGGACCGCGCGGTGCGCGGGGCAGCCGCACGCCCGGGTGTCCGCGAAGCAGGCACTGCGTCCCCCGGGCGATCTCGTCGTGACGGATGGGGCTCCTGGTGCTGCTGTGGTCAGGAGCTCTCCGCACATCCATCGACACGCCGGGGGAGGTGCTTGAAGAACGAGGGGGAGCAGATCACCCGTTCGGGGTGGGGTGAACCTGGGGGGAGTCGCCGAGCAGGCGGCTCAGGGCGCCCACCAGGCGCCGTGCCGGTGTTCCAGGGGGATCCGCAGCTCGCCGCCGTCCTCTGTGGAGACGACGAACTCCAGCTTCGTGATGCGGACGGGCGGGCCGTCGCCGTCGGGCTCCAGCAACCGGCCGGTCGCCAAGGGCATGGGCGGCAGGACGAGGAGGTCCTCGTCGGGGAGCTCGGCCATGCGCGGTCCTTCCGAGAGCGGGGTCGCACCCACCGTAGGGATCGCGCCCGGGGACGCAACGGGCCGGGTGACCTGGAGGGTCACCCGGCCCGGTCAGGCCCCGTAACGGGCCGGCGAGGGACGAGGGGCGGGGTCCTCGCTCAGCGCGCGTCGAGGGGGACGTAGTCCCGTTCGGTCGCGCCGGTGTAGAGCTGCCGGGGACGCCCGATCTTCGTGCTCGGGTCGGCGATCATCTCGCGCCACTGCGCGATCCAGCCGGGCAGCCGGCCGAGCGCGAACAGCACGGTGAACATGCGTGTCGGGAAGCCCATCGCCTGGTAGATCAGCCCGGTGTAGAAGTCGACGTTCGGGTAGAGCTTGCGCTGGATGAAGAACTCGTCCTTCAGCGCGATCTCCTCGAGCTGGCGCGCCAGGTCGAGCAGCTCGTTGTTGCCGCCGAGCTTGTCGAGCACCGTGTCGGCCGTCGACTTCACGATGGCCGCGCGGGGGTCGTAGTTCTTGTACACCCGGTGGCCGAAGCCCATGAGCTTGACGCCGGGCTCCTTGTTCTTCACCCGCTCGACGAAGCGCGGGATGTCCCCGCCGTCGGCCCGGATCGCCTCCAGCATCTCCAGCACCGACTGGTTGGCCCCGCCGTGCAGCGGGCCGAAGAGCGCGTTGATGCCGGCGGAGACCGAGGCGAACAGGTTGGCGTGCGAGGACCCCACCAGCCGGACCGTGGAGGTCGAGCAGTTCTGCTCGTGGTCGGCGTGCAGGACGAAGAGCATGTCCAGCGCCTTGGCCAGGTCCGGGTCGACGTCGTAGGGCTCGGCGGGGAAGCCGAACGTCATCCGCAGGAAGTTCTCCACCAGGCCCAGCGAGTTGTCCGGGTACAGGAACGGCTGACCGACCGACTTCTTGTACGCGTACGCGGCGATCGTCGGCAGCTTCGCGAGCAGGCGGAGCGTGCTGATCTCCACGTGGTCCTCGTCGAAGGGGTCCAGCGAGTCCTGGTAGAAGGTCGACAGCGCGCTGACGGCCGAGGAGAGCACCGGCATGGGGTGCGCGTCCCGCGGGAAGCCGTTGAAGAACTGCTTGAGGTCCTCGTGCAGCAGCGTGTGGCGGCGGAGCTTGCCGTCGAACTCCGCCAGCTGGTCGGCGGTGGGCAGCTCGCCGTAGATCAGCAGGTAGCTGACTTCCAGGAAGCTCGACTTCTCCGCCAGCTGGTCGATCGGGTACCCGCGGTAGCGCAGGATCCCCGCGTCCCCGTCGATGTAGGTGATCGCCGACGTGCAGGCGGCGGTGTTCACGAAGCCGATGTCCAACGCGACCTTGCCGGTCGTCGCCAGCAGCTTGCTCGTGTCGATGCCGTCGGCGCCCTCCGTCCCGGTTTTCACGGGGAGGGGGAGCTCGCCGCCCGGCCAGCGCAGGGCTACGTCTGGGGTGCTCGCTGTCTCGGTCATCGTGGACGACGCTAGCGCGCCGGGGTCCCCGTCGCGGCTCGAGCCGCCGCGCCGGAGCGAGAGCTAGACCATTTCGTGTCCCAGCCGTCCCGGGCCGGCGCCGCGCCGGCCCGGGACGGTCCCCGGGTCAGGGGTGCGTCATGGAGAGGACGTCGAGAGCCTCGTCGAGCTGGGCCTCGGTGAGCCTGCCCTGCTCCACGTAGCCGCGCTCGACGACGACCTGGCGGATCGTCTTCTGCTCGGCCAGCGACTGCTTGGCGACCTTGGCCGCCTCCTCGTAGCCGATGTACTTGTTCAGCGGCGTGACGATCGAGGGGGAGGACTCGGCGTAGGTGCGGCACTGCTCCACGTTGGCGGTGATGCCGTCGACGCACCGGTCGGCGAGCAGCCGGCTGACGTTGGCCAGGAGCCGGATCGACTCGAGGATGTTGCGGGCCATGAGCGGCAACGTCACGTTGAGCTCGAAGACGCCGGTGGTGCCCGCGTAGGTGACCGCGGCGTCGTTGCCGATCACCTGGGCGCCGACCTGGATCACCGCCTCGGGGATCACCGGGTTGACCTTGCCCGGCATGATCGAGCTGCCCGGCTGCAGGTCGGGGAGGGCGATCTCGCCGAGCCCCGTGCGCGGGCCGGAGCCCATCCAGCGCAGGTCGTTGGCGATCTTGATCAGGCCGACGGCGATCGTCTTCAGCTGGCCCGAGCCCTCGACCAGCGCGTCGCGGGAGCTCTGCGCCTCGAAGTGGTTGCGGGCCTCCGTCAGCGGCAGCTCCATCTGACCGGCCAGCTTCTCGATGATCGCGGCGGCGAAGCCGGGCGGGGTGTTGATGCCGGTCCCGACGGCGGTGCCCCCGAGGGGCAGCTCGCCGATGCGCGGCAGCGAGGCCTCCAGCCGCTCGATCCCGTAGCGGACGGCGGCGGCGTAGCCCCCGAACTCCTGGCCGAGGGTCACCGGGGTGGCGTCCATGAGGTGGGTGCGGCCGCTCTTCACGACCTCCGCGAACTCCTCCGCCTTCCGCTCGAGCGAGGCCTCGAGGTGCCGCAGCGCCGGGATCAGGGTGACGACGATGGCGCGGGTGGCGGCGATGTGGATCGCCGACGGGAAGACGTCGTTGGACGACTGCGAGGCGTTGACGTGGTCGTTCGGGTGCACCGGCGCGCCGAGGGACTCGGTGGCCAGCGAGGCGATGACCTCGTTGGTGTTCATGTTGCTCGACGTGCCCGAGCCGGTCTGGAAGACGTCGATCGGGAAGTGCGCGTCCCAGTCGCCGCGGGCCACGGTCCCGGCGGCCTCGGTGACGGCGTCGGCGATCGACCGGTCGAGGACGCCGAGGTCGGCGTTGACGGCGGCCGCCGCTCCCTTGATCGCCGCGAGCGCCCCGATCAGCTCCCGCTCGATGGGCGTGCCGGAGATGGGGAAGTTCTCGACGGCACGCTGGGTCTGCGCCCGCCACTTGGCCCAGGAGGGAACGCGGACCTCTCCCATGGAGTCGTGCTCGATGCGGAAGTCGGGGGTGTCCTGACCGCTGCCGTCCTGCGCTGCGCCGTTCTGCTGGGCCACGCTGTGCTCCCGGTGGTGTGGATGGTGACAGTGCTCCGCACGGGACCCTAGACACCCCTGGGGGTCCCGGTCGGTCCCGCCCTCGCGCGGGCCGCCGAGGAGAGGGGTGCGCGCCGCAGTGCTGTGCGCTGCCACGGTGCCGAGCCGGCACGAGCCCCCGAGGAGGGCCCCATGTCCCAGCCGCCCCCGACGCCGGACGCCGGCGTTCCGTCGTCCCCGCAGCAGCCGGGCGATCCGAGCTGGCCGGCTCCGGCGGCGGACTGGCCGGCGCCGGGTGCCCAGCCGGTGCCGGACTGGGCGTCCGCCGCCGCCTGGCAGCCGACGCCGGCGCCGCTCGCGCCGGCCCCCGCTGCCGCGCCGTCGCACCGTGGCCGCTGGGCGATCGCGGGCGCGGCGGTGGGGGGGCTGGCCGTGGGGGCCGCGGCGACCACGCTGCTGCTGAGCGCCGTGGTGCTGGGTGGCGCGGAGGACGTCGGCCGGGCCGTGGCGGCGGAGCTCGGCCCGGCGCTGACCGACGGCATCCGCGAGGGGATGGTCGAGGGTTCGCGGGCGCAGATGGAGGACGCGGGCGAGTACCTGGACGAGGAGATGGGCGGCTGGTACGCCGGCGCGCCGGGCGGGGCCGTCGAGGAGTCCCCGCCGGTGGAGCCCGGCGACCTCGGGCCGGACCCGATCCTCGACGCCTACGCGCAGGGCTGCTTCGACGGGGAGCTGCAGGCCTGCGACGACCTGATGTACGAGTCGCCGCCGCTGTCGGCCTACGAGCAGTACGCGAGCACCTGCGGGGGCCGGGTCAAGGCCTACACGGTGATGGCCTGCACCGAGCTGGGCTGAACCGAGCTGGGCTGGACCGGGACCTGCGCGGCGATCTCCTCGGCTAGCGTCCCGGTGCGTGAGCTCTCCCGAGGACCCGTCCCCTCCACCGGCCGTGCGTGTCTCCGACGCCGAACGGGAGGCGGTGGTGGCGCAGCTGCAGACGGCCGTCGGCGAGGGCCGCATCGACCTCGACGAGTTCGGGCAGCGCGCGGAGGCGGCCTACGCGGCGATCACCCGTGCCGAGCTCGACCAGCTGGTGGCCGATCTGCCGCCCGACGCCTCGCCGCGCGTGGAGATCGTGGGGCAGCGTGCGGCCGAAGAGGTGTCGAGCGTCTTCGGTGACATCACGCTGACGGTCGCGACGACCCCGCCGCAGCGGGCCGGCACGGTCTTCGGCGACATCCGCATCGACCTGCGCGGTCTGCGGACCGGCGCCGACCGGATCGACCTGACGCTCAGCACCGTCTTCGGCGACATCGACGTCATCCTGGCCGAGGGGGTGGACGGGGAGCTGCACGGCCGGACCGTCTTCGGCGACCGCAAGGTCGAGCTGGCACCGGTGCCGAGGCTGGCGGGTACGCCGCTGGTCGTCGTCCACGCGAGGACGATCTTCGGTGACCTCCGGCTGCGCAGCCTCGCCCCGGGGGAGTCGGCGAGCCGGTGGGCCGCGCTGATGGAGCGACTCGCCGGTCGCCCGGGACAGCCGCCGCAGCCTCCGCCGCCTCGTCCGCCCTTGCCCTGACCGGCACGGCGTGGCCCTGCTGCAGGGGCCCGCCGCGAGCCCGCGAGCGGTGGGGGCAGCAGGGTCCTCTTTCAGTCCTCGCGGTCGAAGGGCACGGCGGAGTAGGCGCGCAGCTTCTCCAGCGAGTGCAGGCTGTCGATCGAGCGGATGGTGCCCGACCGGGAGCGCATGACCAGCGACTGGGTGGTGCACCCACCGGCGCTGTAGCGGACCCCGCGCAGCAGCTCGCCGTCGGTGATGCCGGTGGCCACGAAGAAGACGTCGCCGCGCACCAGGTCGTCGATGTGCAGGACGCGGTCGAGGTCGTGCCCGGCGTCCAGCGCCTTCTGCCGCTCGTCGTCGTCCTTGGGCCACAGCCGGCCCTGGAGCGCGCCGCCCATGCACTTGAGGGCGCAGGCGGTGATGATCCCTTCGGGCGTGCCGCCGATGCCGAGCAGCAGGTCCACTCCGGTGCCCTCGCGGGCGGCGGCGATCGCGCCCGCGACGTCGCCGTCGGTGATGAACTTGATCCGCGCCCCGGCCTCGCGCACCTCGTGCACCAGCTGCTCGTGCCGCGGGCGGTCGAGGATGCAGACGGTCACGTCACCGACCGAGCTGCGCTTGGCCTTCGCGATGCGCCGGATGTTCTCGGCGACCGGCGCGGTGATGTCCACGACGTCGGCCGCGGCCGGGCCGGTGGCCAGCTTCTCCATGTAGAAGACCGCCGACGGGTCGTACATGGCGCCCCGCTCGGCGACCGCCATGACGGCGATGGCGTTGGGCATGCCCTTGGCCATCAGCGTGGTGCCGTCGACCGGGTCGACGGCGACGTCGCACTCCGGCCCCTGCCCGTCCCCGACCTGCTCGCCGTTGTAGAGCATCGGCGCCTCGTCCTTCTCGCCCTCGCCGATCACGACGACGCCCTTCATGCTCACCGTGCCGATGAGCGCGCGCATCGCATCGACGGCCGCGCCGTCACCACCGATCTTGTCGCCGCGGCCCACCCAGCGACCGGCCGCCATGGCGCCCGCCTCGGTGACCCGCACGAGCTCCATGGCCAGGTTGCGGTCGGGCGCCGGTCGATCGGCGCTGAACGGGCGCCCGGAGGCCGGGGAGACGGGGGCGTCGGGGAAGGGGAGCGACACAGGACCTCCTGGAGAAGGACCCCGTCCTCCCCACCCCTCGTGAGCTCGGGGTGGGGCCCGGGACGGAGCCGGGGCGACCCTGCGACCGGCCGCTCCGGCAGAACCGGATCGACAGGAGGCCGCACGGGCGCTGGGCGGCGGTGGGGGGAGAGCTCACCTGCGATCCTAGGGGCATGACCGGATCCGGCCCTACGAGCCAGCGTCCCCAGCACCCCGATGACGTGGCCGGGCCCGAGGCCGAGGTCCCGCCGCCGTCGTCCGCCGCCGAGCGGGCCAACCGGATGAGCGCGGCGAACATGCTCCGCTCGCTCGTCCCGCTCGTGGTCATCTGCCTGCTGATCGTGGCCTGGCAGGCCTTCCGCAACAACCCGGACGACCCGGTGCGGGAGATCGACCCCACGAGCACGCTGCGGCTGGCCGAGGCGGAGTCGGAGTACGCCCTGCTGGTGCCCTCGCTCGGTGAGGACTACCGCCCGACGAGCGTGCGCACCGATGCCGGCACCGGCCCCGAGGGGGCGCCGGTCACCGTGCAGCTGGGGTACGTGACGCCGGCGGGTGACTACGCCGGATACGTGGTGAGCGACGACGCGGACGCCGACGCCGTCGACGCCGTGCTCGACGGCGCGACGGAGGACGGCGGGGCGGAGATCGACGGCGAGCGGTGGACCCGGTCGACGACGCAGCGGGGCGAGACGGCGTTCTCGCGGGTCGCCGACGGGGTCACGCTGGTCGTCACCGGCTCGGCCGCGGACGACGAGCTGCGCGAGGTGGCCGCGGCGGTCGCCCCCTTCCGGGGCTGACCCGCGAGGGGGTACAGCGTGCGACGCAGGTCACGAGAGGGTGACGCCCCGGTGCGTCGCGGGCCGGGACGGCCGGCAGGGGTGACGCTGTCGGGCATCAGCCACTGACCCGACCGTCCACGAGGAGACCCCGGATGCCGCCACACGAGGAGTGCCCCCGTAGTGATCACCGGGCCCCGGCCGAGGGTGGGTCGTGCGCCTGCGGCATGGTGACGCGCATCCCCGCCGCCCCCGCCGGGGTGGACGTGCGGGACGTGCTGGCCCGCTGCCTCGACGAGGGGGCAGTGGGGTCTTCCGCGCTCCAGCAGCGGGTCGACCGGGTGCTGGCGGCCTTCGCCGAGGCCGGCCTGGTGATCGCCCCGGACGCCGGCGTGCGTTCTCCCGCCTGAGCTCCTCCGTCGCGGGCCGTCGCGGCAGTGCGCGCCGGCCGAGGAGCCGCTCAGGGCTCCTCGCCGGGCGCGGCGGCGGCCAGGCGCTCGCGGGCCCGGTCGAGCCAGTGCTGGCAGACCCGGGCCAGATCCTCCCCGCGCTCCCAGAGGGTCAGCGACTCCTCGAGGGTCAGGCCGCCGGCCTCCAGCCGCCGCACGACGTCGGCCAGTTCCTCCCGGGCCTGCTCGTAGGTGGTCGTCGGCTCGGGGGTGCGCTCGTCGGCGCTCATGCGGGGTCCTCCTGGACGGTGGTGGCTTCGGTGCCGGGGGAGGCGGTCGCGCTCCGGTCGACGCGGACGGGGAGCCGGCCGCCGGCGACCCGCACCCGCAGCAGCTCGCCGTCGGCCACGTCGCCGGGATCGCGCACCAGCGCGCCGTCGGCCCGCTGCACGACGGCGTAGCCGCGGTCCAGCGTCGCGGCCGGGGAGAGGGCGGCCACCCGTGCCCGGGCGTGCTCCAGGTCGCGCTCCGCCGCCTCGACGCGGTGGGTGAGCGTCCGGCGGGCGCGGGTGCGCAGGCCCTCGACGTCGTCGGCCCGGCCGTGCAGCAGCCGGTCGGGGGAGGCGAGCGCCGGCCGGGTGCGGACCGACTCCAACCAGCGCTCCTGCTGCTCCAGCCGGGCGGCGACCAGGTGCCGGGCGCGGGCGCGAAGCCCGTCGACGAGCCGCCGCTGCTCACCGATCTCCGGCACGATCCGGTGGGCGGCGTCGGTAGGGGTGGCGGCCCGCACGTCGGCGGCGTGGTCGACGAGCGTCGTGTCGGTCTCGTGGCCGACGGCGGTGACGACCGGGGTGCGGCAGCCGGCGACGGCGCGCACCAGGCCCTCGTCGGAGAAGGGCAGCAGGTCCTCGACCGAGCCGCCGCCGCGGGCGATCACGATGACCTCCACGGCCGGGTCGGCGTCCAGCTTCCGCAGCCCCTCGATGACGTTCGCGGCCGCCTGTGGCCCTTGCACGACGCAGTGGTGCAGCGCGAAGCGCACCGCCGGCCACCGCCGGCGCGCGGTCACCAGCACGTCCCGCTCGGCGGCGCTGTCCCGGCCGGTGATCAGCCCCACGACGCCGGGTGCGAAGGGCAGCGGCCGCTTACGGGCCACGGCGAAGAGGCCCTCGGCGGCCAGCAGGCGGCGGATCCGCTCGATGCGGGCGAGCAGTTCACCCAGCCCGACGGCGCGGATCTCGGTGGCCCGCAGGGAGAAGGAGCCGCGGGCCACGTAGTAGTCGGGCCGGGCCCGCACGATGACGCGGGCGCCCTCGGTGAGCTCGAGGCCGGGGCGTTCGGCGACCTCGCGGTGGCAGGTGACCGGCACCGACAGGTCGGCCGCCGGGTCGCGCAGGGTGAGGAACACGGTGGCCGCACCGCCCCGCCGCGACAGCTGGGCGACCTGCCCCTCGACCCAGACCTCGCCCAGCCGGCCGATCCAGTCGGCCACCTTGCGAGCCACCGTGCGGACCGGCCACGGCGACTCGGGGGACGACGGGGCGGTCATGACCTGAGGGTGTCAGACGGCACCGACACCCCCTGGGCTGCCCCCGCACCGATCCGACCGGGGCAGGGGCCGTCCCTCAGGTGCCCCGCGGGGCCAGCGGGCTGGCCTCGACCGCCTGCTCCTCGAGCTTCTCCAGCCGGTTGCGCAGCATCCGCAGGTACGGCTCGCGCGCGCGGGTGGCCTGCTCGTAGGCCAGCAGGTCGGAGACCGTGTTGAGCTGGTAGCCGCGCAGACGGCCGCGCAGCTGGGCGATCGAGAAGCTGTCGTAGCCGTCGACGGGGGCCGCCCCGGCGGCCTGGGCGCCGGACAGCTCGCTGCCGCCCTGGGGGTCGTCGGTCGGTGCGGCGGAGCCCTCCCCGACGGCGCCGACGGCCGCTCCCTCGTCGATCGCGGCGTCGGTCCCGGCGGTGTCGGTGCCGCCCACGTCGGTCCGCACACCGGTGGCGGCGGCGACCGGGCTGCCGCTCTCGTCCACGGCGACGTCCGGGCCGGCGTTCGTGCCCGTCGCGGCGGTGGCGGTGCCGTCGGTGGCCGCGACCGTCTCGTCGGTGCCGGCGCCTTCCTGCGGCTCCTCGACGACGGCGATGCCCTCGTCGGTGACCGCCGCGTCGACGGTCGCCACCTCGCCGCCGGCGGTGAGCACGTCGACGCTCTCACCACCTTCGGGCTGCTCGGCAGCAGCCGCCGGAGCGGGCTCGGACTCCAGCAGCGCCCGCTCCAGGGCGCCGGCGTCCTCGGTGACCACCGCGTCGTCGGCGGCGAGCGCGTCCGCGGGCCCCTGGTCCAGCGGGTCGGTGTCGGGCACCTCGGGGACGACCTCGTCGATGGCGAGCTCGTCGAGCACCTCGTCGGTGCTCGGCGCCTCCTCCACCGGCAGGTCGGTGAGGGCCTGCTGGGCCTCGTCCGCGCCGTCGGCGAGCTCCTCGAGGCCGTCGGCGAGGTCCTCCACCAGCTCCTCCCCGAGGTCGTCGATGGCGGCGACCACCGCGTCGGCGGCCGGGTCGTCGGGGAGCTCGGCCACCTCCTCGTCGGTGATCGTGCCGCCGTCGGCGGCCCGGTCGAAGGCGGAGCCGCGGTAGCCGGTGGGCGGCTCCACGTCGTCGTCGAAGGTCGCCAGACCGGGCTCCGCCTCGCCGCGGAGCCCGACGAGGAGCTCGTCGCCGCGGGCGACGAACCCGGCGTAGGTCTGCTGCACCTTCATCGCGTGCTGCATCGCCATGCCGATCACGCGCACGGGAAGGCCGGGCAGGGTCTCGGGGAGCTTGCGCGCCTCGTCGAGCACGGTGGCCGCCAGACCGGCGGCGGCGCGGACAACCTCGGGGATCTCACGGGCCATGCTGCACAGCGTGCCCCAGAACGCCCCGCCCGACACCCCCGACCAGGGATGATGCGCCTGCAGGAGGGATGCGGCTGGTCACATCCGTGTCCGGGGCCACCCGTGCACGCCCGCCCGGCGGCCCTCACCCACCTACCATGGGCCCATGGCTGAACAGCGCGGACGTGTCCTGCTGGCCGATCCCCGGGGGTACTGCGCCGGCGTGGACCGGGCGGTGGTCGCCGTCGAGCGGGCGCTGGAGATCCACGGCGCCCCGGTGTACGTCCGCAAGCAGATCGTCCACAACAAGCACGTCGTCGCGACGCTGGAACGGCGCGGGGCGATCTTCGTGGAGGAGACGGACGAGGTGCCCGAGGGGTCGGTCGTCGTCTTCAGCGCGCACGGCGTCTCCCCGGCGGTGCACCAGGAGGCGGCCGACCGGCAGCTGCGCACCATCGACGCCACCTGCCCGCTGGTCACGAAGGTGCACCAGGAGGCCAAGCGGTTCGCCCGGGACGACTACGACATCCTGCTGATCGGCCACCGCGGCCACGAGGAGGTCGAGGGCACCTCCGGCGAGGCCCCGACCCACATCCAGCTCGTCGACGGGCCCGAGGACGTCGCGAACGTCCAGGTGCGCGACCCGGAGAAGGTCGTGTGGCTGTCGCAGACCACGCTGTCGGTCGACGAGACCCTGGCCACCGTCGACCAGCTGAAGAACCGGTTCCCGGGGCTGCAGTCGCCGCCCAGCGACGACATCTGCTACGCCACGCAGAACCGGCAGCAGGCCGTGAAGCAGATGGCCGGCGAGTGCGACCTGGTCCTCGTGGTGGGTTCCACGAACTCGTCGAACTCCGTGCGGCTGGTGGAGGTCGCCCTGGAGGCCGGCGCCCGCGCCAGCTACCTGGTCGACTACGCCGCGGAGATCGACGAGGCCTGGCTCGAGGGGGTCGGCACCGTCGGCGTCACCAGCGGTGCGTCGGTGCCCGAGATCCTGGTGAGCGAGGTGCTGGACTGGCTCGCCGTCCGCGGTTACCCCGACGTGGGGACGGTGAAGGCCGCCGAGGAGCGGCTGGTGTTCGCGCTGCCGCACGAGCTGCGCCGGGCAGAGAAGGCGAAGCGGGACACCACCGACTGAGCACGCCCGCCGGCCTCAGCCGACGCCACCCCCGAACGTCCAGTCGTTGCTGCTGGGGGAGCCGTGGGATGGGGCGCCGTGCCTCGTCGACAGGTGCGGGGCGTCCGACCGGCCGCTGCGCCGTTGGCGCCGCACGACGATCAGTGCCAGGACTGCGAGGAGGGCGCCCCCCGCGGCCAGCCAGAGCAGCAGCTCCATGACGTCGTCCTCCTCCATCCCCGGCCCACCGTCGGGGCGAGCGTGTCAGGGCGGCTGTAGGGCCGCCGTGGTCAGCGGCGGGTGACCAGCCGCACGACGCTCAGCAGGAGGGCGATCGCGGTCGCGACGGCCATCGTCGGGAACCCGCGGACCAGCAGGGTCGCCATGGTGGGCAGGTTCAGCGTCGCCGAGGGGGCGAGGACGATGTTCACGACCGCGACCAGCGTGAAGACCAGTGGCGGCGCGACGATGACGGTCAGCAGGTCCCGGCGCCGGACGAGCAGGGTGGCCGCCGAGACCCCGATCGCCAGCGCGACCAGCGTGATCAGACCCAGGCCGATGCCGAAGAACGAGTCGACCGCACCGCCGGCGAGGGTCAGCAGGAAGACGCCGAGCACGGCGAGGGAGCCGCGCAGCCGACTCCCCGGTGCGGCGGCGGGCGACGCGGTCTGCGCACGGCCGCGCTCCTGCGCGGGGCGCCCAGCGCTCGGCCGCGGCGGGCCGGGCTCGCGACGGCGGGGACCGGCCGGCTGTGACCGGTCATCCGCGTACTCGCGCTCGGCCGCGCGCAGGCGCTCGCCGGCGCGACCGGGTGCGGGTGCGCCGGCACGGGACGGGCGCGCGGGGCGGGCCGGGCGGTCGCTGGCGACGGGGGGACGCGGTGCGCGTGCGGGGTACGGCCGATCGGGCCGTCCTCCGCTCTGCCATGCGCCCGCCGTGCTCGCCGTGGCCATGGCGCACCTCCGTCCCGCTCCCGAGGACGACCCGGCTGGCCGACCTCCGGGGCAACGGTAGCGACCCGAGCTGGCAGTTCGCGGGAGGAGGCCATCGCGTCGCAGGCATCCTGTGGTGGCCCAGTAGCGCAGGGTGATGGTTGTGACGGGCGGGGTGGACGAGTCCGTCCGGCGGTCCGGCCCGCGTCAGCCCGCGGTGCCGTCGCGCTCCTCCACCCCGGCCGGGTCCAGCCGCCCGAGGTCGTCGGCCGGCCGCAGCGTGCGGATGGTCGCTTCCACCGGGGCAGGCTCGGGTACGGGGGCCTCGGCGATCCCCAGGTCGTCGAACCGGCGCGCGGCGGTCAGCACCGAGCGCTCGTAGGAGCCGACCGTCTCGTTGTAGCGGGTGAGCGTGGTCGACAGCGCCGAGCCCAGGCGGGTGAGGTGCCCGGAGAGCGTGCTGAGGCGGGCGTGCAGCCGCCGGCCCACCTCGAGCACCTGGTCGGCGTCGCGGGCCAGCCGCTCCTGGCGCCAGGAGTAGGCGACCGTGCGCAGCAGAGCCAGCAGGGTGCTCGGCGTCGCGAGCACCACGTCGCGGGCGAAGCCGTACTCGAGCAGGCCGGGTTCGGCCTCCAGCGCCGTCGTCAGGAACCCGTCGGAGGGGACGAACAGGACGGTGAACGGGGCCGCCGGCCGGAAGGCGGTCGGGTACCGGCGGGCGGCCAGCTGGTCGACGTGGGTGCGCAGCTGCCGGGCGTGGGCCACCACCCGCTGGGCGCGGACGTCGCGGTCCTCGGCCTGCACCGCCTCGATGTAGCCGGCGAACGGCACCTTGGCGTCGACCACCACCTGCCGGCCGTCGGCCAGGGTGACGACGAGATCGGGGCGGACCCCGGCGCCCTCGTCGTTGGTGCCGCCCGGCTGCTCGACGAAGTCGCAGTGCTCGAGCAGGCCGGCGACCTCGACCACGCGCCGCAGCTGCACCTCGCCCCAGCGGCCGCGGACGTGCGGCGTGCGCAGTGCGGTGACGAGCGCGGCGGTCTCGTGCTTCAGCTGCGCCGAGGCCTGGCCGACTGTGCCCATCTGCTCGCGCAGCTCCCCGTGCGCGGTGGCCCGGGCCCGTTCCATGCCGGCCAGCAGCCGGTGCAGGTGGTCGAGCGACTCGTGCACCGGCTCCAGCCCCGTGTCCTCCGGGCGGCGGCGGGCGAGCAGGGTGACGACACCCAGCGTGATCGCGGCACCGAGCAGCGCGCCCAGGAGGAGCCCGAGGATGAGAGAAGCGGCGTCCATGGGCGCGACCCTGCCGGAGGGGTGCGACAGTTCCGGGGAGGTCAGCCGGCGGGCACGCCGGCGTGCGCCGCCTCGTGGTCGAGCAGCCAGCGCTTGACCGGCGTCCCCCAGCGGAAACCGCCCAGCCCGCCGCCGGAGCCGAGCACCCGGTGGCACGGCACGAACAGGGCCGTCGCGTTGCGGGCGCAGGCGTTCGCCGCCGCGCGCACCGCCGCGGGGCGGCCGCACCGGGCGGCGAAGGCCGCGTAGGTGTCGGGCGCCCCGGCCGGCACTGTGCGCAGCACGTCCCAGGCCTCCTGCAGGAACGGTCCGGAGCGCTGCCGGACCGCGACGGCGTCGATCGCGCCCACCCGGCCGTCGTGGAACTCCTCGACGGCGTCGAGCACGTCCAGTCGGGGGGCGAGCGCGCTGGACACCGGACGGAGGGACGGGTGCACCACGGCCAGCAGGTCGGCCACCTCGGCGGTCCAGCCGCTGGCGAGCACGACCTCCCGGCCGTCGGGGTCGGTGTCCACCACCACGGTGAAAGGGCCGGGTGCTGTGGCGACGGTGGCGTGCCGGGTGCGGGTCGGGACGGTCATCAGGCGCTCCTCGGGAGGGCGGGCGTGCGGGTGAACAGGGACGGCGCGGCGAGCGCCCACAGGTGCATCACGGCGTAGGAGCGCCAGGGCCGCCAGCGGGTGGCGGCCTCGACGTCGGAGCTGCCGAGCGCGGCCAGCGACCGGCGCAGCGCGAGGTCGCCGGGCAGCCACACGTCGGGATCGGCGAGGCCGCGCAGGGCGACGAGGGCCGCCGTCCAGGGGCCGATGCCGGGGACGGCGAGCAGCGCCCGCCCGGCCGCCTCCCGGTCGGCGCCGGGGTCGAGCGCGATGTCGCCCCGGTCCAGCGCGGCGGCCAGCGCGGTGACCGTGCGGCGCCGTGCGCGGGTCAGCCCCACCGCGCCGAGGTCGGCGTCGGCGAGGGCGGCGGCCCGGGGGAAGGCGTGGGTGAGCGAGCCGACCGGCTCGGCCAGCGGTGTGCCGGCGGCCAGCAGCCGCGCGGTGAGCGTCCGTGCGCCCGCGACCGACACCTGCTGCCCGAGCACCGCGCGGACCGCGAGCTCCTCGGCGTCCGGCGAGGCGGGCACCCGCCGCCCGGGAGCGGCGGCGACGAGCGCGGCCAGCGCGGGGTCCCCGCCCAGGGCCTCGTCGACGGCAGCCGGGTCCGCGTCCAGGTCGAGCATCCGCCGGCAGCGGGTCACCGCGGCGCCCAGGTCGCGCAGCTCGGTCAGCCGCAGGCGGGCGGTCACCGCGGCGCTGCCGTCGGCCGCCGGGGACAGCCGGACCACCGCCGGGCCGTGCGGCAGGTCGAGCACTCGCGAGAAGGTGCTCCCGTCCCACTCCTCGAGCCCGGGGACGGCGTGCGCGCCCAGGAAGAGCAGGACCTCGTCGGCGGCGTACGGCGCCCGGGCGGCCAGCCGCAGCGTCAACCAGCCGGGCTGCCCGGCCGGGGCGCCGCGGCGGGCGCGGCGCAGCTCGGTCGGGGTGGTGGCGAACACCTCCCGCACCGTGTCGTTGAACTGGCGCACGCTGGCGAACCCGGCCGCGAACGCGATGTCGGTGACCGGGAGCCCGGTGGTCTCCAGCAGCACCCGGGCGGTCTGCGCACGCCCGGCCCGGGCCAGGGCCAGCGCGCCGACGCCGAGCTCCCCGACGAGCAGCCGGTGCAGCTGCCGCTCGGAGTACCCCAGCCGGGCGGCCAGGCCCGGCACCCCGGAGCGCTCCACCTCGCCGTCGGCGATCAGGCGCATCGCCCGCGCGACGACGTCGGCGCGCACGTCCCACTCGGGGGATCCGGGGACGGCGTCGGGACGGCACCGCCGGCACGCCCGGTACCCGGCCCCCTGGGCGGCGGCGGCGGTGGAGAAGAAGGTGACGTTGCGGGCGAGCGGTGTGCGGGCCGGGCACGAGGGGCGGCAGTAGATGCCGGTGGTGCGCACCGCGGTGACGAACCATCCGTCGAATCGTGCGTCCCGGCCGGCGACGGCGCGGTAGCGGCGTTCGTGGTCCAGGAGCTCGGTCACGTCGTCGAGCATGCCAGTGCAAGGGGACGGCTCCTGGCGGTTTTCGGACGCCGCCGTGGGGGTGGGCGGGGCCGTCCGCCGTCCACCGGTCGGTGGACGGCGGATCAGCGCTCCGGTCGTTCCCCCGGGGTGGCTCTCCGGCGATGCTGGCTGCATGACGACGATCCACGAGGCGCCGGACGTGCCCGGTGCGGCAGCCGGCGAGCGACCGGCCGTGCGGGTGCGCGGTCTGGTGAAGCGGTACGGGGGGCGGGCCGTCGTGGACGGCGTCGACCTCGACGTCCGGCGGGGCGAGGTGTTCGCCCTGCTGGGCCCGAACGGGGCCGGCAAGACGACGACCGTCGAGATCCTCGCCGGCCTCCGGCGGCGGGACGGCGGGACGCTCGAGGTGCTGGGGGAGGACCCGGCCGGCGCCGACCGGCGCTGGCGGGACCGCGTCGGTGTCGTCGGGCAGAGCACCGGGGCGGGTGACGCCCTCACCGTGCGCGAGACGGTCGACCACTACGCGCACTACCACGCGACCCCGCAGGACAGCGTCGAGCTGCTCGCCGCCGTCGGTCTGGAGGGGGCGGCGGGCACGCGCGTCGACCGGCTCTCCGGCGGGCAGCGGCGGCGGCTGGAGGTCGCGCTGGGCGTGCAGGGGCGGCCGGAGCTGCTCTTCCTCGACGAGCCGACGACCGGGCTCGACCCGGTCGCCCGCCGGCAGTTCTGGTCGCTGGTCGAGGGGCTCCGCGACCGCGGCACCACCATCGTGCTCACCACCCACTACCTCGACGAGGCCGCGCACCTGGCCGACCGGGTCGGGGTGATCGCGGCGGGCCGGCTGGTGGAGGTGGCCGCGCCCGGGGCGCTCGGCGCTGCGCTGCGGCAGGAGGCCACCGTGCGCTGGACCGAGGACGGCGTCGTGCGCGAGGTCGTCACCCGCACGCCGGCCGGCGTCCTGCGCGACCTGCTGGCGGCGACCCCAACCGGCGAGATCCCCGACCTGACCGTGACCCGCCCCGGCCTGGAGGACGTCTACCTCCGGCTCGTCTCCGAGGGAGCTCCCCGATGACCGCCCTGCTGCCCACCCCGCCGCCGGCCGCCCGCCGTCCGGCGCCCCCGGGGGCCTGGGCGATCGGGCGGGCCAGGGTGGCCCTGGAGCTGCGGCTGTTCGTCCGCGACCCGGGCCAGCTGGTGTTCTCGTTCGCCTACCCGGTCGTGATGCTGGTGATCTTCGGCTCGATCTTCGCCGGCCGCGAGGTGGCGCCCGGGGTGGACTTCCGGCAGTACTTCCTCGCCGGCATCGCCGCGACGGGGATCATGCTGACCAGCTTCCAGGCCGTCGGCCTCGCGATCACCGAGGAGCGCGACCGCGGCGACCTGCTGCGGCTGCAGACGCTGGGCACCCCGCCGCTGGCGTACGGGATCGGCAAGGCCGGCCAGGTGCTGCTCACGACCGTCGTCCAGCTGACGGTGCTGCTGGTGGTGGCGGCGACGGTCTACGACGTGCCGATGCCCGGCGACGCCGGCCGCTGGCTGACCTTCGCCTGGGTGGCGGTGCTGGGCATCCTCGCCGGCACGGTGCTCGGCATCGCGGTGTCGTCGTTCGTCGGCAGCGCGCGGGCGGCGGGCGCGGGCATCCCGGCGGTCGCCGTCGTCCTGCAGTTCTTCTCCGGCGTGTTCTTCGTGTTCTCGGAGCTGCCGGGGTGGATGCAGCAGCTGGCCGCGGTCTTCCCGCTCAAGTGGATGACGCAGGGCATGCGCTCGGTCTTCCTGCCCGACGCGGCCGCGGCCGCGGAGCCCGCGGGCAGCTGGGAGCACGGGACCACTGCCGTGGTGCTGGCCGCATGGGTGATCATCGGCGTCGTGGTCTGCGCCCGGACGTTCCGCTGGCGGCGGAACGCCGGATGAGCGTCCGCAGCCGGCTCGGCGCCGCCTTCCTCCCGCCCGCGGACGAGGAGGGCGGCGCCGAACCGCTGTCCGAGCGCGGCTGGCGGGCGACCGTCGTCGGGATGCACGTCATCTCGGCGGCGTTGTGGGGGCTGGCCGTGGCGACGGCGGTCGCCGACCACGACGGCGGGCGGCTGACCGCCGTCCTGGGGGTGCTGGCGGGGTTCGCGCTGGCGTACGTGCTGGCCGGTGCGCCGGCGCTGAGCGGTGATGCGCCGGTCCGTGCGGTCGTCTACCTGGCGGTGCTCGTCGCCGGGTTCTGCGCGCTCGGGTTCCTGTCCCCGGAGCTGTTCTTCCTGCTGTTCCTCGCCTATCCGCAGGTGTGGTTCGTCGTGCACGGCCGGACGACGGGTGTGGCGTGGACCGTGCTGCTGGCAGCCGCCACCGCGGCCGGCCCGCTGGTGCGCGCGGTATCGGGGGAGCTGGCACGGGAGGTGCTGGTGCAGACCGCCATCAGCCTGCTGTTCAGCCTGGCGCTGGGGCTGTGGATCAGCCGGGTGCTGCACCAGAGCGCTCACCGCGCCGAGCTCATCGAGCAGCTGGAGCGCACCCGGGCGCAGCTGGCCCGCGCCGAGCACGAGCGCGGTGTCCTGACCGAGCGGGAGCGGCTGGCACAGGAGGTGCACGACACCCTCGCGCAGGGCTACACGAGCATCGTGGTCCTGGCGCAGACCGCGGCCGCCCAGCTCGCCGCCGACCCGGTGGTCGCCCGCGAACGGCTGACGCTGATCGAGGAGGTGGCGCGGGAGAACCTCGCCGAGGCGCGCGCCATGGTCGCCGCCTTCCGGCCGGTGGCGCTGGACGGCTCGACCCTGGTCGAGGCGCTGGCCCGCCTGGCCGAGCGGTTCGGGCGCGAGACCGGCCTCCCGGTGCGCGTGGACACGTCGGCGCTGGACGGCGGTCTGGCGCTGCGCCGCGACGAGGAGGTCGTCCTGCTCCGGGGAGCGCAGGAGGCGCTGACCAACGTGCGCCGGCACGCGGCGGCGCGGGCGGTGGTGATCCGGGTGTCGGTCGTCGGCGGTGAGGGGGCGCGGCAGGTGTCGGTGCACGTGGAGGACGACGGGGTGGGTTTCGAACCGTCCCGCGCGCGCGGTGCGGGGCTGGAGGGGCTGCGCGACCGCGTCTCCTCGGTCGGTGGCGAGGTCGACGTGGTGTCGGCGCCCGGTGAGGGCACGCGGGTGACGGTGTGGGTGCCGGCCTCGTGAGCGGCAGCGCGGTGATCCGGGTGGTGGTGGTCGACGACCACCCCGTGGTCCGGGGCGGCCTGGTCGGGTGGCTCGACGCGCAGCCCGACCTCGACGTGGTCGGGGAGGCGGGCGACGGGGCCGAGGCGCTGGCGCGGGTGGCCGAGCTGGCGCCGGACGTCGTCCTCATGGACCTCCGCATGCCACGGATGGACGGCGTCACGGCGACCGGGCGCATCCTCTCCGCGCACCCGGACGTCCGCGTGCTGGTGCTGACCACCTACGACACCGACGCCGACATCGTGCGCGCGGTGGAGGCGGGGGCGACCGGCTATCTGCTGAAGGACACGCCACTGCCGCAGCTGGCCGACGCCGTCCGGGCCGCGGCCCGCGGGGAGACCGTGCTGGCGCCGCCGGTCGCCGCGCGGCTGGTCTCGCGGCTGCGGGCCCCGGCCGCCGAGGCGCCGACCGCGCGCGAGCTGGAGGTGCTCGCGGGCGTGGCGCGGGGGCTGACGAACGCCGAGATCGGCCGGCAGCTGTTCATCGGCGAGGCGACGGTGAAGACGCACCTGCTGCGGGTCTTCGCGAAGCTCGGGGTGGACGACCGGACCCGGGCGGTGCTGGTGGCGGTGGAGCGCGGGTTGCTGCCCTCGCCGGGGCGGTGACCGGATCGTCATCGGCCCCGAGGGGCAGCCCTGGACCTGGGCCGCACCACGGCCGCTCCGCAGGGACCCGCCGCGAGCTGCGTCCGTGCGGTGCTTGCCCACGCTGTATCCCTTCGACCGATCCATCACGGTCGTCGGCCGGCGGCGGGGGGAACTGGAGCACGGACCTCATCAGGGCGGGGAGGCCCACGGTGGTGGGCGCCGCCGCGCGGGTGCCACCACGATGTCGGGCGTCCGGAGGCGGTGCGCCGGGGCCGTACTCTGAGCTCCCGTGAGCCTCACCATCGGGATCGTCGGCCTGCCCAACGTCGGCAAGTCGACCCTGTTCAACGCCCTGACCAAGAACGACGTCCTCGCGGCGAACTACCCGTTCGCGACGATCGAGCCGAACGTCGGCGTGGTGGGGGTGCCCGACCCGCGGCTGGAGAAGCTCGCGGAGATCTTCGGCTCGCAGAAGATCATCCCGGCGACGGTGTCCTTCGTGGACATCGCCGGCATCGTGCGCGGCGCCAGCGAGGGTCAGGGCCTGGGCAACAAGTTCCTGGCGAACATCCGCGAGAGCGACGCGATCTGCCAGGTGATCCGGGTCTTCAGCGACCCCGACGTCGTGCACGTCGAGGGCAAGGTGAGCCCGGCGGACGACATCGAGACGATCAACACCGAGCTCGTGCTGGCCGACATGCAGACGCTGGAGAAGGCGATCCCGCGGCTGGAGAAGGAGGCGAAGAAGGACAAGGAGCGCGCCGCGCTGCTGTCCGCCGCCCAGGACGCGCAGAAGGTGCTGGACGAGGGGAAGACCCTCTTCTCCGCCGGCGTCGACCCCGAGCCGCTGCGCGAGCTGACGCTGCTCACCACCAAGCCGTTTCTCTACGTGTTCAACGTCGACGCCGACGAGCTCGCGAACAGCGAGAAGCTCGACGAGCTGCGGGCGCTGGTGGCTCCGGCGGAGGCGATCTTCCTCGACGCGCAGACCGAGTCGGAGCTGATCGAGCTGCCGGCCGACGAGGCCGCCGAGCTGCTCGAGTCGATCGGGCAGAGCGAGCCCGGGCTGGACCAGCTGGCGAAGGTCGGCTTCCGCACCCTGGGGCTGCAGACCTACCTCACCGCCGGGCCCAAGGAGTCGCGCGCCTGGACGATCCCGGTCGGCGCGACCGCCCCGCAGGCTGCCGGGGTCATCCACACCGACTTCCAGCGCGGCTTCATCAAGGCAGAGATCGTCAGCTTTGACCAGCTGGTCGAGGCAGGGTCGATGGCCGAGGCAAAGAGCAAGGGCTGGGTGCGCATGGAGGGCAAGGACTACGTCATGGCCGACGGCGACGTCGTGGAGTTCCGCTTCAACGTGTGACCTCCGGGCGCACCCCACGGTGGACGCGCGGAACAGGGGTTACAGGAGCAACGTTCTGGTGTCGATGTCCCCGATGGCCGGTGTCGCCGGGGTGCCCCACGACCGAGGAGACCTGATGGACTACCTGCGACAGCTGCAGGCGGAACGGCCGCTGCTCTTCGGGATCCTGCTCCTGGTGGGCTTCATCGTCGCCTTCCAGCTCGCGATCTTCGTGATCCAGCTGATCGTCGGGCCCTTCGGCCTGCCGGGCTGGGCGCCCCTCGTGATCCTGGTGGGCGGCCTCGTCCTCGTCGCCCGCCGGCAGCAGCGGTAACCCCTCGTCAGCCCGGTCGGGCGTTGAGCCGGGCCGCCTGCCGCGTGAGGTGGTCGCGCTCGGGCAGGTTCGGGGCGGCCCGGGCGGCCTCGGCGTAGAGCCGCGCCGCCGTCGCCGGGTCGCCGTCGCGCTCGTGCAGGTACGCCGCGACGGCGGAGTAGCGGGGGAGCGAGGGGTCCAGTTCGGCCAGGGCGGCCAGACCGGCCCGCGCACCGTCGGCCTCGCCGACCGCGACGGCCCGGTTGAGGCGGGCGATCGGACTGCCGGTGAGCCGCACCAGCTCGTCGTACCACTCCACGATCTGCACCCAGTCGGTCTCCCCGGCGGTGCGTGCGTCGGCGTGCAGCGCGGCGATCGCGGCCTGCGCCTGGAACTCACCCAGCCGGTCGCGGGCCAGCGCGGCCTGCAGCACCTCGACGCCCTCGGTGATCGACCGGGTGTCCCACGCGGTGCGGTCCTGCTCGGCCAGGGGCACGAGGCTCCCGTCGGGGCGGGTTCGTGCCGGGCGGCGCGCGGAGTGCAGCAGCATGAGCGCCAGCAGCCCCGACACCTCGGGGTGGTCGCTGACGGCGGCGAGCTGCCGGGTGAGGCGGATGGCCTCCGCGGCGAGATCGACGTCGCCGGAGTAGCCCTCGTTGAAGACCAGGTAAAGGACCCGCAGCACGGTCGCGATGTCCCCGGGCTGGTCGAACCGGACGCCCGACACGGTCCGCTTGGCCCGGCTGATCCGCTGCGCCATGGTCGCCTCCGGCACGAGGTACGCCTGGGCGATCTGCCGCGTGGTGAGGCCGCCGACCGCGCGCAGCGTGAGCGCGACCGCCGAGGCCGGGGTCAGGGACGGGTGGGCGCACAGGAAGTGGAGCCGGAGGGAATCGTCCAGGACCTCGGCCGGCCCCGGCGGCGGTTCGGCCTCGACGCGCAGCTCGCGCTGCCGCCGGGAGGACTCGGCGCGGGTGGCGTCGAGGAACTTGCGCCAGGCCACCGTGACCAGCCATCCCCGCGGGTCGCGCGGCGGGTCGTCCGGCCACACCCGGACGGCTTCGACCAACGCTTCCTGGACGGCGTCCTCGGCCGCCGCGAAGTCGGCTCCGCGGCGGCCGAGGATCCCGATCACGGTGGGGATGAGCGCCCGGAGCAGGGTCTCGTCCACCGGTGCGGTCACTCCGTGACGGTGGGCGGCGCCGTCAGGAAGGGGCGCAGCTCCAGCCACTCGTGGATCGGCTCCCCACCTGCGCCAGGAGCCGCGGAGAGCTCACCGGCCAGCTCCACCGCCCGCTCGTGGCTGTCGACGTCGATCACCATCCAGCCGGCGATGAGGTCCTTCGTCTCCGCGAACGGGCCGTCGGTGACCGGCGGCCGCCCCTCGCCGTCCGAGCGGACCCACGTGCCCTCGGGCGCGAGCGCCTGCCCGTCGACGAACTCGCCGGTGCCCTCCAGCCGCTCGGCGAACTCCTGCATGTACCGCACGTGGGCCGAGATCTCCTCCGGCGTCCACTTCTCCATCGGGACGTCGTTCACCGCCGCCGGCGCGCCGCGGTAGTGCTTGAGCAGCAGGTACTTGGCCATGGTGTTCTCCCTGGTGAGGTACGGCCCATTCTGGCCGTTCGCACCCGGGGGACGGAGCCGCGCTCGGATTCTCGACATGGGGCGCGGGCCCTGTCGAGGACCTTCAGGACGGGGTCAGACCCGGCCGCGGAGGATGCGGTGCCAGTAGACCTGCGGCAGCCCGTAGCGGTCGAACAGCCACTGCCAGCGTCGCGGCACGAACGGGTCGAGGAAGGGCACCGACGGCTGGGACCGGTTGTCGCGGTCGACCTCGTTCAGCATCAGCTTCCGGCGCGTCACGGTGATCGGCATGACCGTGTAGCCGTTGTACTGCTGCATCGGCTTGCCCGTCGCGGCGGCCGACAGGTTCTCGCTCAGCACCTTCACCTGCTTCCGCAGCGCGCCCCCCGACGGGCGGGTGGCGAGGTCGGCGGCGTCGCCGAGGCCCCAGATCGACCCGTGCCGGCGGTGCCGCAGCGTCCCGGGGTCGACGTCCACCAGGCCGGGGGAGGCATCGACGGCGAGGCCGGCGTCGGCGATCCAGCGCGGCGCCCGGTAGTGCGGGACGGCGTGCGCGAACGCGACGTCCTCCAGCACCCGCCGGCCGCTCGAAGAGGTGATCGTGACCGAGTGCAGGTCGCCGTCCACCCGCTCGATCCGTGACTCGCGCAGCACCTCGATGCCGTAGCCGGCGAACACGTCCTCCAGGTACCGGTCCGCTTCCGGGATGCCGGTCCCCGCCGCCGCCGGCAGCACGAGGCGGACCTGCAGGTCGTCCAGCACGCCGGCGCGCCGCCAGTGGTCGCACGCCATCAACAGCGGCTTGAGCGCGGTCGGCCCGCAGGACGCCGGCTCCGGGGGCACGGTGAAGACCACGGAGCCGGCCCGCAGCGACGTCACGCCCGGCCACACCAGCGGGGCGCTGCCCGGCACGTACGAGGACGCGGCCCACCCCTCGGTGTAGGCCCGCTGCAGCCCCGGCGTCGCGTCCCAGTCCTCCACGAGGCCGGGGCAGAGCACGAGGGTCGAGCAGTGCAGGGTCCGGCCCCCGCGGGTGCGCACCGTCATGGCGGCGGGGTCGACGGCGTCGACGGCGTCGCGGATCCACGTGCACCCGTCCGGCACGACGTCGGCCATCGGGCGCTCGAGCTCCGCCATCGACGCCTCGCCCGCGGCGACGTAGTTCAGCAGCGGCTTGTACCGGTGCACCGGGGACGGCGCCACGACGGTGACGTCCTCCACCCCGTCCCGGAGCAGCCGCGCCGCCAGGGAGATGCCGGCGTTGCCGCCGCCCACGATGAGCACGTTCGTTCCCGCCACGTCCGCTCCCCAGGATCAGGCCGCGGACCTCTGGTCAACGCCGCAGCTCGGCCACCGTGTCGAGCCTGCCCAGTTTGTGCGGGTTCCGAACCGCGTACATGCGGCTGATCCGGCCGTCCTCGACGACGAACGTGACCACGGTGTCGAACTCGCCGCCGGGGTCGATCCGCGCCCCGACCGCCCCGTTGACCAGCGGGGTGGTGATCCGCACGCCGGGCGCGAGCTCGGCGAACCGGGACAGCGCGTTCGCCACCCGCGCCCGGCCCGCGAACGGTCGCCGGGCGGCGGGCGCCAGACCGCCGCCGTCCGCGACCACGACGACGTCGGGCGCCAGGACGTCCAGCAGCGCCTGCACGTCGCCACCGGTGAGCGCGGCGAGGAACCGGTCCACGACCTGCTGCTGCTCGGTGCGGCTCACCGTCATCCGCGGTCGCCGGGCCGCCACGTGCTCGCGGGCCCGGTGCGCGATCTGCCGCGCCGCGGCGCTGGACCTGCCCACCGCCTCGGCGATCTCGTCGTAGGGCACGTCGAACACCTCGTGCAGCACGAGGACCGCGCGCTCGACCGGTCCCAGCGTCTCCAGCACCGTGAGCACCGCGATCGAGACGCTCTCCGCGAGCTCGACGTCCTCGGCGACGTCGGGGCCGGTCAGCAGCGGCTCCGGCAACCACTCGCCCACGTAGTCCTCGCGCCGGCGGGAGATCGTCCGCAGCCGGTTCAGCGCCTGCCGGGTGACGATCCGCACCAGGTAGGCGCGCGGGTCCCGCACCGTCGCGGGGTCCACCTCGGCCCACCGCAGCCAGGTCTCCTGCACCACGTCGTCGGCGTCGGCGGCCGAGCCGAGCAGCTCGTAGGCGACGGTGAAGAGCAGGCCGCGGTGGGCGGGGAAGGGGTCGTCGGTCATGCCGGGGTGAGGCCGTCCCGCGAAGGGGTGGCCAGCGGCGGCAGGCCGCAGGACGCCGCGAACTCCTGTGAGCGGATGCCGAGTGCGACGTTGGCCCGCGCCGTGAGGTTCATCGCGCCGACCCGGGCGGTCAGCTCGACGAGCGCGGGCGCGCCGAGGTCGGTCAGCAGCGCGGCCGACAGCTCGTCGGTCACGGCCGGCGGCGTCTGGCTCATCGCCTCGGCGTACTCCATCACTCGCCGCTCCAGGGGCGTGAACACCGTCGACTGCCGCCAGCGCGGCACCTCGCGGGCCTTCGCCTCGTCGAGCCCGCGGTTGCGCGTCATGAAGTAGTGGAGATCCAGGCAGAACCTGCACCCGACGGCCGCGGCCGCGGCCATCGACGCGAAGTTCGCGAGCTGGGGGTCCAGCCGGTGCCACGCGTCGGCCTTGCGGCCCAGGCCCATCAGGTCCTTGACCACGGCCGGGTGGTGCCAGAGCACGCCGACGGACTCCGGTACCTGGCCGAACATCCTCCGGCACATCGCCTTCACCAGGCCTCCGTAGATGCCGGTGACCTCGGTCGCGGGGACCCGCGTGCTGCTCGCCATGTCTCCTCCTCCAGGTGTGTCGATCCGACGACATGGAGACACCGGCCGCGCCGCCGGTGTGACAGGGCGAGGAAGTCCACGGAGTCACACGGCGACGGCGAGACCGGCGGCGGTCGCGAGCAGCGCCAGGCCGCCCAGCCACGCCGACCGGACCCCGGTGCGCCGGCCGGCGGGGCTCCCTCGCCCGGCCAGCACGGCGCCGCCGACCACCGCGGCCGCCCCGGCTGCCACCGCCGCGAGCTCCATGACCAGCCACGGCGACGCGGTCGGGTGGAGCCACCGGGTGGGCGGCGTCCACCCGAGGAGCCAGCTGTAGGAGGCGGCCCAGCACACGACGGCGAGGACCGCCAGGGTGCGCACGGGCCACCGCCACCGGTCGGCCCGGACCGGTCGTGAGCTCTCGCGGGCATCGAGCACGCCGGGAGAGTAGGGGAGGAGGCCACCCAGCGGCGGTGGACCGGACCCCGTGCGTCGGCGAGGGGCGCCCGGGGGGTGACCCGGCGGCCCTCGCCGACGGAGCGCGTCCCGTCAGGTCGTGACGAGCCCGCGCACGCTCTCGGTCAGGGTCAGCGCCAGCCGGCGGGTCACGCGCAGCCCCTGGTCGGCCAGGGCGTAGGTGGTCTCGATGACCTCCTCCGGCCGGACGAACACGGCGGGCACGAAGCTGCGCACGATCGTCGTCACCCCCTGCACGAGGCCGACGACGGCGTCCTCGCTGCTGTCCGCCGCCGCGGCGAGCTGCCGGCGGGCCTGCTCCTGCTCCTGCTCGCGCAGCTCCACGAGGAGGTCGCGGCGGACGGCGAGGACCAGCTGGCGGGCCCGCTCGTCGTGGGATCCGTTGCGGGCCTCCTGCAGGACCTGGGCGGCCAGCAGCTCCCGGGCCCGGTCCTCGGCCTCCTCGCGGGTACGGGCCAGCTCGTCGAGCTCCGGCGTCGTCGGCTCGGTGCCGGCCGCGTCCTCGTCGGACTGCTTGCGGTTCTTCGGCTCGGTGGTGGACGTGGCCGGCGGCTTGGCTGCGGGCGTGGTCATGGCTTCCTCCTGGATCGTCTCCGTCCGGACAGCACCAGGCTCCGGCCGGAAGGTGACCCGTGGGGGAGCAGCGCGCGCACGGCAGGGGAGCGACCCGGTAACAGTCGTACCGCGGCCGCCGGGATCAGCCGGCGAGGCGGGCGCACTCCCCGCACCGCGCCGTGCCGTGCTGCGTGGGCCAGTCCTGCGCGGCGGTCGCCCGCACCAGCTGCCCGCACAGCGACGCCTCCAGCCCGTCCACCACCGGCTTGGCGACCGCGTGCACGACGTCGTCCGCGCGACCGGCCCCGGCGTCGTCCGACCGGACGTCACGCCCGATCCAGCCGACCCGGATCCCGATCACGAAGAGGCTCGCCGTCATGGCGCCAGCGTGGGCACCGAAGGTGTCCGCCCGGTGACGCGGTCCGGAACACCTGGCGGCGACCGGGCGTCTCACCCCTTCCGGGCGGGCCGGTAGACCAGGTGCAGGACGCCGGTCGGGAAGGCCTCCGAGGACAGCAGCTCCAGCGGGGTGCGGCCCAGCTCGTCGGTCCAGCGGCGCTCCCCGGCGACCACGACCGGGTCCACCAGCAGCACCAGCTCGTCGAGCAGGCCGGCCTCCAGCAGCGACCGCACGGTCGTCAGGCTGCCGGACATGCCGATGGTGCCGGCGGTGCGCTCCTTCAGCGCCCGCACCTCGTCGAGGGAGCGCAGCACCGTCGTCCCGGCCCAGTCGGAGCCCTGGAGCGTCGTCGACAGCACGTACTTGGTGGCCGGGTTGATGAACTCGGCGAACTCGTCGCTGTCGTTGCCGGGCCAGTACCGGGCCCACTGGTCGTGCAGGACGCGGCCCATCAGGTAGGCCTCGCACCGGCCCAGGTGCCGGTCCATGGCCGCGCCCATCGCCTCGTCGAAGTACGGCCCGTGCCACTGGTCCGGGCGCTCGGCCGAACCGTCGACGGTGGTGAACAGGGCGGCGGCGATGCGTCCCACGGGATCTCCTTCGGTGAACCGGTCGTCGAGAACCTAGACGGGCCGGCCGCGGCGAACTCATCGGCCGGCGTGCGAGGGGGCCCGCACCCCCGGCAGGCTGGCACCCGGTGGCCGGCAGGCGGCCGCCGCTGCGCCCGAGGAGGCACCGCGTGTCCCGACCACCGTTCCCGCCGTTCACCCTGGAGACCGCCCAGCAGAAGGTGCGCGCCGCGGAGGACGCGTGGAACACCCGCGACCCGGTCCGGGTGGCGCAGGCCTACACGGAGGACACCGTCTGGCGGAACCGCGCCGAGTTCCTGCGGGGCCGTGACCAGGTGGTGGACTTCCTGACCCGCAAGTGGCAGCGCGAGCTGGACTACGCGCTGCGCAAGGAGCTGTGGGCCTTCACCGACGACCGCATCGCGGTGCGCTTCCAGTACGAGTGGCAGGACGCCGAGGGCCGCACGTGGCGCTCCTACGGCAACGAGAACTGGGAGTTCGCCGCCGACGGCCTGATGCGCCGGCGGGAGGCCAGCATCAACGACGTGCCCATCGCCCTCGAGGAGCGCTGGATCCTCGGCCCGCGGGAGGACGGCGACACGACGCCGCTCCCGCTGCGGTGAGGTCCGGCCGGGGGAGACCCCGAGCGCCGTTCTCGGGGACGGATCCGGGTGTCACCGGATGTCGCGCCGGCGGCGCCGCGCGCAGGCTCGTGGCATGACGAACTCAGTTCCCCTCCCTCCGCCCGCGGACGCCCCCGACGGCGGGCAGCAGCTCCCGCCGCGGCGACCGGAGCTCCGGCGCAGCACCACCGACCGCATGGCCGGCGGGGTGTGCGGCGGGCTCGCCGAGTACACCGGCATCGACGCCGTGCTGTGGCGGGTCGGCTTCGTCGGCCTGACCGTCGCCGGTGGTGCCGGCATCCTCGTCTACCTGCTGCTGTGGGTGCTGATGCCCGCGGGGCCGATGCGGGACGACGAGAACCCCAGCCCTCTGGAGCGGCAGGTGCAGCGGCTGCACGACGTCCTCACCGGTGGGCGGGCGGCGTCCCCGCGGTGAGCCCGGTCGCCCTCCCGCGGGCCGGCCGACGGTCGGCACCGGCCCGCGAGGGGCGCCGATCCGACAGGATGGGCCGACCCCAGCCGTCGACCACTGTTGGAGCACCGTCGTGACCGTTCCCCCCGCGCCCCAGCCGGCCCCTGTGGTCGTGCCGAAGTTCTTCGTCCGGCAGCGGGTCACGATGATGGTCAACCGCTACGAGGTGCGCTCGGCGAACCCCGACGGCAGCGAAGGGCAGCTCCTCGCCCTCGCCGAGCAGAAGCGGATGAAGCTGCGGGAGGAGGTCACCTTCTTCGCCGACGAGTCCAAGAGCCGGCGGGTGTTCTCCTTCAAGGCCCGCCAGCGGCTGGACGTCGGCGCCGAGCACGACGTCCTCGACGAGCACGGGCAGCCCGTCGGCTACTTCCGGAAGGCGTTCGGCGCCAGCCTGCTGCGCTCCACCTGGCATCTGTCGGCGCCCGGCATCGACGCCGTCGGCCAGGAGCGCAACCGGTTCATCGCGCTGCTGCGCCGGGTGTGGGGCCTCATCCCGTTCCTCGACAGCATCCCGGTGCCGTTCCTCTTCCACTTTGACTTCACCGACAGCCGGACCGGGGCGCTGGTGATGAGCAGCGAGAAGCGGATCGCGCTGCGCGACCAGTACACGGTGACCGTTCCCGACGACCGCCTGGACTTCCGGGTGGCGGCGGCGATGGCCGTCGCGCTGGACGCGCTGCAGAGCCGCTGACCCACGCTCTGGGGGTGTTCGCGGCGCTCCACGGCCACTGCAGGACACGCGGCGCGGCCGGAACGCTCCCAGGGCGCAGGGGAAGGTGCGGCGGGCCGGCGGCGTTGCGCCAGGCAACCGACGTGAAAGGCCCGTACCGCACATGAGCATCACCCTGTCCGTCCTCGACCTGGCACCCATCCCGCGCGGGGAGACCGCGAACAGCGCCATCGCCGCGAGCGTGGCCCTCGCCCAGCGCGCGGAGGAGCACGGTTACGCGCGCGTCTGGTACGCCGAGCACCACAACATGCCCTCGATCGCCTCGTCGGCCACCAGCGTGCTGATCGCGCACGTCGGCGCGCAGACCAGCAGCATCCGGCTGGGTGCCGGCGGGGTCATGCTGCCCAACCACTCGCCGCTGACGATCGCCGAGCAGTTCGGCACGCTCGACGCGATGTACCCCGGCCGCATCGACCTGGGGCTGGGCCGTGCCCCGGGCAGCGACCAGAACACCATGTACGCGCTGCGCCGCGACCCGCGTTCGGCCGACAGCTTCCCGCAGGACATCCTCGAGCTGCAGGCCTACCTGGCCGGTGAGAGCCGGGTGCCCGGTGTCGACGCGATCCCCGGCAAGGGCTCGCGGGTGCCGCTGTACGTGCTCGGGTCGTCGATGTTCGGCGCCACGCTCGCCGCGGCGCTCGGGCTGCCCTACGCGTTCGCCTCGCACTTCGCGCCGGCCATGCTCGAGCCGGCCGTCGCCGCCTACCGCCGGGAGTTCAAGCCCTCCGAGCAGCTGGCGGAGCCCTACGTCATCGCCGGGGTCAACGTCGTCGCCGCCGACAGCACCGCGGCCGCGCAGGAGCAGCTGCAGGCCGTCCGGCGGAACCTGGCCGTCGGCCTGTTCGGCCGTGGCCGGGCGCTCACCGACGAGCAGGCCGACCAGCTGCTCGCGCAGGGAGCCGGTCAGCACGTCTCCACCATGCTGACCCACACCGCCGTCGGCACCCCGGCCGAGGTGCGCGAGCACCTCGAGGGGTTCGCGAAGCTGGCCGACGCCGACGAGCTGATCGTCGCCCACCAGTCGGCGTCCCTCGACGGACGGCTGCGGTCGGTGGAGCTCCTGGCCCAGGCCATGGGGGACCGCGCACTGTGACGCACCGGGGTTTCGGGTCCCGGGGAGCCGCGGGTAGGCCGCCGCGGTGACCTACTCGATCGTGGCCCGCGACCCCGAGACGGGGGAGATGGGCGTCGCCACCCAGTCCCAGGCCTTCGCGGTCGGCAACAGCGTCCCCTTCGCCCTCCCGGGGCACGGGGTCATCGCCACGCAGTCGATGGCCGAGCCCATGTACGGCTCCGTCGGTCTCGACCTCCTGCGCGGCGGGTTCACCGCGCAGGAGGTGCTGACGGCGCTCAGCAGCGTCGACCCCCAGCCCGAGCGCCGGCAGGTCGCCGTCCTCGGTCTCGCCGGCGACTTCGCCGTGTACACGGGCACCAGCTGCGTCGACGCCGCCGGTCACCTCGTCGGCGACAACTGCGTCGCGCTGGCCAACATGGCGAGCTCGCCCGCGGTGTGGGAAGCGATGGTGGAGCGGTTCGAGGGCTCCGCCGGTCTGCTCGCGCAGCGCCTGCTCAGCGCGCTGGTGGCGGGGGAGGAGGCCGGCGGTGACTTCCGGGGACGCCGGTCGGCCGCGATCATGGTCGTCCGCGCGACCACGACCGGGCGTCCCTGGCACGACATGGTGGTCGACCTGCGGGTCGACGACTCCCCGGACCCGCTGGGCGCCCTGGCCGAGCTGACCGTGACCCGCGCCCGCTACCAGGACGTCGTCCGCGCCTTCCAGCAGGCCATCGACGGGGACCCCGTCACGGCCGACCGGGAGCTGGAGCTGCTGCGCCCCATGGACCCGGTCACCGAACCCGACCAGCTGATGTGGCGGGCCGTCGTCGCGGCCCTCGCGGGCCGGGAGGACGACGCCCGGGCGATGCTCGTCGAGCTTGCCGCCTCCGCGCCGCAGTTCATCGAAGCGGCCAGCCGCTTCGGCAAGGCCGGGCTGATGCCGGCCGACGTCGTCGACCGGATCATCCCGCCGGTGCCTCCCGCCTGACGCTCCCGGCGCGGCCCCGGCCTCCCCCCGGCGGGGGAGGAGGGACGTGAGCTGCGTTTCAGCCGATCTCGTACCGCGCCGATCGTCCGGTCATGGATGAGCGGCGCACCGGGAGCACGCGGGGGCGCGACGCGGACCGGGCGCTGCGTGCCGTGCGGGTCACGGCCGCCGTCGCGTCCGCCGCCTGGGTGCTCTGCCTGGTGATGGCCGCCCTCGGGATCCCGTACGTCGGGGAGTACCTGGCCGCGGGCGGGAAGCTGGTCTTCCTCGCCGCCCTCACGGTCGTGCTCGTGCTGCGGGCACGCGTGACCTCGGTCGCACGCCGGGCGTGGCTCTGCTTCGCCGGCGCGGTCGGGGCCTACCTGCTCGGTGGCGCGGTCTACGAGCTGCACTACCGCGGGCTGGAGACGGTGCCCCGGCCGTCGTGGGCCGACGCCCTCCAGCTGGGGTTCTACCCGCTGGCCTTCCTCGCGCTGCTGCTCATGATCCGCGGCCGGGTGCGGCGGCTCACGGCCGACCTCTGGCTCGACTGCCTGGTCACCGGGCTCACCGCCGGGGCCCTGGCCGCGTCCCTGGCCCTCGGGGACCTGCTCCGCACCGCGGCGGACGGGCACGGCGCCGCCTTCGTCGGCATCGCCTACCCGGTGGGTGACCTGCTGCTGCTCAGCCTGCTGGCCGCCGGCCTGGTCGTCATCGGGCGGCGCGGCGGGGGCGGCTGGTGGTGGGTCGTCACCGGGCTCCTGCTGTTCGTCACCGGCGACACCGTGTACGCCTACCAGGTCGCCCACGACACGTACTCCGTGGGCAGCGCGCTCGACGTGGTCTGGGGTCTGGCGTTCCTGTGCTTCGGGTTCTCGGCCTGCCACGCCCCCGCCGGGGGCATCTCCGACCCCGCCGCGGTCCGCGCGCCGCTGCTCGTCCCCGCGGTGTGCACCCTGACCGCGGTCGGGCTGCTCGTCCACGGGTACTTCCGTGGCGGCGACCCGATGACGGGGGCGCTCGCCTTCGGCGCGGTCCTCGCCGCCCTGGCGCGGACCGCGCTCACCTTCCGCGCCGTCCGCGCGCTGGCCGACAGCCGCCGCCAGGCGCGCACCGACGAGCTGACCGGGCTGCCCAACCGGCGCTGCGTCTTCGAGGCGCTCGACGCCCTGGACACGCGGCTCCTCGCCGGTGAGGAGCTCGCCGTCCTCGTCCTCGACCTCGACCGGTTCAAGGAGATCAACGACTCGCTGGGCCACGGTGTCGGCGACGCGCTGCTGCGGGAGGTCGGCACCCGGCTGCGGGCGCAGGTGCGCGACGGTGACCTGCTGGCCCGGCTGGGCGGGGACGAGTTCGTCGTCCTGGCCCAGGACCTGGACGTCGACGGCGCCCTCGTCCTGGCCGACCGCCTCCGCGACCACCTGCGGCGCCCGTTCCGGCTCGCCGGCATGGAGCTCGGCCTGGACGCCGCCGTCGGTGTCGCCGTGGGCCCCGAGCACTCGCGCAGCGCCGCGGAGCTGCTGCAGCTGGCCGACCTGGCGATGTACTCGGCGAAGTCCGGCCGCCTCGGCGCCGCCGTGTACGACGAGGACCGGGACGGGCACGGTCGGCACCGGCTGGAGGACGTCTCGGCGCTGCGGCGGGCCCTCGAGACCGGTGAGCTGGTGCTGCACTACCAGCCGAAGCTCGATCTCCCCACGGGCACGGTGGCAGGCGTCGAGGCGCTCGTCCGCTGGCAGCACCCGACGCGGGGGCTGCTCTACCCGGACGCGTTCATCGACCTGGCGGAGTCGGCCGGGCTCATGGGCCAACTGACCGCCCGGGTGGTCGACATGGCCCTGGCCCAGTGCCGCCGCTGGGCCGACCAGGGCCGGTCGCTCACCATGGCGGTCAACGTCAGCCCCTCGAACCTGGTCGACCAGTCCTTCCCGGACGACGTCGCCCGCCTGCTCGCCGCGCACGGGCTGACCGCGGGCAGCCTGGTCCTCGAGGTCACCGAGAGCCTGCTGATGGAGGACCGGGAGCGCGCCGTCGGGGTGCTCGGCCGGCTGCGGGACGACGGCGTCGGCGTGGCCATCGACGACTACGGCACCGGCCACTCCAGCCTGGCCTACCTCGCCGCGCTGCCGGTCACGGAGCTGAAGCTGGACCGCACGTTCATCGCGGCGATGACCGGGAGCGCCCGAGCGGCTTCGATCGTCACCTCCACCCTGCAGCTGGCGCACGCGCTGGGCCTGGTGCTGGTGGCGGAGGGCGCGGAGGACGCGGCGACGGTCGCGGCCCTCGCGGAGCTGGGCTGCGACGTCGTCCAGGGGTACCACCTGAGCCGGCCGCTACCGCCGGACGAGCTGTGGAGCTGGCTGGACGAGCGGGAGCAGGCGCCGCTCACCAGCCGGGCGTGAGCCCTTCGTCGAGCCAGGTCTCGTACTCGTCCTCGGTCATCGGGCGAGCCGCGGCCAGCGCCGCCTCGAGCACCGGCAGCGCGACGACCGGGTCGGCCGTCACGCCGATCCGGACGTCGGGGTCGAAGCGGACCAGCTCCTGCCAGTACCCGGACGAGCGCAGCCAGCGCCCGTCGCCGAGGGCGGTGCAGGAGGTCATCGGCTGGTCGCCGCCCGGCGTCCAGAGCGAGGTCGCTGCGCACGGGTCGGCCGCCGCGGGATCCACCGGCTGGGCGCGGAACAGCCAGAGCACCGCGTCGGCCCGGTGGTCGGCGCGTTCCAGCCGCGTCCAGATCAGCGGGCTGCCGGTCGCCTGGGACGCGGAGACCCGGTAGCCGTCGACCGCGGTGACCCACGGGTGGTCAGTGGTGCCCACCTCCGTGAGGATCCGCTGCTGCTGGGCGTCCTGGGCCGCCTCCGTCCCGCGCGGCACGAGGACCGCCGCGGCGCATCCCGCGAGGAGCACCGCCGTGACGATCCGGACCACGCCGGGCCACTGCAGGCCGGCGACCGCGGCGAACGGCAGACCGGCGGCCGCGTAGCGGAGCAGCACGGGCACGCCGTCGCCGACGTCCAGGCGCAGCGCCACCCCCGCGAGCACGACGACGGCACCGGACGCGACCACGCCCAGGGTGACGCCCCGCAGCACCGAGCCGGGCCGGCCGCAGCCACCCGGTCCCGCGGTGCGGTCCACGGCGACGGCGAGCCCGCAGGCGACGGCGGTGAGCACGGCGACCGCGATGCCCACGGCGGTCCAGCCGCCGAAGAGCGAGGCGATGACGACGGGCGCGCCCACGACCGCCATCAGGATGCCGAGCCCGCCGGCCAGCAAGACGTGCAGCAGCGCGCGGACCGGGGACGCCGTCGGGGGTGCCACGCGGTCTTCGGCGGTCGTGGGCAGCACGCGCGCAGTGTGCCAGCCGGCGTGCGGCCTCGGAGTGCACGAGAGCCCCCCTCCGGTGTCCGGAGGGGGGCTCTCGTGCAGTTCCGCGCCAGGGGGGCGCGGTGAGGTCAGCTCTTCGGCCGCGCCCCGGCGCGCAGGGCGCCGAGCAGGTCGTGGTTCAGCCGGGAGATCGTCTCCATCGAGATGCCCTTCGGGCAGGAGGCGGAGCACTCGCCGATGTTCGTGCAGCCGCCGAAGCCCTCGCGGTCCTGCTGCGCCACCATGTTGACCACGCGGTCGTTGCGCTCGGGCTGGCCCTGGGGCAGCAGCCCCAGGTGCGTCACCTTGGCGGCGGTGAACAGCATCGAGGAGGCGTTCGGGCAGGCCGCCACGCAGGCACCGCAGCCGATGCAGGTGGCGGCGTCGAACGCGGCGTCCGAGTCGGCCTTCGGCACCGGGGTCGCGTGCGCCTCGGGCGCGGTGCCGGTGGGCACGCTGATGTAGCCGCCGGCCTGGATGATCCGGTCGAACGCCCGCCGGTCGACGGCGAGGTCCTTGATCACCGGGAACGCGGTGGCGCGCCACGGCTCGATGTCGATCGAGTCGCCGTCCTTGAAGGAACGCATGTGCAGCTGGCACGTGGTCGTCTGCTGCGGGCCGTGCGCCTGACCGTTGATCATGACGCCGCACATGCCGCAGATGCCCTCGCGGCAGTCGTGGTCGAAGGCGACCGGGTCGTCACCCTGCATGATCAGCTGCTCGTTGAGCACGTCGAGCATCTCGAGGAACGACATGTCGGGGGAGATGTCGGTGATCTTGTAGGTCACCATCTTGCCCTTGGCCGTCGGCCCCTGCTGGCGCCAGATGCGCAGCGTCAGGTTCATCCCGCGCTTCTCGGCCGCGGGGTTGCCGACGCTGGAGCGCATCGGGCCTTCGTGTGTGGCTGTCACTTGTAGCTCCGCTGGGCGAGGTGGACGTACTCGTACTCGAGGTCTTCCCGGTGCAGGACCGGGGGCTGGCCCTCCGGCGTCCACTCCCAGGCCGCGACGTAGGCGAAGTTCTCGTCGTCGCGCAGCGCCTCCCCGTCGGGCGTCTGGCTCTCCGCGCGGAAGTGGCCACCGCAGCTCTCGCGGCGGTGCAGGGCGTCGATGCACATCAGCTCGGCGAGCTCGATGAAGTCGGCGACCCGGCCGGCGTGCTCCAGCGTCTGGTTGAACGAGTGCCAGTCGCCGGTCACCTTCAGGTTGGTCCAGAACTCCTTGCGGATCTCCTGGATGCGGTCGATGGCCTTGCGCAGGCCCTCGTCCGTGCGCTCCATGCCGCAGAGGTCCCACATCAGCTGGCCGACCTCGCGGTGGAAGGACGCCGGGGTGCGGTTGCCGTTGATGCTCAGCAGCTTCTGCACCTGCTCCTGCACACCGGTGAGCGCCTCGACGGCGGCGGGGTGGCTCTCGTCGACCTTCTCGAACGGCCCGTCGGCGAGGTAGCTGCTGATCGTCGACGGGAGCACGAAGTAGCCGTCGGCCAGCCCCTGCATCAGCGCGGAGGCGCCGAGCCGGTTCGCGCCGTGGTCGGAGAAGTTGGCCTCCCCGATCACGAACATGCCCGGGATCGTCGACTGCAGGTCGTAGTCGACCCACAGCCCGCCCATCGTGTAGTGCACGGCGGGGTAGATCCGCATCGGGACCTCGTAGGGGTCCTCGCCCGTGATCTGGGCGTACATGTCGAAGAGGTTCCCGTACTTGGCCTCGACGGCCGGACGCCCGAGGCGCTCGATCGCCTCGGCGAAGTCCAGGTAGACGCCGAGCCCACCCGGGCCCACGCCGCGGCCCTCGTCGCAGACGTTCTTGGCCTGGCGCGAGGCGATGTCGCGGGGCACCAGGTTGCCGAACGAGGGGTAGAGGCGCTCGAGGTAGTAGTCGCGGTCGGACTCGGGGATGTCCCGCGGGTCGCGGTCGTCGCCGCGCTCCTTGGGCACCCACACGCGGCCGTCGTTGCGCAGCGACTCCGACATCAGGGTCAGCTTCGACTGGTAGTCGCCCTTGACCGGGATGCAGGTGGGGTGGATCTGCGTGTAGCAGGGGTTGGCGAAGTACGCGCCCCGCTTGTGCGCCCGCCAGATCGCCGTGGTGTTGGAGCCCTTGGCGTTGGTGGAGAGGTAGAAGACGTTGCCGTAGCCACCGCTGGCGATGACCACCGCGTCGGCGAAGTGCGTGCTGATCTCGCCGCTGACGAGGTCGCGGGCGACGATGCCGCGGGCGCGGCCGTCGACGACGATCAGGTCGAGCATCTCGGTGCGCGAGTGCTCCTCGACGGTCCCGGCCGCGATCTGCCGCTCCAGCGCCTGGTAGGCGCCGTAGAGCAGCTGCTGGCCCGTCTGGCCGCGGGCGTAGAAGGTGCGCGAGACCTGGGTGCCACCGAAGGAGCGGTTGTCGAGCAGGCCGCCGTACTCGCGGGCGAAGGGGACGCCCTGGGCGACGCACTGGTCGATGATGTTGACGCTGACCTCGGCGAGGCGGTGCACGTTGTTCTCGCGCGAGCGGAAGTCGCCGCCCTTGACCGTGTCGTAGAACAGCCGGTGCACGCTGTCGCCGTCGTTGCGGTAGTTCTTGGCGGCGTTGATCCCGCCCTGCGCGGCGACGCTGTGCGCGCGGCGCGGGCTGTCCTGGTACCAGAACGACTTCACGTTGTAGCCGGCCTCGCCCAGCGTGGCGGCGGCGGAGCCACCGGCCAGGCCCGTGCCGACGACGATGATCGTCATCTTGCGGCGGTTGGCGGGGTTGACCAGGCGGCCGCGGAACTTGCGCTCGCTCCAGCGCTCGCCGATCGGGACGTCGGTGGGGGCCTTGGTGTCGGCGATGGGCTCGCCGACGGTGAACAGCTCGAGAGGCATCTGGGGGAGCTCCTTAGTCGATGAGCCCGAAGAGGACGGAGAACGGCACCAGCAGGAATCCGAGGGTCAGGACGGTCGAGAACCCGAGGGCGAACAGGCTGACCGTCTTCTCGCGGCGCCGGTTGCTCTGGCCCAAGGTCTGCGTGGCGCTCCAGATGCCGTGCCGCAGGTGCATGCCCAGCAGGATCACCGAGATGGCGTAGAAGATCGTGACGAACGGGTTCTGGAAGCTGGCGACGAGCCGGTCGTACGGCGTGCTGTCGAAGCCCTCGGCGTTCACCGCACCCAGGGTGAGGTCGAGGACGTGGTAGATGATGAAGGCGCCGACGATCACGCCGCCCCAGCGCATCGTCCGCGAGGCGTAGCTCTGGGCGGTGGCCTTCTTGGTCACGTAGCCCGACGGGCGCGCACGCTTGGCCTGGCGCCACAGCGAGACGGCGGCCCAGAAGTGCGCCACGACGGCGACCAGCAGCACGATCCGGATGACCCAGAGCGTGGTCTGCCCGGGCAGCGCCGGGTTGCCGACCGTCCGGATCCAGCCCGAGTACGAGTTGAACGCCTCGGCGCCGGAGAAGGCCTTCAGGTTCCCGATCACGTGCGCGATCAGGTACAGCACCATGATGATGCCGCTGACGGCCATCACGGCCTTCTTGAAGACCGAGTTGGTCTTCGCCACCTTCGGGGTCCTGCGCTGAGTGTGCTCCACCGTCACCACAAGTCCCCACGCTAGGACTACACGGTGCTTGCCACCAAGCCAACACGAGGTGACACGGCTCATGTAAGGCGACCCTCACCGCAGGTCGGAGGGGAGGCTCCCGGCATCCGTGCACGTCGGGGGCGCGCGGTGGTGGTCCAGGCGCCTCCGGTGGGGGATCGTGTCCTCGTGCCCACCCCCACCCGTGGATTCCTCGGCCGCCGCCGCGAGCGCGACCCGCGGCTGCCGCCCGGCCAGTACGACGTCGGCGCCGACTGGCCGGTGCTGACCGCCGAGCCGACCCCGCGCATCTCACCCGAGACCTGGAGCATCACCGTCGACGGGAAGGTGGAGTCGCCGACGACGTGGTCGTGGGAGGAGGCGCACCGGCTGCCGCCGTCGGAGTACCGCGGCGACATCCACTGCGTCACGACCTGGTCGAAGTTCGACACCCGGTTCTCCGGCGTCAGCGTCGACACGCTGCTCGATGCCGCCCGGCCGACCGCCGAGGCGCACTTCGTCATGGCGACGTCGAAGACCGGCTACACGACCAACCTGCCGCTGGCCGACGTCACCGGCGGCAAGGCGTGGTTGGTCTGGGACTTCGACGGTCGCCCGCTGACCCCGGAGCACGGTGGTCCCGTCCGGCTGCTGGTGCCGCACCTGTACTTCTGGAAGAGCGCCAAGTGGATCAGCAAGCTGACCCTGCTGGCCCGTGACCAGCCGGGCTTCTGGGAGCAGAACGGCTACCACGACCGCGGGGACCCGTGGCGGCAGCAGCGGTACCAGGGTGACTGAGGCCCCGGACCCGGTCGTGCTCGGCGCCGGGGTCCCCGGTGCCCCTGCCGGTGGCTGGCGGACGGCCACCGTCGCCGGCGTCCGTCGGCCGGTGCCGCGCTCGGTGCAGCTGCGGCTGGACGTCGCCGACCGGGTCGACCACCTGCCCGGGCAGCACTACGTGGTCCGGCTCACCGCCCCCGACGGGTACACCGCGCAGCGCTCCTACTCGGTCGCCTCCGCGCCCGGCGATCCGCTGGTGGAGCTGTTCGTGGAACGGCTGGACGACGGCGAGGTCTCCACCCACCTGGCCGACGTCGTGGAGCCGGGCGACGTGCTGGAGGTGCGCGGCCCCATCGGTGGCTGGTTCGTGTGGGACACGGAGAGCCCGGCGCTGCTGGTCGCCGGCGGCACCGGCGTCGTCCCGTTCGTGTCGATGCTGCGCACCGCCCGGGCGCTGGGACGCGCCGACCGGCTCCGGATCGCCGTCTCGGTCCGGACGCTGGAGCTGCTGCCCTACGCCGACGAGCTGCTCGCCGCCGGCGCGCTGGTCGTCACCACGCGGGAGCCGCACGGCATCCGGCCCGCCGGCCGGCTCACCGCCGCGGACCTCGTGCCGCTGTGGGAGCCGGGTCAGACGGCCTTCGTCTGCGGCTCGGCCGCGTTCGCCGGCGCGGCCACCCGGCTGCTGGAGACCCTGGGCATCCCGGCGGCGGACATCCGGGTGGAGCAGTTCGGGGCGCGGGGGGGGGGGGGGGGGGGGGGGGGGGGGGGGGGGGGGGGGGGGGGGGGGGGGGGGGGGGGGGGGGGGGGGGGGGGGGGGGGGGGGGGGGGG
>NZ_JBJHAL010000031.1:0-54134 GCF_054050995.1 Blastococcus sp. SYSU DS1021 | reverse complement strand
TGGGCCGGTACAACGCCTTCGCCGGGGGTTACGGCGGTGGCTCGATCCACTGGTCGCCGAGCACCGGTGCGCACGAGACGTACGGGGAGATCCGGGACCGCTGGGAGGAGCTGGGCTGGGAGCAGGGCGTGCTGGGCTACCCGATCACCGGGGAGCTCGGGACCGCGGACGGTGAGGGCCGGTACAACCACTTCGCCGGGGGCTACGGCGGCGGCTCGATCTACTGGTCGCCGAGCACGGGGGCGCATGAGGTGTACGGGGAGATCCGGGACCGCTGGGAGCGCTCGGGCTGGGAGATGGGGCCGCTGGGCTACCCGGTCAGCGGGGAGTACGACGTGCCCGGCGGTCGGCGCAGCGACTTCCAGAACGGCTACATCACCTGGGACCGCGCCACCAACACGACGGAGCTGGTGGTCACGGACTGACGGCGCGCCACCCGCGCCCTGGGCCCGCGGCTGCGGCGTCCCTGTTCCCGCAGTCCGCGGGATCCGGGACTCCCGCAGTCCGCGGGATCCGGGACGGCCGGCGGCACGATGGCACCGCGCCGCGACGGGCGACCACCGCACCGGTCGGCTCCGCACGGGACCGGGGGCGCAGCCGCTCGGTGGTGTCTGCCGACCCAGGCACGTGCCGGCAGACGGTGTGGTGCTCAAGCAGTGCGTTCACCCGGTCGATGGAGGTCACGTCAGGTCGTCACCGAACGTGAGCGGAGCAACTAGCGTGTCCATCCCCAGTGCCGGCGTCACCCGGGTTCTCGTCCTCGCCGACGCACCCGTCCTGCGCCGAGGTCTCGTCGGCATGATCGACGAGACCGCCGGCATGCAGGTCGTCGGTGCGCCGGGGGAGCCCCGCCGCGCCCTGGTGCTGGCCGAGTCCGCCCGCCCGGACGCGGTGGTCGTGGAGCTCGGTTCCGGGCGCAGCGCCACGCTGACCGCCTGCCGCGACCTGCGCCGCCGCTTCCCGCGGACGGCGATCGTCGCCGTGGCGACGTCCGAGGACCCGGCCGTGGTCAACGAGGCACTGGCCGCCGGCATCCGCGGCTACCTGCTGATGAACACCTCCGCCACGCTGCTCGGCTGGGCCGTGCTGGCCGCCCGCGCCGGTCGCACCGTCGTCGACCCGCAGATCCGTCGGGTGGAGCCGGGCGCGGCCGCCCCGGTCGCCCGCGAGCTCACCCCCGCGGTGCCGCTGACCCGCCGGGAGTCCGACGTCCTCGACGAGCTCGTCCTGGGCCAGTCCAACCGCACGATCGGCGAGAACCTGTTCATCTCCGAGGACACGGTGAAGTCGCACGTGAAGGCGATCCTGCGCAAGCTCGGCGCCCGCGACCGGGCGCACGCCGTCTCGCTGGTGCTCTCCGCCCGCAACGGCTGCACCTGCGGGGCGCACGACCTGACCGCCGCTCCCGTCGAGATCTGACCCGGGGGCCACGAGGCCGGGGCGGCGGGCGGCCGGAGTCGGCGTTAGGTTCCCCCGGTGCGTTCTCCGGCGACCGAGGAACGGGTCGCGGCCGTGGCGCTGCCGCAGGCCGTCGCCGGCTGAGCCGGAGCGGCTCAGCGGAACCGGCCGGGCGGCCGCTCGCGGGGTTACCGTGCTGGGCATGGTCGGCGTCCTGGCGGCTGCACTGCTGCTCCTGCTGCTGGCCGGGATCGTCGTCTGGATCGTCTCGACGCCTCAGCC
Source organism: Blastococcus sp. SYSU DS1021 (assembly GCF_054050995.1). Classification (NCBI taxonomy): domain Bacteria; kingdom Bacillati; phylum Actinomycetota; class Actinomycetes; order Geodermatophilales; family Geodermatophilaceae; genus Blastococcus; species Blastococcus sp. SYSU DS1021. The sequence goes on along the minus strand of NZ_JBJHAL010000031.1, from coordinate 52,454 downwards.
GTGGCCGGCCGCCGGCCGGCTGCTGCCCGGGCGCGAACGGGAGTGGCGGGCGCGGGCGGTCGCCGCAGCGCACTGGCACGCCGCCCACGACGAGGTGGACGGGATGACGCGGGTGCTGCTGCGCCGCAGCTGTCCGGGTCCCGACGGACACCCGGAGGTGCTCGAGGAGCGGGTGTTCGACAGCTTCCCGGCGGACGACCCGATGTGGGAGGCACGCTTCACCGAGGCGATGGCCGGCGCCCGCTTCCGCTGCTCCTACCTCAACACCGAGGAGGGGCAGGCGTAGCCGGTCGGCCGGCGGGCAGGATGGGTGCATGGGTCAGGTCGTCGCCACCACCGAACGTGTCCTGCGCGCACCGGCGGACGTCGTCCGCGCCGCGCTCGCCGACTACGCCGTCACCCGTCCCGCGGTGCTCCCCGAGCAGTACAGCGAGTACCGCGTGGACGCCGGCGGCCAGGGCGCCGGCACGAAGGTCCACTGGCGCCTGCAGGCCACCTCCAAGCGGGTGCGCGAGCAGGACGTCGTCGTCACCGAGACCTCCGACGGGGCGCTCGTGGAGACCGACACCAACTCCAGCATGGTGACCACCTGGACCGTCTCCGCCGCCGACGCGGGGGTCAGCACGGTCCGGGCCCGCACCACGTGGACCGGTGCCACCGGCATCGGCGGGTTCTTCGAGCGCACCTTCGCCCCCAAGGGCCTGGCCCGCATCCAGGACGCGATGCTGGCCCGGCTCGAGGAAGCGGTCGCCGCCGGCTGAGCCCCGAACCGCCGTCCGTCAGGACGACGCGTGGTCACCGCCGGGCCATCGGTAACCGGCCGCCCCGATCCGGCGGGCCAGCTGGTCCCGCAGCTGGGCGTGCTCCGCGGTCAGCGCGGCGAGCTGGGCCGGGTCGACCCCCAGCCCGGCCCGGCCGATCCCCGCGGCGTCCAGCGGCGGCGCCGTCCGGGTGCGCTCGCTCCCGGTCGCGGGGGCGTGGTCGACGTACTGCTGCACGGAGGAGACGACCGACCGGCGCAGCCCGGCGGGGAGCCGGCCGGCCGGGTCGGCCGCCGACGACAGCACCAGGGTCGCGTCCAGGAGCACCGCGACGGCGGGGGCGGTGCCGAGCTCGGGCGTCCGCGGCCGGTAGGCGTGCAGCAGCGGGTACGCCCGGTGCTGCTGCCCCAGCGTCGCCAAGGTCGCGGACAGCGACGACAAGGGCACCACCGCCGGGAGCGCCGTCCCCGCCGCGACCAGGCCCGTGGCCATCTCCGTGCCGGTGTTCCCGAACCCGGTGATCTGCGAGGCGAAGCTCCGCTTGCCGACCACGGCGGAGATCACCGAGGTCAGGTAGGAGACGCCCAGCGTGATGAGCAGCATCCCGCTGAGCGCGGCGGCCATGGTGGCCAGCTGGAAGCCGGCCCCGGCGGGCTGGTAGCCGCCGTTGCCCAGGGTGGCGACGTTGTAGCCGGCGAAGTAGAACCGTTCCCAGACCGACGCCGGCGCCCCGCTCGACGCGCCGACGACCGCGTCCTCGTCACCGAGGAAGACCAGCGACCAGCCGAGCCAGAGCAGGCTGAACCAGGCGCCGAGGGTCGCTGCGACGAGGACGACGCCGGGGCCGCCCACGAAGCGCACCGGAGCCGCCTCCGCCACCGCCGGTCGCCGGGCCAGCCGCCACACCGCGTCGGTGATCAGCCGGGTGAGCGGGCCCGGGCCACTGGCCACCGCCAGCGTCGTCCGCGCCTCGTCGACGACCGCGAACGCGACGATCGCCAGGCCGATGACGTCCCACCACCAGCCGGTCACGCGGTGCTCCGGCGACGTGCGGGCTCGCGGCGGTCGGTGGTCCGGGGGGTCGGCGTGGGGACGACGGTCGGCCTCCTCGATCGGGCCGGCGGCGCATCCGCCGCGCGGCAGGGACGATGGCGGGGTGACCGTAGCGACCTCCACCGTCGAGGGCCTCCCCGAGCTCGTCGGCCTGCTCGGCGGCGGCGGGACCGTCGTCCTCTCCGGCGCCGGGTTGTCCACCGACTCCGGCATCCCCGACTACCGGGGTGCCACCGGGTCGCTGCGCCGGCACACCCCGATGACGTACCAGACGTTCACCCGCGACCCCCGCGGACGGCACCGCTACTGGGCGCGCAGCTTCGTCGGCTGGCGGCAGATCGCCGGGGCGCAGCCCAATGCCGGGCACCGGGCCGTCGCCGCGCTGCAGCGGGCCGGTGCGGTGGCCGAGGTGATCACCCAGAACGTCGACGGGCTGCACCAGGCCGGCGGGGCACGCGACGTCCTGGAGCTGCACGGCGGGCTGGACCGCACCGTCTGCCTGGCCTGCGGGGACGTCGCCTCCCGCGCCGACCTCGACGTGCGGCTGCGGGCGGCCAATCCCGGGTTCCGCCCCGAGCCGGTCGACGAGGTCAACCCCGACGGCGACGCGGAGCTGCCCGACGAGGCGCTCGACGGGTTCGTGATGGTCGGCTGCCTGGCGTGCGGGGGCGGCCCGCTCAAGCCCGACGTCGTGTTCTTCGGCGAGACCGTGCCGCGGGACCGGGTCGATGCCTGCTTCGCGCTGGTCGACGACGCGCGGGCGCTGCTGGTGCTCGGCTCGTCGTTGACCGTGATGAGCGGCTACCGGTTCGTCATCCACGCCGCCAAGCGGGGGATCCCCGTCGCCATCGTGAACTCCGGGCCCACCCGGGGCGATGCGAAGGCGACGCTCAAGGTCGACGCTCCGCTGGGCGTGGTCCTGCCCGAGTTGGCCGGCCGGCTGGGATGAGCCGGTCGGCGGCGCTGCGGCCGCTCGGCGGTTGAGGAAGGACCTCCCTGCCCCCACTGCTCGCAGGCTCGCAGCGGGTCCCTGCAGGAGGCCGACCAGGATCGAAGATTCACCACCTGCTCGGAGGGGCAGGAACCGCCGCGATGCAGACCTTCGTGCCGGTGGCCGACTTCGAGGAGAGCGCGCGGCTGCTCGACTCGCCGCGGCTGGGCAAGCAGCGGGTGGAGACGCTGCAGATTTTGCGCGCGCTCGAGCTGCCCGACTACGGCTGGGCCAGCCACCCCGTCGTCGCGATGTGGCGCGGCCGGACACCGGCGCTGGTCGCCTACGGCCTGGCCATGGTCCGGGTCTGGCGCGAGCGCGGCTTCGCCGACACCACCGAGACGCTGATCGGTGAGTTCGCGCCCGACGTCGTCGGCGTGCCGCAGGCGGAGCTGGCGGCGGCCGGCCTCCTGCCCTCCTGGGTGGGGGACGAGGAGCTGCACCGCTCGCACCGGTCGAACCTGATCGCCAAGGACCCGGAGTTCTACCGGGCCCGCTTCACCGAGCTCTTCGGCCCCGAGCCCGACGACCTGCCCTACGTATGGCCGGGGCCGGACGACGTCCCCCCGACCCCGGAGCCCGACGGGGTGCGGGTGTGGGTGGTCCGGCCGCGCGCGCACAACGAGCTGGGCGCCTGCCTGGCGGCGGGCGTCGTCGGGCTCGGCGTCCAGTCGGGCATCGACGTCGACGCCACCGGGCTGGACCCCACCGAGCTGCGGGCGCTGTCCAAGGAGATCTCGGGTCGCCGCCCGGCCAAGGACCTGCGCCAGCTGTCGGCCTTCCTCGACGAGATGAGGCCCGGTGATCCGGTCGCGCTGCCGATCGAGCACGGCGCCGGGCTGCTCCTCGGCGAGGTGGTGGGGGAGTACCTGTTCCAGGGCCGGGAGCTGCTGCCGCACCGCCGCCCGGCCCGCTTCGACCGGGTGGTGCCGCGGGCGGCGGCCCGGCCGCCCGCGACCCTCCAGGACCCGCGTGCGCTCTTCCAGGTCGTGCTCGACCCGGCGGTGCTGGCCTAAGCGGGCAGCGGCACGTTCTGCAGCCGCACCTGCCCGCGGGCGACCAGCGCGCCGTCCTCCCGGGTGAGGGCGACCTGCCACAGCTGCTGGGTGCGCCCCTGCTGCACCGGCTCCGCGACGACGTCGACCCGGCCGCCGGTCATCGAGCGGAGGAAGTCGGTGTTGTTGTTGACGCCGACGGCGAACTGCCCGCGGTCCCGCACCGCGAGGCTGGCCCCGATGCTGGCCGCCGACTCGACGACCGAGCAGTACAGCCCGCCGTGCACGACGCCCCACGGCGTGTGCTGGTCGGGCCCGAGATCGACGTGCCCGGTCACCCGCGTGCCGGTGGCCTCGGCGACGTGGAACCTCATCGCCGAGACGAATGCGCCGGCCGCCGCCGTCGGGTCCACCGGGGGACCGCTCACGCGTCCCACACCAGGCAGAAGGGGTGGCCGACCGGGTCGGCGTAGACCCGGAAGTCGCCCCCGCCGCCGGGCAGCTTCCGGGCGCCCAGGGCCAGCACCTTCGGCTCGGCCTCCTCGATGTCGGCGACCCGGACGTCGAGGTGGAACTGCTGCGGGTGCTCGGGGTCCGGCCAGTCCGGCGGCCGCAGGTCCGGCGCCTGCTGGAAGGCCAGCCGGTACCCGGCGCCGGTGACGACGACCCAGTCGTCCCCGGGCCCGCCCCGGCTGATCTGCATGCCGAGGAGGTCGGCGTAGAAGCCGGCCAGGGCGTGTGCGTCGGGCGCGTCGATCACGACGGAGTGCAGTTGACCGATCATGGCGCCATCCTGGCGCGCGCCCGGGCAGGCCGACAGCCGGGTACCGGCCACGCGTCGCCGGGATCCCGCCACGGGACCCGGCTGCGGCGCGCCGACGCCGTGCCGCAGGATCGGGGCATGCCCGACCCCGCTGCCCCTGTCCTCGGCTCGCTGCGCTGGCTGCCGGCCGCCGGGCGCCCCGACCTCCTGGCCCCGCCGGTCGCCGCCGCGCTGCCCGCCCTGGCCGGGCCGGCCTGGGTCGCGGAGATCGCCGAGGACCTCGCCGACACCGCCGCCTTCACCGAGGCCTACCGGGTGCCGCTCGCCGCCTCGGCCAACTGCGTCGTCGTCGCCGCCCGCCGCGCCGGGGAGACGACGCTGGCCGCCTGCCTGGTCCTCGCCACCACCCGCGCCGACGTCAACGGGCTGGTGCGACGCCACCTCGGCGCCCGCAAGGCGTCGTTCGCGCCGCAGGACGTCGCGGTGGCCGAGAGCGGCATGGCCTACGGGGGCATCACCCCGGTCGGGCTGCCCGCCACCTGGCCGGTCCTCGTCGACGCGGCGGTGGCGGCGGCCGAGCTCGTGGTCGTCGGCTCGGGCACCCGCGGCGCCAAGCTCGCGGTGCCGGGTGCGGTGCTCGCCGCGCTCCCCGCAGCCGAGGTGCTCGAGGGGCTCGGCCAGCCGCTCCCCGCCGAGGCACCGGCCCGGCCGCCCGCGCGACCGCTGCGGCTGGACCGGGCGGCGGACGACAGCGACGTGGGCTGGGGGGAGCGCCCGGCCGACGGCGCCGAGGCCGATCGGCGCTACCTCGAGGACCGGCCGCCGCACTGGGGCAGCGACTGATCAAGGACCCTCCTGCTCCCCGCCACTCGCTGGCTCGCGGCGGGACCTTGCAGAAGGGCCGTTCCAGCCGGTCCCCACCTGCTGCGCGCGGAGCAGGTCCCGGATCTCGACCAGCAGTTCCAGCTCCGTCGGTCCGACGGGGCCGGGCTCCTCGCCGCGCGCCCGGCGGGCGAACAGCCGGTGCACCGGCAGGATGACCAGGAAGTAGACGATCGCGGCCGTCAGCACGAACGTGATCACCGTGCTGAGGAAGGCGCCCCAGGTGAACCGCTGACCGTCGAGCACCAGCACGCCCCCGAACTCGCCCCCGCCGCCCAGCAGCTCGATGAGCGGCCGGAGGAACGAGTCGGCGAACGAGGTCACCACCGCGGTGAACGCCGAGCCGATGACCACGGCCACGGCCAGGTCGACGACGTTGCCGCGGAACAGGAAGTCCTTGAAACCGTTGAGCACCCGATCATCCAGCCACACCCGGCCGGCGATCTCAGGTCGGGGGCGGCAGGCTGACGGTGAGCGTTGCGGTGGCCGCGGCGGCCGCGATCCGGGCCGCGGTGGCCTCGTCGACGGCGAGGACGAGCAACCCGGCGCCCGGCTCACCGGCGTCCCCGGTCGGGGCGGCGAGGACCAGCGCCCCGGCCGCCACCCGCTCGGCCGGCCCCGGGCCCGCTCCGGTGGCCAGCACGTCCACCCGGTCGCCGGCCCGCAGCAGCGCCGCGACCGCCAGGTCGGCCAGGCGCACCGGAGCCGCCACCTGGCCGGGGGGCAGCAGGGCCGTCAGCCCGGCGCCGACCAGCCGGGCGTCGGTGAGCGGCTCCCCCCGGCGGACGTGCCCGGCGAGCACGCGCCGCACCAGGGGATCCGCGACGCCCACCGCGCCGTCGGGCACCGCACCGCGCGGCAGCCGGACGAGGGCCAGGTGTTCGTGGGTCAGGCTGGTGCCGGCCGGCAGGTCGGTGGCCGCCACCACGACGGGGGCCGTGCGCGGCTGCTCCCCGTCGGCCGGGGTGGGCGCCGGGCGCAGCGCGAGGGCCAGCGCGAGCGCAGCGAGCAGCGCGGCGGCCAGCCGGCGGGCCGTCAGCAGCGGGAACCGGGGTCGGCGCAGGCGCAGCATGCGCCGACCCTGCCCGAGCCGGCGGCGGCCCTGCAGCCGGCCGGCGGGAGCTGTGGACCGCGGGCGGCGCTGTGGAGGGCCCCGGACCGCCGACCTCAGGTGGTGGCGGCCTTGGCCCCGCTGCCGGACGTCGACGGCGTCGTCGACGAGGTGGAGGCCGAGCTCGACGAGCTCTCCTTGGCCGGGGTCGACGACGAGGTGTCCGTCGAGGCCCCGTTGCTGCCCGTGCTCTCCGACGACTTGCCGTTCGACCGGCTGTCGGTGCGGTAGAAGCCCGAGCCCTTGAAGACGACGCCGACCGAGCCGTAGACCTTGCGCACCGCGGCGCCGCACTCGGGGCACTCGCTCACCGGGGCGTCGGTGAAGGACTGCACCACCTCGAACTCGTGCTTGCCCTCGGCGTTGGTGCAGGCGTACTGGTACGTGGGCACGTCGTGGCTCTCCCTGGTCGAGCGGAGGTAGGGGTCCGGGCTGGCACTCCCGCCCGGAGACTGCCAATGATGCGCCATGCGGGGACCCGCCGTCCACGTCCACGGGGGCGGGTGGGACGCGCGTCGCCCGGACGGGGGCGTCACCGCCTCGCGCGCGGAGGCGGTGACGCGCGGGCCGGCGCCCCGCCAGGATCGCCGGGTGCACACATCCGACCGGTCGCTCCCGACCCCCGCCGCGGTCCTGCTCGTGCTCGGCGCAGCGACGTGGGTGCCGTCCCGCTACGGCGTGATGACCACCTGGGACGGTGCATGGCTGGGTCTGCACTACGTCGGCTGGAACCGGGTGGCGCTGCTCCCGCTCGCGCTGCTCGCCGCGGGCGCGATCGCGGCTGCGCGAGCGGCCGCCGCACGTGCCGCCGAGGTCGGCTGGTCCGTCGTCGCCACCGGCTTCGTCCTCTCCTGGCTCGGCGTCGGCGTGGAGTTCGTGCTGGGCGGCGGTCTGCGCGGCGGGCTCTCCTGGGCGGCGGTCGGCGTGCTGGGCCGGTCGCGGTCCAGAAGCGTGCCGCTGCCCGCGGCCGCGTGAACAGGCTGCCTACCGCGCGGCGAGCCGCAGCCGGACGGCGCGGTAGGCGATGCCGACGGCGAACACGAGGACGCCGCCGACCACCGCCTGCGCGGGCAGTGCGGCGACCAGCACCAGGCAGCCGACCGCACCGAGCACCTGCAGCGGCCGGGGGAACCGGCGGTGCGCGCGGTCCTGGGTGAAGGCCGCGGTGTTGGCCACGAAGTAGTAGAGCAGCACGCCGAAGGAGGAGAAGCCGATCGCGCCGCGCAGGTCGACGGTGAGCACGAGCAGGCAGACCAGCGCGGCGAGGGTGAGCTCGGCGTGGTGCGGCACGGAGAAGCGCGGGTGCACCGCGGCCAGGTACCGGGGCAGGTCGCCCTGGCGGGCCATCGCCAGGCCGGTGCGCCCGATGCCGGCGACCAGCGCCAGCAGCGCGCCCAGCGCGGCCGCTGCCGCGCCGACGCGGACCACCGGCTCCGCCCACGCCCACCCGCCGGCGTCCACCGCCGCGGCCAGCGGTGCCGAGGTGGCGGCGACGCCGTCCGGGCCCAGCGTGGCGAGCAGGGTCACGGCGACCACCGCGTAGACCGCGACGGCGATGCCCAGCGCCAGGGGGATCGCCCGGGGGATCGTCCGTCCGGGGTCGCGCACCTCCTCGCCCATGGTGGCGATCCGCGCGTAGCCGGCGAAGGCGAAGAACAGCAGGCCGGCCGACTGCAGGATCCCGTGCAGCCCGCCGTCGGTGAACGTCCACGCCACCGGCCCGCCGGCGGCCGTCGCACCGCCCAGCAAGCTTGCGGCGACCGCGACGGCCAGCGCGGTGAGCACGACGGCCACGATGATCCGGGTCAGCCCGGCGGTGCGGGTCACGCCCCGGTAGTTGACGGCGGTCAGGCCCAGCACCGCGGCCACGGCCACCGGCCGCTCCCAGCCCGCCGGTGCGGCGTACGCGGCGAACGTGAGCGCCATGGCCGCGCAGCTGGCGGTCTTGCCGACGACGAACCCCCACCCGGCCAGGAACCCCCACCACTCGCCGAGCCGCTCCCGGCCGTAGACGTAGGTGCCGCCGGAGGTGGGGTACTGGGCGGCCAGCTGCGCCGACGCCGTCGCGTTGCAGTAGGCCACCACCGCGGCGACGGCGAGCCCGATCAGCAGGCCGGCCCCCGCTGCCTGTGCGGCGGGGGAGAAGGCGGCGAACACCCCGGCGCCGATCATCGAGCCGAGCCCGATGACGACCGCATCGCCGGTGCCCAGCCGGCGGGTCAAGGCGGGACCAGTGCTCACGGCGCTCCTCGGTGGTCCGGCGTCGACCGACGATAGCGGGCGGGTCAGTGGTGGGCGGCCGGCTCGTGGTGGCTGTGCGCTGCGGTCTCGAGCTGGAAGGTGGAGTGCTCGACGGCGACCGGGAAGTGCTCGGCCAGGCAGGCCTGGAGCTGGTCGAGGACCTGCGGCGCGTGGCCGTCGTGGAAGCAGCCGTCCTCGACGACGACGTGCGCCGAGAGCACGGGCAGCCCGCTGGTGATCTGCGAGGCGTGCAGGTCGTGCACCCCGAGCACGTGCGGCAGCGCGAGCAGGTGCGTGCGGACGGCGTCGAGGTCCAGGCCGGGCGGGCTGCTCTCCAGCAGCACCGACACCGTCTCGCGCAGCAGCGCCAGGGTGCGCGGGACGATCAGCGCCACGATGACCAGCGAGGCGACCGCGTCGGCGCGCTGCCAGCCGGTCAGCGCGACGACGACCGCCGCCACCAGGACGGCGACCGAGCCCAGCGCGTCGTTGACGACCTCCAGCAGCGCCGCCCGCATGTTGACGTTGCCGCTGCGCCCGCCGCGGGCGAGCACCACGATCCCGGCCACGTTGGCGGCCAGCCCGATCCCGCCGAAGACCAGCACGGCGGTGGGGGTGATCTCCGGTGGGTCGGCCAGCCGGCCGACCGCCTCGACCGCGATGTACCCGCCCACCGCCAGCAGCACGGCGGCCTGCAGGGTCGCGCCGAGCACCTCGGCCCGCCGGTAGCCCCAGGTGCGCTGGGACGTCGCCGGCCGGAGGGCCAGGGTGGCCGCGACCAGGGCGATCGCGAGGCCGGCGGCGTCGGTGGCGGCGTGCGCGGCGTCGGCGAGCAGGGCGAGCGAGCCCGAGACCAGTGCCCCGACCAGCTGGACGACGAGCACGCTCGCCGTCAGGGCCAGCACGACCACCAGGCGCCGGCGGTCGCCGGGGCCGCCGGCGTGGGCGTGGGCGTGCCCGCCGCTCACCGCGTGGTCCCCGGGCCCCCGCAGCAGCTGTCCACCTCGGCGTCCGGACCGGGGCGGGTGGGCGCGCAGCAGCCCTCGCCGCGCCACGCCTCGATGCCTTCGCGGAGGGCGACCGCCGCGATGACCAGGCCGGCGACCGGGTCGGCCCAGCTCCAGCCGAGCCAGGCGTTGAGCACCAGCCCCGCAAGGACGGCGGCGCTCAGGTAGGTGCACAGCAGCGTCTGCGTGGAGTCGGCGACGACGGCGCTGGACCCCAGGGCCCGGCCGGTGCGGCGCTGGGCCCAGGAGAGGAACGGCATGACGACCAGGGAGACGGCGGCCAGGCCGATGCCGACCGGCGAGGCGTCGGGGTCGCCGCCGACCAGCAGCGCGCGCACCGACTCGAACGTGACGTACGCGGCCAGGGCGAAGAACGAGCAGGCCATCAGCCGTAGCGCCAGCCGTTCCCGGGTCTCCGGGAGGTGGTGGCGGAACTGCCACAGGATGATCAGCCCGCTGGAGACCTCGACGACGGAGTCGAGCCCGAACCCGACGAGGGCGACCGAGCCGGCGACCAGCCCGGCGGTGATCGCGATGACGGCCTCGACGACGTTGTAGGTGACGGCGGCCCCCGCGAGCAGCTGGGCGCGACGGCCCAGCCGGGCGCGTTCGGCTGCGATGGGGGCGGGAGCGGTGGTCGCTGCGCTCACCGGGGTGCCACCTCGCCGTAGGTGGGGCAGAGGGTGACCGCGTCCCCCGTGGCGGCCAGCAGCCGCTCCGTGGCGGCGAGCAGCTCGAGGACCTCCGGCGTCGCCGCCAGCGACCACAGCGACGCCCGCCCCTGCGGGCGGGAGGTGACCAGGCCGCAGTCCCGGAGGCAGGCCAGGTGCGCCGAGACGGTGGACTGGGCCAGCCCCAGGTGGCGGGTGAGCTCGACGACCTTGTGCTCCCCGAGGGCGAGGTGGCGCACGATGGCGAGCCGGCTGGGGTCGCCGAGGCTGCGGAACAGGCAGGCCGCAGCGGTGAGGGCCGCCGACTCGTCGACCGGGGCCTCGGCGCGGGTGTTCCGGTCGTCGCCGGCCACGATCATCGTCATGCGGCGATGATAGCGCCATCGACCAGGCGTTCCGCCTCAGCCGGCCACGTACTCCGCGAGGTGCTGCCCCGTGAGGGTGGAGCGAGCGGCGACGAGGTCGGCCGGGGTGCCCTCGAAGACGACCAGGCCACCCTCGGACCCCGCGCCGGGACCGAGGTCGATGATCCAGTCGGCGTGCGCCATGACCGCCTGGTGGTGCTCGATGACGATGACGGTCGTCCCGGCGTCGACCAGCCGGTCGAGCAGGCCGAGGAGGTTCTCGACGTCGGCCAGGTGCAGGCCGGTCGTCGGCTCGTCGAGGACGTAGATCCCGCCCTTCTCCGCCATGCGGGTGGCCAGCTTGAGCCGCTGCCGCTCGCCGCCGGAGAGGGTGGTGAGCGGCTGACCGAGGGTGAGGTATCCCAGCCCGACGTCGGCGAGCCGGTCGAGGATCGCGTGCGCCGCGGGCGTGCGCGCCTCCCCACCGCGGAAGAACTCCTCGGCCTCGGCCACGCTCATCGCGAGGACCTCGGCGATGTTCCTGCCGCCCAGCGAGTACTCCAGCACCGCGGCCTGGAATCGCTTGCCCTCACACTCCTCGCAGGTGGACTCGACCGTGGCCATGACGCCGAGGTCGGTGTAGATGACCCCGGCGCCGTTGCAGGTCGGGCAGGCACCCTCGGAGTTGGCGCTGAACAGGGCCGGCTTCACGCCGTTGGCCTTGGCGAACGCCTTGCGGATCGGCTCCAGCAGTCCGGTGTAGGTCGCCGGGTTGGACCGGCGCGACCCCCGGATCGCCGACTGGTCGACGACCACCACGCCGTCCCGGCCGGCCAGGTTGCCGTGGATCAGCGAGCTCTTGCCGGAGCCGGCCACGCCGGTGACGACGGTGAGCACGCCGGTCGGGACGTCGACGTCGACACCGCGCAGGTTGTTCTGCCGGGCGCCGCGGATCTCCAGGGCGCCGGTCGACGTGCGCACCTCCGGCTTGAGGGACACCCGGTCGCCGAGGTGGCGGCCGGTGCGGGTGCCGCTGCGGCGCAGCTCCTCGACGGTGCCCTCGAAGACCACCTCGCCGCCCTCGGTGCCGGCGCCGGGGCCGAGGTCGACGACGTGGTCGGCGATCGCGATCGTCTCGGGCTTGTGCTCGACCACGAGCACGGTGTTGCCCTTGTCGCGCAGCCGCAGGAGCAGGTCGTTCATCCGCTGGATGTCGTGCGGGTGCAGCCCGATGGTCGGCTCGTCGAAGACGTAGGTGACGTCGGTCAGCGACGACCCGAGGTGGCGGATCATCTTGGTGCGCTGCGCCTCGCCGCCGGAGAGCGTGCCGGCCGGGCGGTCCAGGGACAGGTAGCCCAGCCCGATCTCGACGAAGGAGTCGAGGGTGTGCCGCAGCCCGGCCAGCAGGGGCCCGACGGTGGGCTCGTCGAGGTCGCGCAGCCAGCCGGCGAGGTCGCTGATCTGCATCCGGCAGAGGTCGGCGATGTTCTTGCCGCGGATCTTCGACGACAGGGCCTCGGCGCTCAGCCGCGTGCCGTCGCAGTCGGGGCAGGTCGTGAAGGTGACGGCCCGCTCGACGAAGCGCCGCACGTGCGGCTGCATGGCGTCGACGTCCTTGGCGAGCATCGACTTCTGGATCTTCGGGATGAGGCCCTCGTAGGTGAGGTTGACCCCGTCCACCTTGACCTTGGTGGGCTGCGCGTGGAGGAGGGTGTGCAGCTCCTTCTTCGAGAACTCGGCGATCGGCTTGTCCATGGGCAGGCCGGCGCCGCTGAAGACCCGGCCGTACCAGCCGTCCATGCTGTAGCCGGGAACGGTGAGCGCGCCGTCGGACAGCGACTTGCGGTCGTCGTAGAGCGCGGTCAGGTCGATGTCGGTGACCGAGCCCATGCCCTCGCAGCGCGGGCACATGCCGCCGAGCCGGGTGAAGGTGACCTTCTCGGCCTTCGTCCCGGCGCCGCGCTCGACGGTGATGGCCCCGCTGGCCGACACCGAGGGCATGTTGAACGAGTAGGCGTTCGGCGAGCCGAGGGAGGGCTCCCCGAGCCGACTGAACAGGATGCGCAGCATCGCGTTGACGTCGGTGGCGGTGCCCACCGTCGAGCGCGGGTTGGCGCCCATCCGTTCCTGGTCGACGAGGATCGCCGTCGTCAGGCCCTCGAGGACGTCGACGTCGGGCCGCGCCAGCGACGGCATGAAGCCCTGCACGAATGCGCTGTAGGTCTCGTTGATCATCCGCTGCGACTCCGCGGCGATCGTCCCGAACACCAGCGAGCTCTTGCCCGACCCGGAGACGCCGGTGAACACGGTCAGCCGCCGCTTGGGGATCTCGACGGTGACGTCCCGGAGGTTGTTCTGCCGGGCCCCGACGACCCGGATCAGGTCGTGGCTGTCCGCGACGTGCGCGGTCGGCGACTCGGTCAGCGTGCTCATCGTGCCTCCATCCGTGCGGGCCCCCGCCGGCGTGGCGAGGGCCCGCTGTCTACCAGCGGCGTCCGACAGGGGTGACTGCCCGGGGCGGTGGTTCTCAGCGGAGCTCCTGGATGCGGACGGTGTTGCCGGCGGGGTCGCGGAAGGCGCAGTCGCGCACGCCGTAGGGCTGGTCGGTCGGCTCCTGCATCACCTCGGCGCCGGTGGCCTGGATCCGGTCGAAGGCGCCGTCGAGGTCCTTGGTGGCCAGGACGACCGACGCGTAGGTGCCCTTGGCCATCATCTCGGCGATGGCGCGCTTCTCGTCCTCGGTGATCCCGGGGTCGGCGGTCGGCGGGTGCAGGACGATCGACGTCGCCGATTCGTCGGCCGGGCCCACGGTGAGCCACCGCATGCCGTCGTAGCCGACGTCGTTGCGCAGCTCGAAGCCGAGGGCGTCACGGTAGAAGGCCAGCGAGGCCTCCGGGTCGTCGTGGGGGAGGAAGGTGTGGTGCACGGTGAGGTCCATGGCGGTCACGCTAGGGACGGCGCGGCTGCCTGCGCTTCTCGATTCCTGACCGGTCTGGTCACCTGCTTCGCGGTGCACGAGGGCATTCCCGCCGTCGCCGCTGCGGCCTCGCGCCGGTAGGTGCTCGGCGGCACCCCGACCAGCTCGGTGAAGCGGGTGCTGAAGGTGCCCAGCGACGAGCAGCCGACCGCGAAGCAGACCTCGGTGACGGTCAGGTCGCCGCGCCGGAGCAGCGCCATCGCCCGCTCGATGCGGCGCGTCATGAGGTAGGCGTAGGGGGACTCGCCGTAGGCGCGCTTGAACTCCCGGCTCAGGTGCCCGGCCGACATGTGCGCGCCGCGGGCGAGCGCCGCGACGTCCAGCGGCTGGGCGTACTCCCGGTCGATCCGGTCGCGCACGCGGCGCAGCCGCACGAGGTCGCGCAGGTGCGGGTCCGCGGCCGGTCCGCTGGTCACGCGCAGGATCGTGCCACGGAGCGCCGCCCGCGTCAGCGGTCCAGGCGCTCCCGGTACCGCGCGGCCCGCCGGGCCGCCGCCGCCCGCTTCCGCTCGCTCTCGGCCCGCTGGCTCGCGAGGCCGGCGCGGTCGCGGGCGGCGGTCGCGGTGCCGGCGGGGTAGCCGGCCTTCACCACCCGGTTCTCGGTGGTCTCGGGCATGTAGGCGAGCGAGAAGATCAGCCCCAGGAAGATCCCGCCGCCCGCGACCGCCAGTCGCAGCCCCAGCGGCGCGGGGAGGAACGCCACGACGAGCGCGATGGGGACGGACAGCTGGACCAGGGTGCGGACCACGTGCCGCGCCCACCAGGTGCTCGTGGTGGTGTCGTGCAGAACCCAGCCCCGGTGCCGCTCGGGGAGCCCACCGCCGAGGGCGTACCAGAGCCACCGGTGCGGAGCCGGGCGGACCACGGGGTCCCTCCGCGCGGCGTCCGCCTCCCCGGGGACGTCGGTCCTGGCCTCGCCGTCGCTCACGGTGCCATCGTCCCAGGGCCGCCGACGGGGCGCTGGCCCCCGGCGCCGTCCTGGCTCACGTCCGCCCCGTCGGCCCCCTCCAGGGCACCGCCCCGAGCGTGCGAGGGGTGGGGAGGAGGGGTCCTCTTTCAGCGGCCGAGGTGGCGGTAGCGGTGCAGCCGCGTCCGGAAGCGCTCGGTGTCGTCGCGGCCGAGCAGCCCGGCCAGCTCCTCGCCCAGCACCCGGCCCAGCCGCAGGCAGAACTCGGTCGGCTCGTCCGCGGCGTCGGGTCGCTCGGGCACCACCCGGTCGACGATCCCCGCCCGCCACAGGTCCGTGGCGCGCACGCCCTGGGCCGCGGCCATCTCGTCGGCCCGGTCCACGGTGCGGTGCACGATCGCCGACGCGCCCTCGGGCGGCAGCGGGCCGAGCCAGCCGTTGGCCGCGGCCAGCACCCGGTCGGCAGGCACCAGCGCGAGCGCCCCACCGCCGGTGCCCTGGCCGAGGAGCACGGCCAGGGTGGGTGCCTTCAGGACGACGAGGTCGTGCAGGCAGCGGGCGATCTCCCCGGCGAGCCCGCCCTCCTCGGCGTCGCGGGAGAGCGCGGCGCCGGGGGTGTCGATCAGCGTGACCAGCGGCAGCCGGAGCTGCTCGGCCAGGTGCATGCCGCGGCGGGCCTCCCGCAGCGCCGCCGGGCCCAGCGGCGCCGACATCGACTGCCCGCGCCGGTCCTGCCCCAGCACCACGCACGGGGCCCCGCCGAAGCGGGCCAGCGCCAGCAGCAGGCCGGGGTCCTTCTCGCCGGCACCCGTGCCGGAGAGCCCGACGACGTCGGTGGCCGCGGTGCGCAGCAGCCGGCGGACACCGGGGCGGTCCTCGCGCCGGGATGCCGTCACGACGTCCCAGGCGGTGCGGTGGTCCTCGGGGTCGTCGGCGTCCGTCCCGTCCGCCGGCGTCGGGCGTTCGGCGTCCCGGACGTCGACGTGCCAGGTCTGCCGGGCCGAGAGCACGCGCAGCGCGCGGTCGGCGACCTCGGCGATCTGCTCGGGCGGGACGACGGCGTCGATCAGGCCGTGCTCGGCCAGGTTCTCGGCGGTCTGGACGTCGGCCGGGAACGGCTCGCCGTACAGCGCCTCGAACACCCGGGGGCCGAGGAAGCCGATCGAGGCGCCGGGCTCGGCGATCGTCACGTGGCCGAGCGACCCCCACGAGGCCAGCACCCCGCCGAAGGTGGGGTGGCGCAGGTAGACCAGGTAGGGCAGCCCCGCCTCCTTGTGCCGGGCGATGGCGGCGGTGATGCCGATCATCTGCAGGAAGGCGACCGTGCCCTCCTGCATGCGGGTGCCCCCGGAGACCGGCGCCGCCAGCAGCGGCAGCCCCTCCTCGGTCGCCCGCTCCACCGCCGCGATCAGCCGCTCGGCGGCGGCGACCCCGATCGACCCGGCCAGGAACCCGAACTCCCCGGCGACGACGGCGACGCGGCGGCCGCGCAGCCGTCCCTCCCCGGTGATGACCGACTCGTCCTGCCGGCTCTTCTCGGCGGCCCGGGCGAGCTCCGCGGCGTAGCCCTCGGCGACGTCGCGGGGCGGGATGGGGGAGTCCCACGACTGCCACGACCCGGGGTCGAGCACCAGGTCGCGCAGGGTCCGGGCGTCCGGGCGGGCTGTCCCGCCGGTCACGCCACCGGACCGTTCAGCCAGGCGCGGATCGCGTCGCCGTCGGCGCCCAGCACCGGGGGAGCGGTGTGGTCGCGCCGCGTGGTCTCGGTCTCGCCGTCCGGTCCGGCCGAGAAGAAGCGCAGCGGCGGCCCGGGCAGCCGGAGGTCGCCCAGCGTGGCGTGCTCGACGTCGATCACCAGACCCTGCGAGAGGGTCTGGTCCCAGCCGTAGACCTCGTCGATCGTGCGCACCTTGCCGGCGGGGATCCCGGCCGCGGCCAGCCGGGCGAGCAGGTCCTCGGGGGAGATGGCGGCGAAGGCCTCCTCCAGCAGCGCGATCACCTGGTCGCGGCGCTGCACCCGCTCGCCGTTGGTGGCCAGGCCCGGGGCCTCGGCGTCCAGGCCGAACTCGGTGCACAGCTTGCGCCACAGCGACTCGCTGCCGCAGGAGAGCTGCACGCTGCCCCCGGCGCAGCGGAACAGGCCGTAGGGCGCGATGGAGGGGTGGTGGTTGCCCTGCGCGCGCCCGACCTGCCCGGCCACCGTCCACGCCGTCCCCTGGAAGGCGTGCACGCCGACGATCGCGGCCAGCAGCGACGTGCGCACCACCTGACCGCGACCCGTCCGCCCCCGCTCGATCAGCGCGGCGAGGACGCCGTAGGCGCCGTACATGCCGGCCAGCAGGTCGCCGATCGGGACGCCGACCCGC
This sequence comes from Blastococcus sp. SYSU DS1021, assembly GCF_054050995.1. Taxonomy (NCBI): domain Bacteria; kingdom Bacillati; phylum Actinomycetota; class Actinomycetes; order Geodermatophilales; family Geodermatophilaceae; genus Blastococcus; species Blastococcus sp. SYSU DS1021. The sequence continues at coordinate 35,385 of NZ_JBJHAL010000031.1, read as the reverse complement.
TGCGGCTCGTCGGGCCCGGGGCCGGTGAGCGACATCAGCCCGGCCTCGCCCTGGGCGATCTGGTCGTAGCCCGCCCGGCCGCCCTCCGGGCCGTCGTGGCCGAACCCGCTGATCGCCAGCGTCACCAGCCTCGGGTTGAGCTCGGCCAGCACGTCGGTACCGAAGCCCAGCCGCGCCAGCGTGCCCGGGCGGAAGTTCTCCAGCAGCACGTCGGCGCGCTGGAGCAGCCCGGTCAGCACCGTCTTGTCCGCCTCGTCCTTGAGGTCGAGGGTGATCGACTCCTTGTTGCGGTTGGCCGCCAGGAAGTAGGTCGACTCGCGCTCGCCGGAGTCGGGCTCCACGAACGGCGGCCCCCAGCCACGGGTGTCGTCCCCCGTGCCCGGGGTCTCCACCTTGATGACGCGGGCACCGAGGTCGCCCAGCATCATCGCGGCGTGCGGCCCGGCGAGGGCTCGGGTCAGGTCGACGACGAGGACGCCGTCCAGCGGTCCGGGCATGATGTGCTCCCTCGCTCGGGGGCGCGGCCGCGGCGGCCGCGTCCCAGAAGTGTCTCAGCGCTGAGGTATTTCTGGCAAAGGTCCTGCGCAGGGGGTCACAGCCAGCCGGGGACGACGAACACCAGCCACGACAGCAGCGGTCCGACGGCCACGACGATGGCCGCGTAGGCCAGGATCTGCTTGTAGAAGCGGTCGCGGTCGACGTCCTGGGCGTTGGCCAGCACCAGCGCGCCGTTCGTCGAGAACGGGCTCACGTCGACGATCGTCGAGGCCACGGACAGGGCGACCACGACACCGATGGCGCTGATGTCACCGGCCTCCAGGAACGGCACGGCGAGCAGGATGGCGACGCCGATGATCGCCGTCGACGAGGCGAACGCCGACACCACGCCGCCGATGTACGCCAGCAGCAGGGCGATCAGCAGCGGTACGCCGAGCCCGATGACCGCGTCGCCGACGTAGTCGATGGTGCCGGCCTCCTCCAGCACGAACACGAAGGTCAGCACACCGGCGATCAGCAGGATGGTCGACCAGCTGATCTGGGTCACCGCGCCCTTGTGCTGCTGCGCGGAGAACAGCGCCAGGACGACGGCGACCGTGATCGCGACGAAGCCGATGTCCAGGTCGAAGGCGAGCGCCAGGACGGCGACGACGACCAGCCCGATGAGCGTCAGGATCTGCTCGAAGCGGACGGGCGCCGGCCGGTCGGGGTGGATGTGCTCGTCGTCGTCCCCACCGACGGCGGGGCCGGGCGCCGCACCGTGGCCGCGGACCAGCGTGCCGTGCGCGTGCTCGGTGTGCGCGAGCGGCTCGGCGGCCACCTTCCGCCCGAGCAGCTGCCGGCCGCCAAGGACGAAGAACAGGGCCAGCGCGATGGCGATGTTGAAGAAGAGCGCACCGAGGAAGACCGCCACCGGGCTGCTGGGCAACCCCTCGTCGGCCACGATCCGGTTCACGGTGACGCCGTAGACGCTGATGGGGGAGAAGCCGCCGCCCTGGGCGCCGTGGATGACCATCATCCCCATCAGGAGCGGGCTGATGTCGTGCCGCGCGGCGAAGGTGAGCGCGATCGGCGCGATGATCGCCACCGCGGCCGGGGAGAGCGCCCCGATGGCGGTCAGCACCGCGGTCACGAAGAACATGACCCACGGGATGGCGGCGACGTGGCCGCCGACCATCCTCACCGCGCCGCGGACCAGCAGGTCCACGGTGCCGTTGTTCTGCGCGATCGCGAACAGGTACGTGACGCCGATCAGCGTCAGCACGAGCCCGGCCGGGAACCCGCTGATGATGTCGTCGGTGCTCAGCCCCACCGACAGCGTGCCGACGACGAACGCGGCGACGAACGCCAGCGCCCCCATGTTGATCGGCAGGAACGTCGCGATCGCGAAGATCACGACCAGCGCGAGGATGGTGACGATCTCGGTCGACACGGGCACTCCCACGGCGTCGGGGGCTGGGGTGCGCCCACTGTGTCAGTGACCCGCCGGTAGCGCCTGCCATCCGCCCGACGGCGTCACCACCGCCGTCACCCGCACGTCGTGCGGCTCCCTCGGCAACCGGTCGACGAGCTCGTCGTCGAAGACGACCGCGACCAGCACCGCCTCCGGCCGGGCGTGCCGCAGGGCGCGGTCGTAGTAGCCGCCGCCGCGGCCCAGCCGCGTCCCGTCCCGGGCCACCGCCGTCGCCGGGACGACGACGGCGCCGGCCGCCGCGAGCGCGGCCGGGCCCAGTCGCGGCCCGGCCGGTTCGAGCAGACCGAACCGCCCGGGCACCAGCTCCCCGGAGTGCTCCGCCCAGTCCAGCTCCCGGCCGTGGGCGGGTACGACCGGGAGCAGCAGGCGGGCCCCGTCGGCGAGCGCCGCCGGGAGGTGGCCGTGCCCGGGCTCGGTCGCGTCGGGCACGAACGCGGCGACCGTGGGGACGCCGGCCAGCCGCCCGGCGAGCGTCGCGGCGACCGTCCGGGCGGCCGCCGCGCGCTCACGCGCCGGGCGGGACGCGCGCCGTCCCAGCAGCTCCGCGCGGAGCGCGGCCTTGGCCGCGCCCCACTCTGCCGACGTGCCCATCCGCGCAGGCTAGCTAGGCTGCGGAGCATGTCGATGCCCCAGACCCGTACGGCCCGGAAGGCGGTCATCCCCGTCGCAGGAATGGGCACTCGCTTCCTGCCGGCCACCAAGGCCGTCCCCAAGGAGCTGCTGCCGGTCGTCGACCGGCCGGCCCTCCAGTACATCGTCGAGGAGGCGGCCCGGGCCGGCCTGCCCGAGGTGCTCATGGTCACCGGCCGCAACAAGGCCGCCATCGAGGACTTCTTCGACCGCACCCCCGAGCTCGAGGCCGCCCTGGAGAAGAAGGGCGACGCCGGGCGCCTCGCGGCCGTGCACGAGTCCACCGAGGTCGCGCAGGTGCACTTCGTCCGGCAGGGCGAGGCGCGCGGGCTCGGTCACGCGGTGCTCCAGGCGGCCGCCTTCGTCGGGGACGAGCCGTTCGCCGTGCTGCTGGGCGACGACCTGATCGACGCCCGCGACCACCTGCTCGAGCAGATGCTGGCCGTCCAGGCCGAGCACGGCGGCTCGGTGATCGCCCTGCTCGACGTCGGCCGGGAGAACATCGACAAGTACGGCGCCGTGGCGGTCGAGCCGACCGCCGACGGCGGCGACGTCGTCGCCGTCACCGGCCTGGTCGAGAAGCCGCCGGTCGACGAGGCCCCCAGCAGCCTGGCCATCATCGGGCGCTACGTGCTGGCGCCGGAGATCTTCGACGTGCTGCGCGAGACCCCGCCCGGCCGCGGCGGCGAGATCCAGCTGACCGATGCGCTGGCCACCCTCGTCGAGCGCGGCGCACCCGTCCACGGCGTGGTCTTCGGCGGCCGGCGGTACGACACCGGTGACAAGCTCGACTACCTCAAGGCGGTCATCCGGCTGGCCGTCGAGCGGGACGACCTGGGCCCGTCGCTGCGCGGCTGGCTGCGCGACTTCGTCACGGAGCTGCCCGCCGAGGGCGCGTCGTCGTCCTGACCGGCGCCCACGAGGGCACGATCGGACCCGCGGCCCCGCGCCGGACCCGTCCGGGTCCGGCGCTGCCGCACGGGCCGGTGTCGGCAGACGGCACGGCGGGACGACGGTGGTGGGGATGTCCGGGCAGAGCGACGACGACAGCAACGGGGGCGGGGAGTTCCGGGGCCACCGGGACACCGCCCAGGTCGACATGCCCATGGCCCCACCCCGGCGGACCGGTCCGGTCGTAGCCCCGGTCGACCAGGTGCCGGCGCAGCGCGCCCTCACCGGCCCGGTGCCGCTGCCGGCCGACGGCCGCTCGGACGTCTCCCCGCACGTGCGCACCGTCGAGCGGCACCTCGACGAGATCCTCGCCGCGGTGCCGCAGCCGGACCCGATCGAGCTGGCCGTCCTCGACGCCCAGGGGCTGCTCTGCGCCGAGGACGTGGTCAGCCAGCGGGCGCTGCCGGCCTTCGACCAGGCCGCGCTCGACGGCTACGCGGCCCGCGCGGAGGACGTCGCCGGGGCCACGGTGGCGCAGCCGGTCGAGCTGCCCGTCGTGGGGGAGAGCGTGGCCGGTGCCAGCGCGCCGTCGTCGATCGGCCCCGGGCTGGCCATGCGGGTCGCCGCGGGCGCGATGCTCCCGACCGGTGCCGACGTCGTCGTCCCGGCGGTGTGGACCGACAACGGTGCGGCGCGGGTCGCCGTCCAGGCCGCGCCGCCGGTGGGCAGCTACGTGCGCCGCACCGGCGACGACGTCGACCCGGGGGATCCGGCCGTGCACGTCGGCACCCCGATCGGGCCGGCGCAGATCAGCCTGCTGGCCGCCGTCGGGCGGGACCGCGTCCTCGTGCGGCCCCGGCCGCGCGTGGCGGTGCTCAGTGCCGGCCCGGAGCTGGTGGACATCACCTCCCCTCTCACCCCGGGGCAGGTGGTCGACGTCAACAGCTACGCCCTGGCGGCCGCCGCCCGGGACGCCGGCGCCGACGCCTACCGCTGGGGCATCCTCCCCGGGGAGCAGCGGCGCCTGGCCGAGGTGCTCGAGAGCCAGCTGCTGCGCAGCGACCTGGTGCTGATCGCCGGCACCTTCGCCGGTGGCGGGTTCGACATGGTGCAGGAGGCGCTGGCCGGCCTGGGCGAGATGCGCTTCCGCCAGGTGGCGATGCACCCCGGTCCCGCGCAGGGCTTCGGCCGGCTGGGGCGCGACCAGGTGCCGGTCATCTGCGTGCCGGGGGAGCCGGTCGCCGCCCTGGTCTCCTTCGAGGTCTTCGTGCGCCCCGCCATCCGCCTGATGCTGGGCAAGCGGCAGCTGTTCCGGCGCACGGTGCAGGCGATCTCCGGGCAGCAGCTGCTCTCCCCGCTCGGGTACCGCCAGTACCTGCACGGCACGGTGATGCGCCACCCCGACGGCGGCTACGTCGTCGAGCCGGTGGGCGAGGCCACCGACGCCCTGCTGGCGCGGATGGCCCGGGCGAACTGCCTCATCGTCATCGACGAGGACGTCACCGAGGTGGCCGCCGGCGGGCTGGTCACGGTCATGCCGCTGCTGCTCGGCGGCTGACCCGAGCCCGCCGTGACCGATCCGCTGCTGCACCCCGGCTGGCCCGCCCGGCTCGCCTGGGGACCGGTGGAGCTGCACCCACCGCGCCGCGGGGACGCGGCGGAGTGGAGCCGGGTGCGGCTGGCCAACGAGGACTGGCTGCGCCCCTGGGAGCCGACCGCCGCCGTCTCGTGGCGGGCCCGGCACACACCGGGGGCGTACCGGGCGATGCGGCGGGTGATGGCCCGACGGGCTCGGCTGGGCACCGCGCTGCCGTTCGTGGTCCGGGTCGAGGGTCGGCTGGCCGGGCAGGTGACCGTGGACAACATCGTGCGCGGGGCGCTGCGGGCCGGGTACCTCGGCTACTGGATCGACCGCTCGGTGGCCGGTCGCGGGGTCGCCTCGCTGGCCGTGGCCCTGGTGTGCGACCACGCGTTCGGTCCGGCCGGTCTGCACCGGCTCCAGGCCGACATCCGGCCGGAGAACCTGCCCAGCCGGCGGCTGGTGGAGCGGCTCGGCTTCCAGCAGGAGGGGCTGCTGCGCCGCTACCTCGACATCGACGGCGACTGGCGGGACCACCTGGGCTACGCGCTGCTCGCCGAGGATCTCCCGCGGGGAGTGCTCGACCGCTGGCAGCGGTCGGGGCCGGGTCGACCCGTCGACTGATCGACTCGCGGCATAGCACGGGTGGTCGCCGTCGCGGGGCCGTGCGCGGCGGACACGCCGTCTCCCGTCACACCGGTCCCACAACACATCAGCGACACGCCCGCGCGCCTCCCGGTTCCCGGTGCCGTCCCTGCTTAGCCTCGCCTGGCGAGTGACTGATGTGACAGGTGGTGTCGTATGGGATCGGGTGTGCTTCTGGCAGCTCTGGTCGTGCTGTGGTTCGTCGTGCTGGTGCCCATGGTGGTGACCCGCGGCGACGCGCAGGAGGGCCGGGGCGAGCCTGCTGACTCGGGGCGGACCCTGCAGCGGCGTCGCGCGGCCGACGCCGTGCGGCACGCGGCGACCGAGCGGGTGTCGATCGACCGCGAGGTCCTGCGCACCACCGGCGAGCTCAAGGTGGACGTGCACGCGGTGCGCCGCCGGGTGCTGGGCGGTCTGGTGCTGCTCACCCTCGCGTCGCTGGCCGGCGCCCTGCTGGTCACGCCGTGGCTGTGGATCCTGCAGGCGGTCGCCACCGCCGCGACCGTCGGGTACGTGCTGGTGCTGCGCAAGGTGGCCCGGCGCGAGCGGCTCGCCGCGCGTCGCGCCGCCCGGGCGGCGGCGCGCCAGACCCTCCGCGCACCGGCGCGCCCGGCGCGCCCGGCCGCCCGGCCCGCTCCGGCGCCGGTCCAGCGCACGTCGCCGGAGGTGCACGAGACGGTCGCCCAGGAGGCGCTGCCGGCCCTGTCGCACCCCAGCATCCCGCTGGCCCCGGTGCACGCCCTGCGGCCTGGTCGCGTGGTGGCCGCGCGGACGCCGGCGCCCATGGGATGGCAGAACAGCGCCGTCGTCGGGCTGGACGACGACGACATCGGTTTCGCCGACATCGACGAGTACCGCCCGGCCCGGGCGGCCAACGGCTGAGAGACACCCCCTGCCCCCACCGCGCGCACGCTCGCGGCGGGACCGTGCAGGGGCCCGGCCCCGCCCCGGTGGCGGGGCCGGGCGAAGCGGGCGGTAGTCTTTCCCGCGCAAGGGGCTGTGGCGCAGACCGGTAGCGCACCTCGTTCGCATCGAGGGGGTCAGGGGTTCAAATCCCCTCAGCTCCACCGGACGACGGACCGGCGCCGTCGGGGGTTCTTCCCCCGGCGGCGCCGTCGTCGTTGCGTCGGAGGGTCGATCGGCCGCTCCCGACCGCTAGGCTGCCCCGCGACACGGGGCCACGGCGTCCCCACGGGAGGCGGTTCCATGGTTCGGTCACCGGTCGGGGCCTCACCCGCCCCGCGGCGCGCGCGGGGGCGGGCCAGTGACAGCGCCGCCACCCGGCAGCTGATCATCGACGTCGCCGCCCGCGAGTTCGGCGAGCGCGGCTACGCCGCCACCTCGCTGAGCGACATCGTCGCCGGCACCGGCATGACCAAGGGGGCGCTCTACTGGCACTTCGAGTCCAAGGAGAGCGTGGCGGTCGCGGTCGTCCACCAGATGTTCGAGACGTGGCCGGTCATGCTGCGCGGCGTCCTGGACTCCCACGACGACGCGCTCGACGCCCTCGTCGCGGTCACGTACGTGGCCGGCCGCCAGTTCGCGACCGATCCGGTCACCCGCGCCTCCAAGCGGCTGATGGCCGAGCTGCCGCCGGAGGCGCTGGCGAAGCTGCCCCAGCCCTACGTCGGCTGGCAGCACGCGCTCACCCAGCTGATCACCCAGGGCCAGGAGCGGGGGCAGATCAGCCACCGGGCCGACCCGGTGGGCACCGCCCAGGTCATCGTCGCCAGCTTCTTCGGGATGCAGCAGGTCTCCCAGGAGCTGAGCGCTCGACGCGACCTGGAGTCGCGGCTCGACTCCTTCTGGGCGCTGATCCTCCCGCAGCTGCGCCCCGAGCCCCTCGCCTGAGCTAGCCGCCGAGGAACACCCGCCCCCGGGCGACGACGTCGTCGTCCTGCCCCAGCTGCACGGGCACGCCGTTCGATCGCCCGCTGCCGGCGTCCGTGCGCACCCAGGTCGGCCGGTCGAGCTCGGCGAACCGGTCGAAGGCGAGGTCCAGGCCGGCCAGCCGGGTGGCGGCTCCGGGCAGATCGGGGCGGTCCGTGACCGCGGCCAGCGCCGCGCCGACGAGGAGCACCCCCGGCAGGTGGTCGACCGGGTGGTCGAAGTAGGTCGGGTCGGTGAGGTCGACGGCGACCCGGGAGCGGTGGGCGAGGCCGTCGCCCTCGCCGGCGTCCCGCGGCCTGGGCACCAGTGTCCCGCCGCCGGCGCCGCGGTCCCGGCCGAGGGCCCGCAGCCGCGCGTAGACAGCCGGCGGCAGCCACGAGTAGTCGGCGTCGGCGGTCGCCCAGAGCTGCGCCCCGTGCCAGATCTCGGCCCGCAGCGACGCGCCCGACGGGCGGCCCGCCCGCAGCCGGACGGTGGGCTGGACGACGGTCACCGTCCCGGCCGGGGCGGCTCCCCGGAGCTCGGCGAGCGGCGCGGCGAGCCGGGTGCTGATGCGGTGGAACACGAACTGCTCGCCCAGCGGGACGTCCAGCCGACGGTGGGCCAGGCACAGCCCGGCCTGGCGGATCGTCTCGACGACCAGCAGCAGGTGGCCCACGGTCCCGGCCCGCCGGTCGTACCGGCCGTGCGCCGCCGGCCAGCGCGCCGCCACGGCGGTCCGGTCCCCCGCGAGGGTCGCCAGCTCGGTCGCCAGCACCTCGTCCGGCGCGGTCTTGTGCACCAGCGCCTGCTCGACGAGCACCCAGGTCGGGGAGCCGGCGCCGGGCGGCGCCACGGCGGGATCGTGCAGGGCGGGTCGTGCGGATGGCGGCGTCATGGGGTTCTCCGGTTCGGGAGCTGCGGCCGGGCTCGGCGCGTCGCGTCGAGTGTCGGCCAGAACCCGGCCGCACGGGGCGTTCCGGTACGCACCGGACCGGTGGGACGGGCGCACCGGGCGCGGGCGGGGCCGCTCAGTACCAGGAGGGGAACCACATCCGCTGCACCCACTCGCTGTGCGAGAGCGGCTGCCCGGTCAGCACCGGCCAGAAGAACGCGAAGGTGGCCACGACGATCGCGATGTACCCGCAGGCGGTGGCCAGGCCCACCCGCCGACGCCACTCGTCGGCGCCCGGCCGGCCCACGACGTCCTGGAGCAGCAGGGCGACCGCGAGGACGAAGAACGGCAGCGCGGGGGCCGCGTAGAAGAGGAACATCGTGCGCTCGAGGTTCACGAACCAGGTCAGCCAGCCCGCCGCGATCCCGACGGCGACGGTGAGGGCGGCCGGGTCCCGCCGGGCGACGATCCGCCAGAGCAGCCACAGCGTCGCCGGGGCGAAGAGGAACCACAGCGTCGGCGTCCCGAGCATCAGGATGTACCGGATGACCTGATCGCCCTCGGCGTCGACGAGGCCCTGGGGGTTCCACAGCAGGATCGGCCGGCCGGTGACCAGCCACGACCAGGGCCCGGACTCCCACGGGTGCGGGCTGGACAGGCCGTTGTGGAAGCGCAGCCACTCGGCGTGCTCGTGCCACAGCGAGCGCAGGGCGTCCGGCACCCACGGGAACGCGGTGTCCGGGTGCTGCTGCGCCCAGGCCCTGCCCTGCGAGGTCTCGCCGAGGAACCAGCCGGTGAAGCTGGCCAGGTAGGTGAGCACCGGGACGGCGGCCAGCGCCCACAGCGCGCCGGGCAACCCCCGGCGCGCCGCCGTCCGCGTGGGCCGGGGCGCCCCCGCCTCCCGCCACGCCGCGCGGTCCCAGAACAGCGACAGGACGGCGAAGAAGGCCAGGAACCAGACCCCGCTCCACTTGACCGCGCAGGCGCAGCCGAACAGGACACCGGCCGCGATCCGCCACCCGCGCGGGCCCAGCCGGAAGCCGGTGGGGCCGACCGGCGCGGCCGCACGCACCCGGGCGCGGACCACGTCCCGGTCGACGACCAGGCAGGAGACGGCGGCCAGCACGAAGAGCTGCAGGAAGATGTCGAGCAGCCCGATCCGCGAGAGCGTGAACTGGAGGCCGTCGACGAGCAGCAGCGCCCCGGCGAACAGGCCGACGACGGTCGAGCCGGTGAGCCGCCGGGCCAGCCGGAACAGGATGACGACGGCGATCGAGCCGGCCACCGCGGACGGGAAGCGCCAGCCGAACGAGTTGTAGCCGAAGGCCTGCTCGCCCAGCGCGATCAGCCACTTGCCCAGCGGTGGGTGGACGATGTAGGAGTAGCCGCGGTTGTACTCGAAGCCCCAGGTGAGCAGCTCCCGCGCCTGGGGTGGGTAGTACGCCTCGTCGAAGACCAGCGCCCGGGGGTAGCCGATGCCCCAGAGCCGCAGGGTCAGCGCCAGCGCGCCGAGGACGGCGGCGATCGTCCAGGCCGTCCACCGGTCGTCCGGCAGCGGGGGGACGACGTCGCGGCGGCGCGCGGGGGACGGCGGGCGGCGCACCCGGGGGGTGGCCGGCTGCGGGGGCGCCTGCGGGTCCGACTCCGCCCGCCCGGGCGCCAGCACCGCCATGCGGTCAGGGTAGGTGGCGCAGCCACCGGTCCGGTCGTGACAGGCTCGACGGGTGAGCGGACGGCTGGTGCTGGGTGGGGCGCCCCTGGGGCAGCCCGGTGACGTCGGCCCGCGCCTGCGGGCGGCGATGGCCACGGCCGACGTGCTGGCGTGCGAGGACACCCGCCGGCTGCACCGCCTGGCCGCCGACCTCGAGGTCACGCTCACCGGCCGGGTGGTCACCTTCCACGAGTCGGTGGAGCGCGCGCGGCTGCCCGGCCTGCTGGACGCGCTGGCCTCCGGCGCGACGGTGCTGCTGCTCACCGACGCCGGGATGCCGTCGGTCTCCGACCCCGGGTACACGCTCGTGCGGGCGGCGATCGACGCCGGGATCCCCGTCACCTCGGTGCCCGGGCCCTCGGCGGTGACGACCGCGCTGGCGGTCTCCGGGCTGCCGGTGGACCGGTTCTGCTTCGAGGGCTTCCTGCCGCGCAAGGCGGGGGAGCGGCGCTCGACGTTCACCGCGCTGGCCGACGAGCGCCGCACGATGGTGTTCTTCGAGTCGCCGCACCGGCTGGCCGACGCGCTGGCCGACGCCGCCGCCGTCCTCGGCGAGGACCGGCCGGCGGCGGTCTGCCGCGAGCTGACCAAGACGTACGAGGAGGTGCGGCGCGGTGGGCTCGGCGAGCTCGCCGGCTGGGCGGCCGAGGGGGTGCGCGGGGAGATCACGCTCGTGATCGCGGGTGCGCCGCAGCGGGCGGTGGAGCTGACCGGGCCGGAGCTCGCCGCCGCCGTCGCCGCCGAGGAGGCCGCGGGCGCGACCCGCAAGGACGCCATCCGGGCGGTCATGGAGCGCACCGGCCTGCCCAAGCGCACCGTCTTCGACGCCGTGGTCGCCGCCAAGGCCACCTGACCGCAACTGTGCGCTGATCGGGGTCTCCCAGCGGCGACAGGCACCGAGAAGCGCACATCGGCGGCGCCTGTGGACAGGCCCGACCCGCAGGTCGCCGCATCCGGCACGGTTCGGCGGTGCCCCGGCCCCCGATGCAGCCCCGACCTCTCCGCGGCGGCCCCTTCCGGGGCAGTGCTGCGGTGGCGCAAGGCCTGCTGACACCGGACCAGCTCCGCAGCAGCGCCTGGCGCCGGCTCTTCCGCGATGTCTACGTCCACCGCGACGTCGTGGTCGACCACGAGCTGCGCGTCCTGGCCGCCGCGACGCTCGTGCGTCCGGACGCCGTCGTGACCGGCTGCAGTGCGGCCGTCCTCTGGGGCGTGGATCTCGCCGGGCCCGATGACGACGTGGAGCTGACCGCCTCCCCGTCGAACCGGCCGGTTCGGGTCGCCGGGATCCGGGTCCGCCGGGCGACGTTGGCGGGGGAGGACGTGCGCTGGTGGCTCGGCGCGCGGGTCACGAGTCCCGAGGCGACCGCCGTCCGGGTGGCGGCCGCCCTGCCGGGGGACGACGCCGTCATCGCGCTCGACCGCCTGGCTGCGGCACGGGTGATCGACCTGGCCGAGGTGCGGCGGCGGGCAGCGGTCGCATGCGGCCCGGGAGCGGCGCAGGCCCGACGCGCGTGCGCGCTGGCCGACGGGCTCGCCGAGTCACCCCAGGAGACCCGCCTGCGACTGCTCGTCGTCCGCGGCGGGCTGCCCGTGCCGGTCGCCCAGTACGAAGTCCGTCATCGAGGGAGCTTCGTAGCGCGAGTCGACTTCGCGTGGCCCGAGTTGATGGTGGCTCTCGAGTACGACGGGGCGTGGCACGGCGAGCCCGGTCAGTTCGCCCGGGACCGCCGACGACTCAACCGGCTCCAGGAGGCGGGTTGGCGCGTCGTCTTCGTGACTGCCGCGGACCTGCACCGACCGGCCGAGCTCCTCGCTCGCTTGGCCGCGGCTGTGCAGTTCCCGGGCGTACCGCGCCGCCGGTGACCCCGACGAGTGCACACTCCGTGGCGCGGGGAGGCGGCTACAGCCAGCCGTTGCGCTTGAAGCCGCGGTACAGCAGCGTGATGACCGTTGCGATCAGCAGCAGCACGGCCGGGTAGGCCCACGGCCAGCGCAGCTCCGGCATGTAGTCGAAGTTCATGCCGTAGATGCCGGCGATCGCGGTGGGGACGGCGATGATGCCCGCGTAGGCGGAGATCTTCCGCATGTCCTCGTTGTCGGCCATGGTCGTCCGCGCGAGCGATGCCTGCAGGATGGACGTGAGCAGTTCGTCGAGGCCACCGACCTGGTCCCGCACCCGGAGGGCGTGGTCGAGCACGTCGCGGAAGTAGGAGCGCATCGCCGCGGGAACGACGTCGACCGGCCGCTCGGCGAGCTTCTGCAGCGGGACCTCCAGGGGGGAGACCGCCCGTCGCAGTGACACCAGCTCCCGCTTGAGCTGGTACAGCCGGCCGATGTCGTCGGTGCGCTCGGGGCTGAAGACCGACGCCTCCAGCTCCTCGACGTCCTCCTCGACCGCGGCCGCCACCTCCACGAACGTGTCGACGACGAGGTCGGCGACCGCGTACAGCACCGCTGACGGCCCCAGGCACAGCAGTTCCTGCTGCTCCTCGAGCCGCTGCCGCAGGTGCGCGAGGCCGCCGTGCTCCCCGTGCCGCACCGTGATCACGTACCGCGGGCCGAGGAAGACCATCACCTCGCCGGTGTCGACGACCTCGCTGGTGGCGGTGAGCTCCTCGTGCTCCACGTACGTCGCGGTCTTGAGCACCATGAACAGGGCGTCGTCGTAGGGCTCCAGCTTCGGGCGCTGGTGGGCGTAGACGGCGTCCTCGACCGCGAGCGGGTGCAGGTCGTACCGCTCGGCGATCGCTCCCAGCTCCTCCTCGCTCGGTGCGTAGAGGCCGAGCCACACGAAGCCGCCGCGCTCCTCGGCCATCCGCAGCGCGGCGTCGGGGGCCACGGCCTCCTGCCGCCGGCCGTCCACGTAGACGGCGCAGTCGACGACCGCGCCGTCGGCCGGGCGGCGGGTGGGCCGACCGTGCGGGAGGCCGGCCGGCTGGGGTCGCAGGGTCGGCGGGGTCGCCGCTGTCGCGCCGACGACCGGCCCCCGGGGGGCGGCCGGGTGCTGGTCCCGGGTGCTCATCGCGGGTGCCGCCTTCCTCGCGGGTCGTCGTCCGGGAGTAGGAGCGTAGGCGCGCACGGGGTACCCGGCCCACGCGGCCCGTCCTGCGCGCGGCCCGGCGACCGCGGTCCCACCCGAAAGGGGGAGCCGGCCCGGGCGGTGCTCCAGCCACCTCTGCGATCGACCGTCCAGTCGGGGGACACCCCCGACCGGTCAGGGAGAGATTCCTCGTGGCGAGCACCGTCCTCGACGTCCGCACCGCCGCCCGGGCGCCGCAGCTCGACGCGGCGCGGCCCGCGCCGGATGCCGCGGCGCGGCGGATCCCGGTCCCGGTGCTCGCGGCGGGGGTGCTCGCCGTCCTCGAGGCCGTCGGCCTGCTCGCGGTCGGCCTGACCCGGGCCGATGCCGTGCTCGCCACCCCGGTGCGCCCGGCCGGCTGGGTCGTGGCCGGCGCCCTGTTCGTGCTGGCCGGGTGGATCGTGCTCACCGCCGGTGCCGGGGCGGCGCTGATCGAGGGCTCCGACCGGAAGCTGCTCGTCGTCACCTCGGTGGTCGAGCTCGCCGCGGTGTCGGTGCTGGGCGGCATGGCGGTCCTGCTGCCGCTGCCGACCGCGCTGACCGGGGGGCTGCCGCTGCCGCTGCTGTTCGCGGCCGCCTTCGCGCTACCGATCGGGAAACTGCTGCTCGTGGACGCGCCCACCGCCCGGGCCTGGGTGCTGCGGGGGCCGCGGGTCCGCGTGCGCCGTCCCGATCCGGTGACCGTCCACCGGTCGCTGTGCGCGCTCACCCTCGGGTGCATCGCCCTCGTGCTGGGCGGCCTCGCGGTCCTCCAGCCGGTCGACGTCGAGCCGGCGGGACCCGCGTCGAGCGTCGTCTCGCAGCCCTGACCCGGCGTCGGCCGCCCGCCCGGGCGACCGGCGGCGAGCGCGCCGCCTAGGCTCACCGGCGTGAGTGATCGGCACATCCTGACCGCCGTCGCGTGGCCCTACGCCAACGGCCCGCGGCACATCGGCCACGTCTCCGGCTTCGGCGTCCCCTCCGACGTCTTCAGCCGCTACCACCGGATGGCCGGTGACCGGGTGCTGATGGTGAGCGGCACCGACGAGCACGGCACCCCGATCACGGTCGCCGCCGACGCCGAGGGGATCACGCCCCGGCAGATCGCCGACCGGAACAACCGGATCATCGTGGGCGACCTGCAGTCGCTGGGGTTGAGCTACGACCTGTTCACCCGGACGACGACGGCCAACCACGCGCAGATCAGCCAGGAGATCTTCCTCGGCCTGCTGAAGAACGGCTACGTCTTCCCGAAGACGACGCTCGGCGCGATCAGCCCCTCGACCGGCCGCACCCTGCCCGACCGCTACATCGAGGGCACCTGCCCGATCTGCGGGTACGACGGCGCGCGCGGCGACCAGTGCGACAACTGCGGCAACCAGCTCGACCCGGTCGAGCTGATCAACCCGGTCAGCAAGATCAACGGCGAGACGCCGAAGTTCGTCGAGGAGGAGCACTACTTCCTCGACCTGCCCGCCTTCACCCGGGCGCTCGGCGACTGGCTCGCCACCCGGAAGAGCTGGCGGCCCAACGTCCTGAACTTCAGCGTCAACCTGCTGGAGGACCTCAAGCCGCGCAGCTACACCCGCGACATCGACTGGGGCGTCCCGGTGCCGCTGGACGGCTGGCGCGACCGCAACGACAAGCGCATCTACGTCTGGTTCGACGCCGTCGTCGGCTACCTGTCGGCGTCGATCGAGTGGGCCCGCCGCTCCGGGGACCCGGACGCCTGGCGCCAGTGGTGGCAGACGCCGGATGCGTCCGCCTACTACTTCATGGGCAAGGACAACATCGTCTTCCACTCCGAGATCTGGCCCGCCCAGCTGCTCGGCTACAACGGCGAGGGCGACAAGGGTGGGACGCCGGGCTCGCTCGGCCGGCTCAACCTGCCCACCGAGGTGGTCTCCAGCGAGTTCCTCACCATGGAGGGGCGCAAGTTCTCGTCCTCCCGCAACGTGGTCATCTACGTGCGGGACTTCCTGGCCCGGTACGACGCCGACGCGCTGCGCTACTTCATCGCCGTGGCCGGGCCGGAGAACCAGGACACCGACTTCACCTGGGCGGAGTTCCTGCGCCGCAACAACGACGAGCTGGTCGCCGGCTGGGGCAACCTGGTCAACCGCACGGTGTCGATGGCGGCCAAGAACGTCGGCGCCGTCCCGACCCCGGGCGAGCTCACCGAGGCCGACCGCGCGTTGCTGGACACGACGTCCGGTGCGTTCGCACCCGTCGGCGAGCTGCTGTCCCGCAACCGGCAGAAGGCCGCCATCGGCGAGGCGATGCGCGTGGTCGGCGAGGCCAACAAGTACCTGTCGGACCAGGCGCCGTGGAAGCTCAAGGAGGACCCGGCCCGCCGGGACACCGTGCTGCACACCGCGCTGCAGGCGATCAAGGACTGCAACGCCCTGCTGACGCCGTTCCTCCCGCACTCGGCGCAGAAGGTGCACGAGCTGCTCGGCGGCACGGGGGTGTGGTCGCCCGCCCCGCGGATCGAGGAGGTCACCGACCTCGACGACGGCTCGCCGTACCCGATCATCACCGGGGATTACGACGAGGGGCAGGCCGGCTGGGGCTCCACCCCGCTCCCGCCGTCGGGCACCCCGCTGGCCCCGCCGACGCCGATCTTCAAGAAGCTCGACGACTCCGTCGTCGCCGAGGAGCTGGCCCGGCTGGAGGAGAAGGCGCAGTGAGCCGGTCGGCCTCCGCCCGCGCCAACAAGCGGGGCGAGGCGCCGCCGTCCCCGGAGCCGCTGCCGGCGCCCGCGCTGGACAGCCACACCCACCTGGACATCGTGCTGGGGGAGCGGCCGGCCGGGGACGAGCACGGCGAGTGGGCGTCCGAGGCCGCCGTCGACGCGGAGATCGCCGCGGCGGAGGCGGTCGGGATCCCGCGGCTGGTGCAGGTCGGGGTCGACGTCGCGTCGTCCCGGTGGTCGGCCGAGCTGGCGGCCCGGCACCCCAACGTGCTCGCCGCCGTCGCGCTGCACCCGAACGAGGCCGGCGCGGGTAAGGCGGACGACGACGCGCTCGCCGAGATCGACCGCCTGGCGGCGCTGCCGCGCGTGCGGGCGGTGGGGGAGACGGGGCTGGACCGCTTCCGCACCGGTCCCGACGGGTGGGCCGCCCAGGAGGCGTCGTTCCGCGCGCACATCCGCATCGCCAAGGAGCGCGGCGTCGCGCTGGTCATCCACGACCGGGACGCGCACGAGGAGATCCTCCGGGTCGTCGACGACGAGGGCGCGCCCGAGCACGTCGTCATGCACTGCTTCTCCGGTGACGCGGCGTTCGCGCGGGCGTGCGTGGCGCGCGGGTACGTGCTCTCCTTCGCCGGCACGCTGACCTTCGCCAACGCCGGCTACCTGCGCGAGGCCGCGGCCCTGACCCCGGTCGGCCAGCTGCTGGTGGAGACCGACTCCCCGTTCCTGACCCCGGTGCCGTTCCGGGGTCGCCCCAATGCCTCCCGGCTGGTGCCGCACACGGTCCGCGCACTCGCCGAGGTGACCGGGACCGACCTGACGGAGCTCTGCCACGCCCTCACCGCCACCGCCGAGCGCGTCTTCGGCAGCTGGTAGAAGGACCACCCTCCCCCCGCGCCGCGCTCCGCTCGGTGCGGGTCCCCGAAGGGTGGCCGTTCCATCCCGTCACCGCGGAGCGGGTCCCGCCGAGCGGGGGCCCGGATGGCTCGCGGGGCGGGACGGGGAGGGCTCCGCGCAAATGGGGACGGCAATTGGTGGCGGTGTCGTCCGGTAGGACGACAATCAACACCGTGGGTCGTCTCATCGCCGTCGTGGTCTTCGTCGCTCTGCTGGTGCCGGGCGTCCTGCTGGCCCGCGCCTGGGGGCTGGCGGCCGGGCGGCGGGCCGTCGCCGCCGCGGGGGTGGAGCTGGCCCAGCCCACCCGGGAGGGGGCCGCGGTCCTGCAGCGTCAGGCGCTGCACGGCCGTCGCTGGCGGTGGCTGGGCCTGCTCCTGGGCATCGCCGGGATCGTGGCCAGCGTGGTGGTGCTCGCCGAGGCCTCGGTGTTCCTGTGGCTGCCGCTGCTCGTGGTCGGCTCGCTGGCGGGCGTCCTGCTGGCCGAGGTCACCCGGCCGCGACCGCGCTGGCAGCTGAGCTCGCCGGCCCGGCGACCGCGCCAGGGGGAGCAGATCTCGGGCTGGCTGGTGTGGACGATGCGGGTGGTGGTCGCCGCCGAGCTGCTGCTGGCCGGGTGGTTGTGGTCCTCGGGTGACCTCGGGGGTGCCGTGGCCTGGGCGGCCGTCGCCGTGCCGCTGGCCGCCTGGTTGCTGGCCGAGGTGGCGCTGCTGCGCGCCCTCCTCCGTCCGCTGCCCGCCGACGGCGCCGACGTGCCCGTGGACGAGGCGCTGCGCACGTGGACGGCGCACCTGGTCGTCGCCGCCGCGAGCGTGAGCGCCCTGCTGCCGCTGGGCACGCTGCTGCTCCGGGTCGGCCTGGACCTGGGGGACCAGATCGGCGAGGGCTTCGACGTGCTGCCCGTCGCGTTCGTGGCCGGGGGCTTCTCCGCGCTGGCCGCGGGGCTCGCGGTGGCCGCCTTCCTGCTGAGCTGGCTGCGCCCGGTGCGGTCCAGCGCGGTCGCGCTCGCCGGCTGAGATCGGCGCGTGCCCGTCCGGGGCACCCCTTACGCCGTGTGCTTGATCACCGCGCATTCGGGCGGCGGTCGTCCCGCACGGCGCCCGAACCCGGCGCGGTCGTCACTGCTCGTGTCGGCGAGTCGACACAGCGGAGGCGGCGACTGCTGCTTCACTGCTCGTGCACCATCGCCATGCGCAGAGTGTTCGTTATCGTGTCGTGACCGACAGCCGGGGTGGAGGAACGACCGGGTGGCGCCATCGCGGGGGAACCCGCCGGCCGCCGCCCGGGCCGCCGAGCGGCCGAGGCCGCTCCGGCGGCCCCGTCACCCTCCTGCCCGGGTTCTGTGACCCCTGGAAGTGTCGTGCGCCGCTCCTTGCAGCTCAGCCTCTTCGCCCTCGTCCTGCTCGGACTGGTGGGCGGGACGCTGGCCTTCTTCCTCGCCCAGAAGTCCGTCTCGCTGACCGTGGACGGGCAGACCCGGGACGTCGGCACCTACGCCGGCACGGTGGCCGAGGTGCTGGAGGACGAGGGGCTCACGCTCACCGCCCACGACGTCGTGCTCCCGTCGCCCGATCAGGCGGTGGCCGACGGCGACGCCGTCGTCCTCACCCGGGCCCGGCCGCTCGAGCTGACCGTGGACGGCGTCTCGCGCCAGGTGCAGGTCACCGCCCTGTCGGTCGAGGAGGCGCTGGACCAGCTGGGCTTCCGCACCGACGGCCTGGTGCTCTCGGCCAGCCGCAGCGATCGCCTCCCGCTGGAGGGGATGCAGCTGAGCATCACCACGCCGAAGGACGTCGTGCTGGTCGCCGACGGGCAGGAGCGGGTGGTCACCACCACCGCCGCCACGGCCGGCGACCTGCTCGCCGAGCAGGGCATCGCGCTCAGCGAGACCGACCGCACCAGCCTGCGGCCGTCCCAGGCCCTGCTCAACCGCATGCGGCTGCAGGTGTACCGGGTGCAGGTCTCCGAGGTCACCGAGACGACCCCCATCGCCCACGGGCGGGTGGAGACCAAGGACGCCGAGGCCTTCCAGGGTGACGAGACGGTGACCGTCCCGGGCGTCGACGGCGAGCAGTCGACGACCTACCGGGTGACCGTCGAGGACGGCCGCGAGACCGGCCGCGAGGAGCTCTCCCGCACCGTCACCCGCGCGCCGGTCGACGAGCACGTCACGGTCGGCACCAAGGCCCGCCCGACCAACCGCCCTGCCGCCGACGGCCTGAACTGGTCGGCGCTGGCCGCGTGCGAGTCCGGCGGGCGCCCGAACGCGGTCAGCGGCACCGGCAAGTACCGCGGCATGTACCAGTTCTCGCAGGCCACCTGGAACGCGGTCGGGGGGGCCGGTGACCCGGCGGCCGCGTCGGCCGACGAGCAGACCTACCGCGCCCAGCTGCTGTACCAGCGCTCCGGAGCGGGCCAGTGGCCGCACTGCGGCCCCCGCCTGTTCAGCTGATCCGCTGAGCACCGCACCCGAGCAGCCGGACGGGTTGCTGGGCCCGGCCGCCATCCGCGAGCTGGCCCAGCGGCTCGACCTGCGCCCCACCAAGACCCTCGGGCAGAACTTCCTGCACGACGCCAACACGATCCGGCGGATCGTGCGGACCGCGGACCTGCGGCCCGATGACGTCGTCCTAGAGGTGGGTCCCGGGCTGGGCTCGCTGACCCTCGGCCTGCTGCCGGCCGCCGCGCAGGTGACGGCGGTGGAGATCGACCCGCGGCTGGCCGCGCTCCTGCCCGAGACCGTCGCCGCGCGCCGCCCCGACCTCGCCGACCGGCTCACCGTGGTCCAGGCCGACGCGCTGCGGGTCCAGGAGCTGCCCGGGCCCCCGCCCACCGCGCTGGTGGCGAACCTGCCCTACAACATCGCGGTGCCGGTGCTGCTGCACCTGCTCGAGCTGCTGCCCACCCTCGACCGGGCGCTGGTGCTCGTGCAGGCGGAGGTGGCCGAACGGCTGGCCGCCGCGCCCGGGACGTCCGCGTACGGCGTCCCCTCGGTCAAGGCCGCCTGGTACGGCGAGGTGCGCCGGGCCGGCAACGTCGGCCGCCGGGTCTTCTGGCCCGAGCCCAACGTCGACTCGGGGCTGGTGGCCCTCGTCCGCCGGCCGCCCCCAGCGGGGGACCGGGAGGCGACCTTCGCCGTGGTGGACGCGGCCTTCGGCATGCGGCGCAAGGGCTTGCGGGCGGCGCTGGCTCGCTGGGCCGGCGGCCCCGCCGCGGCCGAGGCGCGCCTGCGCGCCGCCGGCATCGAGCCCTCCGCCCGCGGTGAGCAGCTCTCCCTCGCCGACTTCGCCCGGCTGGCCGGCACCGGAGCGGTGCAGCCGTGAGCGGCCGGGACGCGGTGGTCGTCCGGGCGCCGGCGAAGATCAACGTGCACCTGGGCGTGGGACCCCTGCGCGCCGACGGGTTCCACGCGCTGCAGACCGTCTACCTCGCCGTGTCGCTGCACGACACCGTCACCGCGCGGCCGGGCGAGGGGCTGTCCCTGCGGGTGACCGGGGAAGGGGCCGGCGCGGCCGACGGCCCGGGACAGGTGCCCGCCGACCGCACCAACCTGGTCTGGCGGGCCGCGGAGCTGCTCGCCGCGCACGCGGGCGTCCGCGCCGACGCCGACCTGGAGGTGTCCAAGAGCATCCCGGTCGCCGCGGGGCTGGCCGGCGGCAGCGCCGACGCGGCGGCGACGCTGGTGGCGCTGGACGCGCTCTGGGGGACCCGGGCCGGCCGCGAGGACCTGCTGTCGCTCGCCGCCGAGCTGGGCAGCGACGTGCCGTTCGCCCTCGTCGGCGGTGTCGCCCTGGGCACGGGCCGGGGGGAGCAGGTCTCACCGGTGCTCACCGGCGGGCGCTGGCACTGGGTGCTCGGCATCGCCGGGGAGGGGTTGTCCACCCCGGCCGTCTACGCCGAGCTCGACCGGATGCGCGCCGCCGGCCGGCTGCCCGACGCGGCCGGGCCGACGCCGGCCGACCCGGTGCTCGCCGCGCTGCGCTCGGGCTCGACGACGGAGCTCGCCGCTGCCCTGGTCAACGACCTGCAGCCGGCCGCCCTGGCCCTGCGGCCGGAGCTGCGCCGGGCGCTGCGCGCGGCCGAGGACGCCGGCGCCCGCGCCGTGCTGGTGAGCGGCTCGGGACCCACGGTGGCCGCGCTCGCGGCCGACGAGCGGTCCGCCGTCCGGCTCGCGGCCGAGCTCGCCGGCGTCGGCGCGTTCCGCACGGTGCGGGCCGTCACGGGCCCGGTCCCCGGGGCCCGGCCGACCGCCTGACGGGAGCCCGCGGGATCGCCCCGCGGGCTCCGGAGCTCAGCTGCCGGTGGCCGCGGGCAGCCGCCGCTTGGCCGCCAGCCGCACGGGGTCGGGCCACTTGACGTTCCAGGCCCAGCCGAGCTTCTCGAACACCCAGATGGTGCGGGCGCTGATGTCGATCTGCCCGCGCAGCACGCCGTGCCGGGCGCAGGTCGGGTCGGCGTGGTGGAGGTTGTGCCACGACTCGCCCGCGCTGAGGATCGCCAGCGGCCAGAAGTTCGTCGCGCGGTCACGGCCCGGGGAGACGAACGGGCGGTCGCCGACCACGTGGCAGACCGAGTTGATCGACCAGGTGACGTGGTGCAGCAGCGCGATGCGGACCAGCCCCGCCCAGAAGAACGCCGTCCAGGCGCCGGCCCAGCTCATCGTCACCAGGCCGCCGATGACGGCCGGGAGGAAAAGGCTGATCGCCGCCCACACCACGAACAGCCGGTCGGTGGTGACCAGCGCGGAGTCCTTCATCAGGTCGGGTGCGTAGCGCTCCTGGCTGGTCTTGCGCCGCTCGAACAGCCAGCCGAGGTGGGCGTGGAACATGCCCTTGAGCAGCGCGCGGGCGTCGCTGCCGTAGCGCCACGGCGAGTGCGGGTCGCCGTCGCGGTCGGAGAAGGCGTGGTGCCGCCGGTGGTCGGCCACCCACTGCACGACCGGGCCCTGCACCGCCATGGACCCGGCGACGGCCAGCAGCAGCCGGAGCGGGCGCTTGGCCTTGAAGGAGCCGTGCGTGAAGTACCGGTGGTAGCCCACGGTCACGCCGAGGAGCGTGAAGAAGTAGAAGCCGACGGCGAGCCCCACGTCGAGCCAGGACAGCCCCCAGCCCCACACGGCCGGGACGACGGCCGCCAGGGCGAGGAAGGGCACCACCACGAAGACGTAGAGGGTGACGATCTCCAGGACGCTCTTGCGTCGGCCGATCGCGTTGGCCGGGAGCCCGGCGTGCGGTTCCGCGGGACGCGGAGGAGCCATGGGCCGGGTGCGGGCAGGAGCAGACAAGGGGCCTCCGAGGGCGACCGGTGGGGGATCGGCCGGCGCGCACTGGGGCCCGGCTGCGTGGCCGTAACGTACGGCACCCCGGGTGAGTCGGCGAGCCGACGGCGGGGAATCGGTCCCCACGCGGGTGCTGCCCACGCCGGCGGGGCCCTAGGCTCGTCCCGGGCGCCGCTCCCCGGCGCCCTCCGGGCCGGCACGGCCCGGGGATGGGGGATGGGGTAATCGGCAGCCCGCCGGCCTTTGGAGCCGGGAAGTCTCGGTTCGAGTCCGAGTCCCCCAGCGCAACCCGCCGACGCCGATCGAGGAGTTCCGTGACCCACGTGCAGCCGGCCCCTGCCCACGCCGCGCCGGCGGTGGCCGCCGTCGTCGTCCTGGCCGCCGGGCAGGGCACCCGCATGCGCTCGACCACCCCGAAGGTGCTGCACCCGCTGGGCGGGCGCAGCATGCTCGGCCACGTGCTCGCCGCCACGGAGCCGCTCGGCGCCGGCGCGACGGTCGTGGTGGTCGGCTCCGGTCGCGACCAGGTCGAGGAGCACCTGGCGCAGATCGCGCCCACCGCGCTGCCCGTCGTCCAGGAGGAGCAGCTGGGCTCGGGGCACGCGGCCGCGGTCGCCCTGGCCGCGGTCCCGGAACTCGAGGGGCCGGTGCTGCTGGTCAACGGTGACGCACCGCTGCTCCGGGCGGCGACCGTGGCGCGCCTGGTGGACGAGCACCTGCGGGCGGGGAACGTGCTCACGGTCCTCACCGCGGAGGTGGCCGACCCGACCGGTCTGGGCCGCATCGTGCGGGACGCCGACGGCCGGGTGCGCGCGATCGTGGAGCAGCGCGACGCCACACCGGAGCAGCGGGCGATCCGCGAGATCAACGCCGGCGTCTACGTCGGCGACGCCGCGGTCCTCCGGTCGTCGCTGGGCCGCATCGACGCCGGCAACGACCAGGGCGAGCTCTACGTCACCGACGTCCTCGGTCTGCTCGTCGGCGACGGGGCGCCGGTCGGCGGGGTGCGTGCCGAGGATCCCGACGACGTGCTCGGCTGCAACGACCGGGTGGAGCTGGCCGCCCGCCGGCGCACCCTCAACGACCGGGTGCTCGCCGAGCTCATGCGCAGCGGCGTCACCGTCGTCGACCCGCTCACCACGTGGGTCGACGTCACCGTGACGGTGGGCCGCGACGCCGTCCTGGAGCCCGGCACGCACCTCCAGGGGGTGACCTCGGTGGGTGATGCTGCCCACGTGGGCCCGGACACCACGCTGGTCGACACCGAGGTGGGGGAGGGGGCCACCGTGGTGCGGGCGCACGCGGTCGGTGCGCGGATCGGTCCGCGGGTCTCGGTCGGCCCGTTCGCCTACCTGCGGCCGGGCACCGACCTCGCGGCCGGGGCGAAGGTCGGCACCTTCGTGGAGACGAAGAACGCGCAGGTGGGGGAGGGCGCGAAGATCCCGCACCTGTCCTACGTCGGCGACGCCACGATCGGCCGCGGCACCAACATCGGGGCGGCCACCGTGTTCGTCAACTACGACGGCGTGGCCAAGCACCGCACGACGATCGGCGACCACGCGCGCACCGGCGCCGACAACATGTTCGTGGCGCCGGTCACGGTGGGCGACGGCGCCTACACCGCCGCGGGGTCGGTCATCACCTCCGATGTGCCCCCCGGGGCGATGGCCGTCGCCCGGGCACCCCAGCGCAATGTGGCAGGCTGGGTACGTCGCCGACGGCCCGGTTCGCCCGCTGCGGAGGCCGCGGCAGCGGCCGAGAACCGGACCGAGGCACCCGGGGAGGACCGGTCCGGGCCCTCCCGTGCGGACTCCGACAGCTAGGGGCAGCGAGCCGATGAGCGCCATCCGGCAGACGACGAACAAGAGCATGATGCTCTTCTCCGGCCGGGCCTACCCCGCGCTGGCCGACGAGATCGCCGGTCACCTGGGCGTGACCCCCACCCCGACGGCCGCCTACGAGTTCGCCAACGGCGAGCTGTTCGTGCGCTTCGAGGAGTCGGTGCGCGGCTGCGACGCCTTCGTGGTGCAGAGCCACACCGCCCCGATCAACACGTGGCTGATGGAGCAGCTGATCATGGTCGACGCGCTCAAGCGCGCCTCGGCCAAGCGGATCACCGTCGTCGCGCCGTTCTTCCCCTACGCCCGGCAGGACAAGAAGCACCGCGGGCGCGAGCCCATCTCCGCCCGGCTGGTCGCCGACATGTTCAAGACCGCCGGCGCCGACCGGCTGATGACCGTCGACCTGCACACCGCCCAGATCCAGGGCTTCTTCGACGGCCCGGTCGACCACCTCTTCGCCCTCGACCTGCTGGTCAAGCACGTCTGCGACCGCTGGGGCGACCGCGACATCACCGTCGTCTCGCCGGACTCCGGCCGGGTCCGGGTCTCCGAGCGGTGGAGCGACAAGCTCGGCGGCACCCCGCTGGCCTTCATCCACAAGACCCGCGACCCGCTGGTCGCCAACGAGGTCGTCGCCAACCGCGTCGTCGGTGAGGTCGAGGGCCGGGTCTGCATCCTGGTCGACGACATGATCGACACCGGCGGCACGATCGTGAAGGCCGCCGAGACGCTGTTCGAAGCGGGCGCCGCCGACGTGATCGTCACGGCCACGCACGGCGTGCTGTCGGGCCCCGCGGTCGAGCGGCTGTCCAACAGCAAGGTCAGCGAGGTCATCGTGACCAACACGCTGCCGATCGAGCCGGAGCGGCAGTTCGACAAGCTCACCGTCCTCTCCATCGCCCCGCTGCTCGCGCGGGCGATCAAGGAGGTCTTCGAGGACGGCTCGGTCACCAGCCTGTTCGACGGCGCCAGCTGACACACCGGTCCGCGCCCGCCGGTCGTCCCCTGGGAGGATGGCCGGCGTGCCGGCTCGCTGCAGACTCGGTGACGCGCAGGTCGCCGCCGTCGCCCGCTACCACTTCGGCCTGGTCGGCTCCGCGCCGGACCTGCCCGCCGCGGAGGAGTACGAGGACGCCCAGGGCGTGGTCGTGGCGACCTCCGACGGCGAGGACCTGACCGTCGCGGAGGTGCCGCGCTGGGAGCCGCCGGCCGCGGTGGCGGCCCGGCTCCGCGAGCGTGGCTGGCAGTCCCCGGCCGCCTGGGTCGGTGCCCCGCCGGCCGACGTCTCGAGCCTGCCGCCCCGGTTGCTGGTGCTGCTGCCGGCGGCCGGGCTCCCGCCGGACTCCGCGGCGCTGGCGCAGCGTGCCGCCGCCTGGGGACCGGTCCGCACCGGGGGGCGGGAGGTCGTCGTCCTGCCGGTCCCGGTGACGCCGGGGAGCCCCGAGGTCCCGGCCGAGGAGGTCGCCGCCGCGTACGGGGCGACCCTGCTGGGCAGCGAGCTCGGCGTCGCCCCGCCCCGCACCGGGGGGCTCGTCGTCTTCTGCACCGGGCTCTCCGGCGCCGGCAAGTCGACCATCGCCGCCCGCCTGGTGGAGCTGCTGGTCGAGGGTGGGCGGACCGTGACGCTGCTCGACGGCGACGAGGTGCGCCACCACCTCTCCGCGGGCCTGGGTTTCTCGCGGGCCGACCGGGACACCAACGTCCTGCGCATCGGCTGGGTGGCCGCGCAGATCGCCAAGCACGGCGGTGTCGCGGTCTGCGCCCCCATCGCCCCCTACGCCGAGGTGCGCACCGCCGTCCGCAGGGAGGTCGAGCGGCAGGCCGGACCGGGCAGCTTCGTGCTGGTGCACGTGGCGACGTCGCTGGCGGACTGCGAGGCGCGCGACCGCAAGGGGCTCTACGCCAAGGCGCGGCGCGGGGAGATCCCGGCGTTCACCGGGATCAGCGATCCGTACGAGGCGCCGACCGATGCCGAGGTCACCGTCGGCACCAGTGGGCGGACGGTCGACGACTGCGCGCGGCAGGTGCTCGACGCGGTGCTCGGCGGCTGACCGGGCTGGGGTAACCTGGCTCCCGTTGCCCGGCGAGGGAGACGGTCCACCCGTACTCCGTGATCGACGTGCGTGTGCCCCGTGGGGTGTGCTGCGCCCGGTCGCCGGCCCGCAGACCGATCCACCTTCCGAGGAGCACATTCACCGTGGCTGACTACCGTCTCGAGGCCGAGACCCGCACCGAGTTCGGCAAGGGCAGCGCCCGCCGCACCCGGCGCGCCGGCCGCGTCCCCGCCGTCCTCTACGGGCACGGCCAGGACGTCGTCCACCTCTCGCTGCCGGCGCGCGAGTTCGCCGCGGCGCTGCGCAACGGTGGCGCCAACGCCCTGCTGACCATCGTCCTGGACGGCAAGGAGCAGCTGGCGCTGACCAAGGCCGTCCAGCGCGACCCGCTGACCCGCGTGCACGAGCACGTCGACCTGCTGGTCGTCCGCCGCGGCGAGAAGACCACCGTCGACGTGCCGATCGTCGTCGTCGGTCAGCCGGCGCCGGACGCCATCCCGAACCACCAGCTGAACACCGTCTCCATCGAGGCGGACGCGACGCGCCTGCCGGACAGCATCGAGGTCGACGTCACCGGCCGCGACGCCGGGCAGAACATCACCGCCGGCGACCTGGTCCTGCCGGCCGGTTCGACCCTGATCACCGACCCCGAGGCACTGGTCATCGGCTTCCTGGGTGCGCCCACGGCCGAGGCGCTCGAGGCCGAGCTCGCCGACGCCGAGGCCGAGGCCGGCATCGAGCGCGAGGAGTCCGCGGAGGCGGCCGAGGGCGCCGGCGAGGGCGACGTCGTCCCCGAGCCCCTGGCGCAGGGCAGCGGCGAGTCGATGGACGCCGCCGAGAACAGCAAGAACGACTGAGGCATCCGCTGATCGAGAGCACGGCCCGCAGGGGCGCCGGCACCGCCGGCGCCCCTGCGGCGTCCCCGCCGCCCGAGGGGCCCTACCTGGTCGTCGGGCTGGGCAACCCCGGGCCGGCGTACGCCGGCAACCGGCACAACGTCGGCGCGATGGTCCTCGAGGAGCTCGCCCGTCGAGCCGGGATCCGGCTCGCCCCGGGCAAGGGTGCCCGTTCCCGCGCGGTCTCCGGCGAGGGCCGGCTGGCGGGCAGGCGAGTCGTGCTCGCGCAGCCCACGACCTACATGAACGAGTCCGGTGGCCCGGTGCGCGGCCTGCTCGACTACCACAAGCTCCCGGCCGAGCAGCTGGTCGTCGTCCACGACGAGCTGGACATCGACTTCGGGGTGGTGCGGCTCAAGCGCGGGGGTGGGGAGGGCGGCCACAACGGGCTGCGCTCGATCACCCGGTCCACCGGCACCAAGGACTACCTGCGGGTGCGGGTCGGCATCGGCCGGCCTCCCGGTCGGCAGGACCCCGCCGACTTCGTGCTGAAGGACTTCTCGGCGACCGAGCGCAAGGAGCTGGATCTGCTGCTCGTGGAGGCCGCAGACGCCACCGAGCTCCTCCTCACCAGCGGCCTGGAGGCCGCGCAGAACCAGGTCCACCCCCGCGGCTGACGACCGTCGCCGGGCGTTCCGCGGCCCTATCGGGTGACAGGGTGACGCTTCGTGTTGACGCCCGCCCTGACGCGCTGTGAGGGTTGCTCTCGATCAGCACCGCTACGTGCCGGGTTGCTTCCCTGCTCAGGCCGCCGCGCGCCGGCCGACGGCAGTAGCCGACTACGGTGCGTGACGTTCGGGGGGACGCATGCTTCTGGACCGCCAGCAGGCGAGCTCGGGTGAGGTGATCCTGCCGGGGGCCCCCGGCGGATCCGCCGCCGCTCCCGGGCGTACGCGGCTGCCCGCCCGTCGCTCCGCGCCGGCCTGGGTGCGGTCCTACACGGTGACGCTCGTCGGGGTGGAGAGCGTGCTGGCCGCCGTCGCGAGCGGCACCGTGCTGCTGGCCCGTGCCGCACCCGCCGGGCCGGGCACGGCGCTCTTCTGGGCCGCGCTCGGTCTCGTGCTGGCCTGGCCGGTGCTCCTGGCGGCCACCGGTGCCTACTCCGAACGGTCGTACGGCACCGGCAGCGACGAGTACCGCCGTGTCGGCCGCGCAGGCCTGCTGCTCCTGGGCGGGACCAGCTTCCTCTCCTACGCCGCCGCGCTGGAGCTGAGTCGCGCGCTCGTCGTCGTGGCCATCCCTGCCCTCACCGCCGCCACGCTGCTCGGCCGGTACGCCGCCCGCACCCGGCTGCGCGCCCTCCGGGCGCAGGGCCGGTGCACGAAGAAGGTCGTCGTCGTGGGGCGTGGCGGTGCGGTGCTGGAGCTGGTCGGGCGGCTGCAGCGGGAACGCTTCGGCGGGCTGGAGGTCGTCGCCGCCGCCGTCACCCCGGCCGACCGGGTGCGGGTCGCCGAGCGCGCCGGCGTCCCCGTGGCGGGCCTGGACGACGTCCTGCTCCTCGCCGACACCTACGGGGCGGACACCATCGCGGTCACCTCCGCCAGCGAGACGGCGGCGCAGTACCTGCGGCAGCTGTCCTGGCAGCTGGAGGGCACCGGGCTCGAGCTCCTCGTGGCCCCGGGCCTGATCGAGGTCGCCGGGCCGCGGCTGCACATCCGCCCCTTCGAGGGGCTGCCGCTGCTGGCGGTGGAGGAGCCGTGCTTCGAGGGGTGGCGACGCGTCGTCAAGGGCGGCATGGACCGCGCCGTGGCGGCTCTGGCGCTGCTCGCCCTCTCGCCGGTGCTGCTGCTCATCGCCGCGGCCGTGCGGCTCACCAGCCCCGGCCCGGTGCTCTACCGCCAGGAGCGGGTCGGCCTGGGTGGGCGGACCTTCACGATGCTGAAGTTCCGCAGCATGGTGGTCGACGCCGACCAGCAGCTCGACGCCCTGCGCGCGGAGAACATCTCCGACGGCCCGCTGTTCAAGATCCGGGCAGATCCGCGGGTCACGCCGGTCGGGCGGCTGCTGCGCCGGCTCTCCCTCGACGAGCTGCCCCAGCTGCTCAACGTGCTCGGCGGAGCCATGTCGCTGGTGGGGCCGCGCCCACCGCTGCCCGCCGAGGTGGCGCGCTACGACTCCTCGGTGAGCCGCCGGCTGCTGGTCAAGCCCGGGCTCACCGGGCTCTGGCAGATCTCCGGCCGCAGCGACCTCTCGTGGGAGGAGTCCGTGCGCCTGGACCTCCGGTACGTGGAGAACTGGTCGCTGGCGCTGGACGTCGTGATCCTCTGGAAGACCGGGCGGGCCGTGCTGTCGCGCTCCGGCGCCTACTGACCTCCCCCTCGCGAGCGTCACCCGCACGGGTCATCCGGCCCCCGGAACCGTCCGCCCCGGCCCGCGAGGCGACGAAGCTCCTGGTCAGAGGACGTGGAACGGCACCCAGGTGGCCGGTTCCGCTGCACCAGGAGACGGACGGAGGGGCCATGCGGATCGCCATGGTCGGCACGCGCGGCGTACCCGCGCGGTACGGCGGGTTCGAGACCGCGGTCGAGGAGGTCGGTCGCCGGCTCGCCGAGCGGGGGCACCAGGTGGTCGTGTACTGCCGCACCGCCCCGGGTCAGGAGGCTCGGCCCGAACGCCACCTCGGCATGGAGCTGGTGCACCTCCCCGCCGCCCGCAAGCGGTCGCTGGAGACGCTGAGCCACTCGGCGCTCTCCGTGGCCCACCTGCTGGCGCACCGCACGGACGCGGCCTTCGTGTTCAACGCGGCCAACGCCCCCCTCATCCCGGCCCTGCGCGCCGCCCGGATCCCGGTCGCCACGCACGTCGACGGGCTGGAGTGGAAGCGCGCCAAGTGGGGCCCGATCGGGCAGCGCTACTACCGCGCGGCCGAGGCGCTGGCGGTCCGCTGGTCCGATGCCCTCATCGCCGACGCCCAGGGCATCGCCGACTACTACCGGTCGGAGTTCGGGGTGCCCACGACACTGCTGACCTACGGCGCCCCGATCATCGAACCGGGCACCGGCAAGCTCGCCGAGCTGGGGCTCACCCCGGGCGGGTACCACCTCGTGGTCGCCCGATTCGAGCCGGAGAACCACGTCGACGTCATCGTCGACGGGTACCGGCGCAGCCGGGCGCGCAAGCCGCTGGTCGTGGTCGGCTCCGCCCCCTACTCGGACGCGTACACCGCACGGGTGCACGGGCTCGCCGATGGGCGGGTGCGCTTCCTCGGCGGCGTGTGGGACCAGGAGCAGCTCGACCAGCTCTACGCCCACGCCTACACCTACCTGCACGGTCACTCGGTCGGTGGCACCAACCCCTCGCTGCTGCGCGCGATCGGCGCCGGTACCGCCGTCCTGGCCTACGACGTGGACTTCAACCGTGAGGTGATCGAGGACTCCGGCCGGTTCTTCGGCAGCCCCGCGGACGTGGCCTCGCTCGTGGACGCCGCCGAGGCCGACCCGGGCGCGGTCCGCCGCGCCGGCGTGCGGGCACGCGAACTGGCCCGGGGATACGACTGGGACTCGGTCGCCGCCGGCTACGAGCAGCTCGCCCGCCGGCTGGCCGGGCGCCAGGTGCCGAGCCGACGCCCGTCGGGCCGGCGCCTCCCCGAGCCCGGCCCGCTCCCTGCGCCGGTCCCCTTCCCGCGGGCGGCGGCGAGGGACGAGTCGGTGGCGGGCGGGCCGGCCGATCTGGCGTCCGACGTCATCCCGTTCCCCGGGGCTCAGCAGTGACGGCGACCCGCGCCGCGCAGCCAGCCCCGACGGGAGCCGAGGACTTCCGGACCACGGTGCGCCGCCTGTCCGCGGCGCAGAAGGGTGCCCAGGGGGCGCCTGCCTACTCGCGGTTCGTCAACCGCAAGCTGGGCCGGGTCCTCGCTGCGGCGGCCTTCCACGCGCGGCTGACCCCCAACGTGGTCACGGGCGTCAGCGCCGTGTTCACCACCTCGGCCATCGTGCTGCTCGCGCTCGGGAGCCCGTCGTGGACGACCGGGGTGGCCGTCTCCGTGCTCCTCGCGGTCGGGTACGCGTTCGACGCCGCGGACGGGCAGCTGGCCCGGCTGCGCGGTGGCGGGTCGCCCGCCGGCGAGTGGCTCGACCACATGGTGGACGCGGCCAAGACCTCGTCACTGCACCTGGCCGTGCTGATCCACCTCTACCGCTCCGAGGCGGTGCCCCGGGGGGTGTGGCTGCTGGTGCCCCTCGGGTTCTGCGTCGTCGCCGCGGTGCTCTTCTTCGGCACCATGCTGAACGAGGCGCTGCGCGAGCGGCACGGGGCGCGGACGCGGGCCGAGCGCACCGACGAGCGCCCCAGCGTGCTCCGCTCGCTCCTGGTCGTGCCCACGGACTACGGCCTGCTCTGCTGGGTGTTCGTCCTGCTGGGGACGCCCGACGTGTTCGTCGGCGCCTACTCCCTGCTGTTCCTCGCCACCGCGGGCTACCTCGCGCTGGCGTGCCTCAAGTGGTTCGGCGAGATCGGAAGGCTGCCGCAATGAACACTCCCCACGACGACGGGCTGCCCCCGCCGCCCCCTGCCCCGCGGGCCGCGGCCGTCCGGCGGTGGCTGCTCCCGGCGGTGGCCGTGCTGCTCGTCGCGGCCCTCGGCTTGGTGCTGCTCCTGACGGGTGAGGACGA
The DNA here is from genome assembly GCF_054050995.1 of Blastococcus sp. SYSU DS1021. Taxonomy (NCBI): domain Bacteria; kingdom Bacillati; phylum Actinomycetota; class Actinomycetes; order Geodermatophilales; family Geodermatophilaceae; genus Blastococcus; species Blastococcus sp. SYSU DS1021. Next base: position 3,864 of record NZ_JBJHAL010000031.1, on the reverse strand, counting down.
CCGGACGAACTCGGCCGGCGCTGATCCGGCGGCCCCGTCATCGGTTCAGCCCGCGGAGGCGACGGGGTCAGCGGAGCCGACGGTCCCGCCGCCGCCCCCCACACCCGAGCCGACCGGACCGACCGAGGACGTCGACGCTCCGCCGCCGTCGTTGCCGGAGGTGCCGCTCGACGCGCCGGCGCCTGTGGGCAACGGCATCGTCGCGACGTTGCCCTCCCTGGAGGCGATCGAGGGGACCGCGGTCGGCCCGGGCAACATCGCCGGACCGGCGCTGCGGGTGACCGTGCGGATCGAGAACGGCACATCGGCGGCGGTATCGCTGTCGGGCGTGGCCGTCAACCTCTACTACGGCCCCGACCGGGCGCCGGCGTCCCCTCTGGACGACCCGTCCCAGCGGCCCTTCACCGGCATGGTCGCCGCTGGCGCCTCCGCCGACGGCGTCTACGTGTTCACCGTCCCCGCCGACGCCCGCGACTCGGTCACCGTCGAGGTCGGTTACCAGGCCGGGGCCCCGCTACTGCTGTTCACGGGAGCTGCGCCCTGAGCGGCGCCTGCCCCCCCACCGGCGACCCCCGCCGCTGCGATCCGTCGCGGCGGCGGGGGTCGTCGGCGTTCCGGGGGGTGGAGCTCTGTCCGTCTGCACACGGAGAGTCACCGCTGGCTCGCCTGTGGTGTGCATAGTGCCTGGTCGTCACCTGATCGAGTGGGGTGACGGCCCCTGTCGTACGGATTCTGGTCACGCTTAGTGTTCGGCACCGTCCTCGGTGGACGGTTGCGTACGGAGACGAGCGGGGAGTCCATCCATGGGGGAACGGTCGAGCGGTGTGCCCAGGCGGGCGCTGGCCGGGCTGGTGAGCGGTGTGCTCGCGGCGGCAGCGTTCGGTGTCGGGGTGCCCGTGGCGCACGCGGACACGGCGCCGCCGGCGGTGAGCGCGACCGATCCGGTCACGGTCTCCGCCGACGCCCTGCCGACGGTGCAAATCAACGGTGTCGTCTGGGCGCAGGTCGTCGTGGGCGACACCGTGTACGCGGCCGGCTCGTTCACGCGGGCCCGTCCGGCCGGGGCCGCCCCGGGCACCCGGGAGACGGTGCGGAACAACCTGCTGGCGTACGACATCCGCACCGGTGAGCTGGTTACGTCGTTCGCGCCGGACCTCAACGGGCAGGCCCTGGCGGTCACCGCCTCCCCGGACGGTTCCCGCATCTACGTCGGCGGCGACTTCACCCGCGCCGACGGCCAGGTCCGCAACCGGATCGCCGCGTACGACACCCGCACCGGTGCGCTGGTGGAGAACTTCGCGCCCAGTGTCAACGGGCAGGTCCGCGCCCTCGCCGCCACCGCCTCCACCGTCTACCTCGGCGGCAGCCTGAGCGCCGTGGGCGGCGTCAGCCGCACCCGGCTCGCTGCGGTGTCGGCGGCCGACGGCTCGCTGCTGCCGTGGGCCCCGGTCCCCGGCACGGGCCCGACGGACGGCAACCGGATGCCGCTCTTCGACGCGAACGGCAAGGCGATCGGCGGCACGACGGACACCGCCGCCAACAGTCGGACCTCCAACGAGGTCATGGCGATCGTGGTCACCGGCGGCGGGAACCAGGTCGTCGTCGGCGGCCGCTTCTACTCGATGAACGGGGCGCGTGCCACGGCGGTCGCGGCGCTCGACCCCGTCTCCGGAGCCAACCGCGCCTTCGCCCTCAACCAGCTGCTGACCAACCAGGGTGCGCACTCCGCCGTCTGGAGCCTGTCCACGGATGGTGCGACCGTCTACGGCACGGCGTACGACTACTACGGCCCCGGCAACCTCGAGGGGGCCTTCGCCGCCGACGCCGCTGGCGGTGGCGTGCGGTTCATCGCCGACTGCCGCGGTGACAGCTACTCCAGCTTCCCGATGAACGGCGCGCTCTACACCGCCACGCACGCCCACCGCTGCAACAACATCGGTGGTTTCCCCGAGCAGGACCCGCAGGTCTGGAAGCGGGCCACCGCCGTGAGCCTCGCCGCCTCGGGCCGCGTGGGCAGCGACACGCTCGGCAACAACAACCTCAACGGCCAGCCGGCGCCGTCGTTGCTCACCTGGTTCCCCGAGTTCGCGGTGGGCACCTACACCCGCCAGTACCAGGGCGGCTGGAGCGTCTCGGGCAACGGTCAGTACCTCCTGTACGGCGGCGAGTTCCCCTCGGTGAACGGAAAGGCGCAGCAGGGCCTGGTCCGCTTCGCCATGCCCTCGATCGCCCCGAACGCACAGGGTCCCCGCGTCAACGGCGCGGTGAGCGTCACGCCCGTGGCCGCCGGCACGCTGCGGGTGGGCTGGCAGGGCGCCACCGATCTGGACAACCGGTACCTCACCTACCGGGTGTACCGGGACGGCGCCACGGCGCCCGTCGCCACCTTCACCCGTTCCTCACAGTGGTGGCAGGCTGCACCGCTGGCGTGGACCGATCGCGCGGTGCCGGCCGGGGCGCACAGCTATCGCGTCACGGTGTCCGACCCGTACGGCAACGAGGTGGTCATCGGCACGGCCTCGGGGACCTCGTCGGGAGCTGGGGTCGCACGTCTCTACGCAGACCTGGTGCACGCCGACGGAGCCACCGGCTACTGGCCGCTGGGGGAGCGCTCGGGTGCGACCGCCTTCGACCAGGGCGGCGTCGACGACCTCGGGGCGAGCGGCGGGGTCACCCGCGGCGTGACCGGTGCCCTCCGCGGCGACTCCGACGCCGGTGCCCGTTTCGACGGCACCAGCGGAACCTTCGCTACCCAGTCGCCGCGGCGTGGCCCGCACACCTTCTCCATCGAGGCGTGGTTCGAGACCCGGAGCACGACCGGGGGGAAGATCATCGGCTTCGGTGACCAGCGGACCGGGCTGAGCAACAACTACGACCGCCACCTCTGGCTCGACCCGGACGGCAGGCTGCACTTCGCGGTCTGGCCGGGGATGCCGTTCGAGCTCGTGAGCCAGCAGACCTACAACGACGGGTCGTACCACCACGTGGTCGCGACGCTCGGCCCGAACGGGCTGTCGCTGTACGTGGACGGGAAGCTGGTCGCCAGCCGCACGGACGGAATCTCGGCGCAGGAGATCCCCGCCGGCTACTGGCGGATCGGTGGCGACCGGAGCTGGTCGGGGGCCCCGTACTTCCCGGGGTCCATCGACGAGGTGGCGGTGTACCCGACCGTGCTCACCGCGGAACAGGTCGCCCGGCACCACGCGGCGGGCACCGGGGTAACGGTGGCCAACGTCCCGCCGACGGCGGTGTTCACGGCGACCGTCGCCGGCCTCACCGCCACGGTGGACGCCTCCGGTAGCAGCGACCAGGACGGGCGGGTCGCCGCCTACGCGTGGGACTTCGGTGACGGCGCGACCGGTATGGGCCCCACGGCGGCGCACACCTACGCCGCGCAGGGCACCTACACGGTGCGGCTGACGGTCACCGACGACCGCAACGGGACGGCCGCGACCGAGCACCAGGTCACCGTCCACACCCCGGAAGGGCTGCCATCGATCGCGAGTGACGCCTTCAACCGGGTGGTGTCGGGTGGGCTGGGGTCTGCGGATGTCGGTGGTGCGTGGACGGCGTGGGCCGGGGCCAGCCGGTTGTCGGTGAGCCCGGGTGTGGCGTCGTTCGAGTTGCCGGGGGCCGGTCACAACACCGGGGCGTATCTGGGTGGGGTGTCGGCGACCGATGTCGATGTCCGGGCGTCGTTCGGGTTGGCGTCGACCCCGACCGGTGGTGGGACGTATGTGTACGTGACCGGTCGTCGGGTGGAGTCGGGGCTGGAGTACCGGCCGCGGGTGCGGGTGCTGCCCGATGGTCGGGTGGCGGTGGCGTTGTCGCGGTTGGCCGGTGGGGTGGAGTCCTTCCCGGGTG
>NZ_JBJHAL010000030.1:0-54705 GCF_054050995.1 Blastococcus sp. SYSU DS1021 | reverse complement strand
CCCCCCGCCCCGCCCGCGCCGGCGCCCCCCCGCGCCCCCCCCCCCCGGCGCCCCCCCCCCGCCCCCCCCCCCCGCCCCCCCCCCCCGCCCCCCCCCCCCCCCCCCCCCCCCCCCGAGGCGCTCCCCGCCCGTAGCCTGACCCGGTGAGCACGGCGATCGGGCAGGCACGGAGCGGACCCGCGGGCGTGGACCACCCGTCGTTCGTCCCGGCTCGGCTGCTCGCCGACTCCCTCTCCCCCGACGCGGGTCCGGAGCGTCCGCGTGGCCGGGTGCGCCGCTCGCTGCGGGACTGGGTCGTCGACCTCTCGCTCTTCGTGCTGTCGGTGGGCCTGGGGTTGGTCTTCGTCGGCGAGGCCCTGAGCCGCCCGTCACCACCGCCGGACGGGCTGCTGCTCGCCGACCTGGTAGCCGGATCGCTCGGCTGCGCCCTCCTCTGGGGCCGTCGCCGGTGGCCCGTGGCGGTCGCACTCGTGCTGGCGCTCCTCGGGACGTTCTCCGACATGGCCGGGGTCGCGATCCTCATCTCCTTGTTCACGGTGGCCGTGCACCGTGCCTGGCCGAGCGTGCTCGGGGTCGCGGCGGTGAACCTCGCGTCGCTCGCCGTCTACGTACGGCTCCGCCCGGATCCCGACCTCTCCCCGCTGGTGCTCGCCGGTCTCGTCGTCGTGGCCACCGCCGCGGTGGTGGCCTGGGGCATGTTCGTGCGGGCGCGGCGCCAGCTCGTGGTGTCGCTGCGCGACCGTGCCGTCCGCGCCGAGACCGAGCAGCGGCTGCGCGTCGAGCAGGCGCAGCAGCTGGAGCGCACCCGCATCGCCCGCGAGATGCACGACGTCCTGGCCCACCGGCTCTCGCTGCTGAGCATGCACGCCGGCGCTCTGGAGTTCCGGCCCGATGCGCCACCGGCTGACGTCGCCGCGGCGGCCGGGGTCGTCCGGGCCAGCGCCCGCCAGGCCCTGGAGGACCTGCGGGAGGTGATCGGGGTGCTGCGCGAGTCGGCCGAACCGGGCGCCGTGGAGCGGCCTCAGCCGACGCTGGGGGACCTGCCGGCCCTGCTCGAGGAGTGTCGGCAGGCGGGTCTGCGGGTGCGGGCCCGCTACCGCCTCCCGGACCCGGCGCGCGTTCCGTCGTCGGCGGGGCGCGCGGCCTACCGCGTCGTGCAGGAGGCGCTGACCAACGTCCGCAAGCACTCGCCCGGCACCATCGCCGACGTGCTGGTCGAGGGAGCCGAGGGCTCAGGGCTCGCCGTCGAGGTGCGCAACCCGCCGTCGATCGGCGGCGACGCGCCCGCACCGCTGCCGGGAAGCGGGACCGGCCTGGTGGGCCTGCTCGAGCGGGTCAGCCTGGCCGGGGGCACGCTCGAGCACGGCTGGAGCGCCGACGGGCAGTTCCGCCTGCGCGCCTGGCTGCCCTGGGCCCCGCCGGCCGGGTCCGCGTGACGGGGGTGGCCGGAGCCGCGGGGGCCGACGTCCGGGTCCTGGTCGTCGACGACGACCCGCTGGTGCGCGCCGCGCTGGCGATGGTCCTCGGCGGCGCACCAGGCCTGACGCTGGTCGGTGAGGCGGCCGACGGCGACGAGGTGCCGGCAGCGGTGACGTCGGGGGCGCCCGACGTGGTGCTCATGGACATCCGGATGCCACGCGTCGACGGGCTGGCCGCCACGGAGCAATTGCAGCTGCGCACCGACCGGCCGCAGGTGATCGTGCTGACCACCTTCGACGCCGACGACCACGTGCTGCGTGCGCTGCGGGCCGGGGCCAGCGGCTTTCTGCTCAAGGACACACCCCCGGCGGCGATCGTCGACGCCGTCCGCCGGGTCGCCGACGGCGAGCCGATGCTCTCCCCCACCGTCACGCGGCAGCTGATGGCGCACGTCGCCGCGGCGGTGGCGCCCCCCGACGTGGCCGGCGAGCGCGCCCGCGCGCGGCTGACCGGGCTGAGCGAGCGCGAGCACGAGGTCGCCCTCGCGGTCGGGCGAGGGCTCTCCAACGCCGACATCGCTGCGGAGCTCTACATGAGCGTGGCGACGGTCAAGGCGCACGTCTCCCGGCTGCTGACCAAGCTGGAGGTGGCCAACCGGGTGCAGGTCGCGCTCGTGGTGCATGACGCCGGGCTGCTCTGAGCGCCGTCACCGGCGACGATCAGCCCACTGCCCGCTCGACGAGCGCGGTGATCTCCGCCTCGGCGGCCTCGTCCAGCTCCGTCAGCGCCCAGGAGGTCGCCCACATGCCGCCGTTGTCGAGCGTCGCGGTGTCGTTGAAGCCGAACCCCGAGTACCGGGTGCGGTCCATCTGCCCGCTGCGGAAGAAGCCCACCACCTTCCCGCCCCGGGCGTACGCGGGCATGCCGTACCAGAGCTCCGGCGCCAGCTCCGGCGCGGCCGCGGTGACGACGACGTGCACCCGGTCGGCGAGCGCGCGGTCGGGTGCGGGCATCTCGGCGATCTCGTCCAGCACGTCCTGCGCCTCCGCGGCCGCCTTGCCCTCGCCGCGGCCGCGCCGTCCGGCCTTCGTCACCTCTGCCGCGCGCTGCTTGATCGCCGCGCGCTCCTCCGTGGACAGCCTGGCCATGGCCGGCTCCCTCCCCATCATCGCGGCGGGCGACCTGCCCGCCCCGAGCACGCTGGTGACGGCGCCGGGCCCGGGCTTCTCGATTCCTGACGGTCAGGGGCCGGGTTCTCCGGGACTCCACCGGGGTAGGCGTCCGTGGACCGTGCACCCGAGCCCCTGGAGGATGCCGTGACCGAGGGACGACCCGACACCGACGAGAAGCGCGAGCCGGGTGGCACGCCTTCCTCCGGCCCGCACGACCTGACCCGGCGGCCGCTCACGCCCGGGACGGGTGACGGGGGCGGGGCGCAGGCGATCCCCGGCGCCTACGAGGCCGACGAGGCGGAGCAGGAACGCGGCAAGGCGGTCAAGCCGGGCAATTGACCTCGGCGGTCCCGGCGCCGGCGCATGCGGTGCCGGCCCCTAGCGCTCCCGCCAGCGACGGCCCTGCAGCCACCACTGCAGCCGGGCGGTGATCCAGGGCAGCAGCAGGTAGGTCATGACCGGCGTCAGCGCGAGGGTCACGGCGAGCACGCGCAGCACCACGTGGACCTCCGCCAGCGCCGCTCCCAGCGTCACGGTGGCCAGCAGGTTCACCGGGAAGAAGACCAGCCAGATGGTCACCGCCTGCTTCCACCGCGGTGGAGCAGCCGGCGCGGGTGCGGGGCGCACCTCCTCCGCGACCGGTGAGTCGAACCAGCCCTCGATGCCGGTGCGCCGCTCGGTGCGGGTGACCTCGGCCAGCCCCTGCGCGGACCGCAACCACCACTGGCGTTCCGAGGAAGCCTCCCAGGCGGCCAACGTGGCCTGGTCGGCGAACCTCACGAGCATGTGCCACTCGTCGGCGTCCCGCCGGGAGCGGACCCAGCCGCCACCGAGGAAGCCGGAGAAGCCCTCCGCCATGCTGAGACCGGCACGGATCCACGCCGTCATCTCGCGCGCGTGCGCCGGGTCGGCGCGCCGCGTGAAGGACACCGTGACCGGGAGGTCGTCCCGCGTGACGGTGCTGGTCGTCGTCATGCCACCAGCATCGCTCGCGACGCGGGCCGGCGGGAGCCCCGCAGCGGTGTGAGCCCTGCCTCGGCCGACACCCCGGCCACTCCCCCGTCACGGCCAGGTCGGTGGGGTTGACTGCCGTCCGTGGAGGTCCTCGCCCGCTTCTGGAGCCGTGTGACGGCGACGGTGCCGGACCAATCGACGACGGTGCTGCTCGCCACGGCCGCGATCGCTGCGCTGCTCGTCCTCTCCCCCGCGCTGTGGCGGCCCGCCCGCAACGTGGTGACGATCGCCCACGAGGGGGCCCACGGGCTCGTGGCGCTCGCGGCCGGGCGGCGGCTGGCCGGCATCCGGCTGCACTCGGACACCTCGGGCCTGACCGTCTCCTCGGGTCGGCCGACGGGCCTGGGCATGGTGCTCACCTGCGCGGCCGGCTACACCGGGCCGGCGCTGTTCGGGCTCGGCGCCGCGGCGCTGCTCTCCGCCGGGCACGCCATCGGACTGCTCTGGGCGCTCCTCGTGCTGCTCGCGCTCCTGCTGGTGCAGATCCGCAACTGGTTCGGGCTGTGGTCCGTGCTCGCCACCGGTGCGGTGGTCTTCGGCGCGACCTGGTGGCTGCCGCCGGCGGGTCAGGCGGGGTTCGCGGCGGTCGCCACGTGGTTCCTCCTGCTGGCCGCGCCCCGCGCCGTGCTCGAACTCCAGCGCGCCCGGCGCCGTCGAGGTGCACGGGACTCCGACGCCGACCAGCTGGCCCGGCTGACCCCGTTCCCCGCGATCGTCTGGGTGGGCGTCTTCCTGCTCGTCGATGTTGGAGCGCTCGTTCTGGGCGCGAGGTGGTTGCTCGTCTGAACCACGGCGACAGCTGATCTGTTGTTGGGGATAACGGAAGTGCGTCGCCGTCGCGCCGAGCGCGACGCCACCCGGGGCCCTGGGAGGCGCCCCGGACCGCACTCGGCTGCGGCTGCGGTGACAGAGCTCGCGAGCACCGACCCGCGGCCGGCGGGAGGGGCTCAGCCGCGGGCGCGGCGGCGTGGCTCGCAGCCCGGCGGCTGGTGCACCGGGGCGACCGCAGGGGCGGGCGGAACCTCGAGCACGACGTCGTCGTGGTCGACGCGGACCTGCCGCCCGTGGTGCCTGATGTCCAGCGGGTCCCCGTCGACCAGCCGGTAGGTGGCCCGCTCGCGTTCCACCGTGACGGTGAGCTTGCGTCCGCGGTAGACCACGCGGAACCGCAGCCGGCTGATCCGCTCCGGCAGCCGTGGCGCGAAGGACAGCTGACCGCCGTGATCACGCAGTCCGCCGAACCCGGCGACGGCGACGGTCCACCCTCCGGCCAGCGAGGCGATGTGCAGCCCGTGGCCGGAGTTGTGGTGCAGGTTCTGGATGTCGGTGAGCGCCGCCTCGGCCCAGTACTGGTGGGCGAGGTCGAGGTGGCCGGTCTCGGCGGCGACGACGGCCTGCTGGGTGGCCGACAACGACGAGTCGCGGGTGGTGCGCGCTTCGTAGTAGGCGAAGTCGGCGATCTTCTCCTCGAGGGTAAACGCGTCCCCCCGCAGGTGCAGGGCCATCACCAGGTCGGCCTGCTTGACCACCTGCTTCCGGTACAGCTCGAAGTAGGGGTAGTGCAGCAGCAGCGGGTAGTGCTCCCGCGGCGTCGCCTCGAAGTTCCACTCCTCGTGGTGGGTGAACCCGTCGGACTGCATGTGGACGCCGCGCTGGGTGTCGTAGGGCACCGCCATCAACGACGCCGCCCGCAGCCACTCCGCCACCTCGTCCTCCGTCACCGAGAGCCGGCCGGCCACCGCCGACTGACGGCGCACCGCGGCGGCGGCCTCACGCAGGTTCCGCTGCGCCATGAGGTTCGTGTAGACGTTGTTGTCCACGACGGCGGTGTACTCGTCGGGCCCGGTCACCCCGTCGATCCGGAAACCGTGCTCGGGGTCGAAGTGCCCCAGCGACGCCCAGAGCCGGGCGGTCTCGACGAGCAGCTCCGTGCCGTAGTCCCGGTCGAAGGCGTCGTCGAGGGTGGCGTCGTAGTAGCGGACGACGGCGTCGGCGATGTCGGCGTTGATGTGGAAGGCGGCGGTGCCGGCCGGCCAGTAGCCCGACGTCTCCTCGCCCCTGATCGTCCGCCATGGGAACGCGGCACCGCGCAGACCGAGCACCCGGGCCCGCTCCCGGGCGAGGTCCAGCGTGGTGTGCCGCCAGATGAGCGCGTCCCGGGCAGCGTGCGGTGCGGTGTAGGTGAGCACCGGCAGGACGTAGGTCTCGGTGTCCCAGAACGTGTGCCCGTCGTAGCCCGGACCGGTCAGCCCCTTGGCCGGGATGGCCTGCCGCTCGCCGCGCAGCCCGGCCTGCAGGACGTGGAACATGCCCACCCGCACGGCCTGCTGCAGCTCGTCGTCCCCCTCGATCTCGACATCGGCCTCGTCCCAGTGCTGGGCCAGCAGTTCGCGCTGTTCCCGCAGCAGGCGCTCGAAGCCGGCCAGCTTCGCCGTCGCGAGCGCGGCCTCCACCTGGTCGCGCAGCGCTGCGCTGGAGCGGCGCGACGACCAGCCGTAGGCGAGGAACTTGACCAGCTTCAGCGACCCGCCGGGCGGGATGCGGGCGGCCAGGGTGTAGCGGGCGAGGTCCCCGGCGGCCTCGATGTCCTCGGTGCAGCTGTCGGGGACCTCGATGACGTGGTCCATGCCGGCGGCCATGCGCAGCCGGCTGCGGCGGGTGCGGTGCACGAGCACGGCGCGGCGGCCGCGACCGGCGGCGAGCTCGCACTCCAGCGGGTGGGCGAGGGCGGCGGCGGCGCGCGGATCGCGGTCGCCGTCGGGGGCGCCGTCATCGTTGGCCAGCAGGTCGGACTGCAGCGCGACGTAGAGGTCCCCGAGGTCGTCGGTGACCTCCACCTGGTACTCGATCGCGGCGATCGAGCGCCGGGCCAGGGAGACCAGGCGGGTGCTGGTGACGCGCACGGTCCGGCCGCTGGGAGAACGCCACTCGGTCGACCGCCGGAGCACCCCGGCGCGCAGGTCGAGGGTGCGCCGGTGGTCGATGACCTCGCCGTAGGTCAGGTCCAGTGGCGAGTCCCTCACCAGGAGCCGGATCAGCTTGCCGTCGGTCACGTTGACCACGGTCTGCCCCATCTCCGGGAAGCCGTAGCCGGCCTCGGCGTAGGGCAGCGGCCGCTCCTCGAAGAAGCCGTTGAGGTAGGTGCCCGGGACGACGACCGGCTCCCCCTCCTCCAGCGACCCGCGCATCCCGAGGTGACCGTTCGCCAGGGCGAACACCGACTCGTGCACGCCGAGGCTGTCGCGGTCCAGCCCGACCTCGGTGAGCGCCCAGGGTTCGACCGGGAAGACCGCCCGCCCCTCGGTCACGGCTTCTCCAGCAGCTCGACGAGGTCGGCCACGACCACGTCGGCGCCGGCGTCCCGGAGACCGTCGGCGTGCCCGACCCGGTCGACACCGACGACGTGGGCGAACCCGCCCGCCCGGCCGGCGGCCACCCCCGCCAGGGCGTCCTCGAAGACGACGGCCTCCTGCGGCGGCACGCCCAGGGCGTGGGCGCCGGCGAGGAAGGTGTCCGGGGCGGGCTTGCCCGCCAGCCCCCGCTCCCGAGCGACGACGCCGTCGATGCGGGCGTCGATCAGGTCGGCGAACCCGCCGGCGGCCACCACCTGCTCGCCGTTGGCCGAGGCGGTGACCACCGCGGTGGCCAGGCCCGCCTCCTTCACCGCGCGCAGGTACCGCACCGATCCCTCGTAGACCTCGACACCGTGCTCGGCCAACTCCGCCAGGACCAGCTCGTTCTTGCGCCCGGCCACCCCCTGCACGGTCGCCGCGTCCAGGGGGTCTCCCCGCTCGCCCTCCGGCAGCACGATGCCGCGGCTGGCGAGGAAGTCGCGGACTCCGTCGGCCCGGGGCTTTCCGTCGACGTACCGGTTGTAGTCGTCCTGCGTGAACTCCGGGGCCGCGGGGTCGCGCGACCGCAGGAAGTCGTCGAAGGTCCGCTTCCAGGCCGCCATGTGCACCGTCGCGGTCCGGGTGAGGACCCCGTCGAGGTCGAACAGGCAGGCCCGGACGCCGTTCGGGAGACCGACCGATCGGGAGGTGAACACGCCGGCGACGCTACCGGCGACCGGGGACGCGCACGTGTCGGGACGGCGACGGCTGCGTGCCGGCACCGGTCCGACGGGCGCCGTGAGGCGTCGCTGCCTAGGGTCCGACGGGGGGACGCTCCGGCGGACCCGCCAGCCGTCGTACCGCTACCGAGGGAGAGGACCACCATGGCCGACCGGCCCACCCCGCCCAACCCCTACGACTTCCTGCCGCGGGTACCGGGCTTCACCGTGACCAGCAGCGACGTGTCCGACGGGCAGACGATGCCGATGCCCCACGTCAGCGGAGTCATGGGTGCCGGCGGCGAGGACCGCTCCCCGCAGCTGTCCTGGTCGGGCTTTCCCGACGGCACCCGCAGCTTCGCCGTCACGGTCTTCGACCCCGACGCCCCGACGGCCAGCGGCTTCTGGCACTGGGCGGTGGCGAACATCCCGGCGTCGGTGACCGAGCTGCCCTCGGGCGCCGGTGACAAGGACGCCCCGCAGCTCCCCGACGGCGCGGTGCAGCTGCGCAACGACGGCGGCTTCGCCGGGTACGTCGGTGCGGCTCCCCCGGCCGGGCACGGGCCGCACCGCTACTTCGTGGTGGTGCACGCCGTCGACACCGACCGGCTCGACGTCGACGCGAGCACCACGCCGGCGGTACTCGGGTTCAACCTCTTCTTCCACACGCTGGCGCGGGCCACCCTGGTCGTCACCTACGAGCAGGCCTGACCGGTCCGCAGCCGGGCACCTCCGCGCTGCGACGACCCACCGACCAGATGTGATCCAACGTTGAACCGATCCTCGCGCGGTGGGTACCGCGCGGGCATGGCGACGACGTCCTGCGGTCCCCCGGGCGCGACCGGCCCGGCGCGCGAGCCCCACCGGTACCGCGCCGGGCGGCTGGTCACCTCGCTCCCGGCGCTGCTGGTCGCCGTGCTCGTGGCCGCCGTGCTCGCCCCGGCCCCCGCCGGGGCTCGGGGTCCGTCACCGGAGGAGGTCGTCTCCGCCGTGGTGGACGCCTACGAGGTGGCCGGGACGCTCGCTGTGGCGGTGGCCCGGCAACCGGAGCCACCGGGCGACCACTCCCCCCGGTCGGCCGAGGCGGCCGCGGCGCGGATGGCCGCCTACCGCGCGGACAACGGGGAGGCGGCGCAGCGCCCGATCCCCGGGGCGTCGATGGTGAAGCTCTTCATGGCCGCGGACATCCTGCACCGCGCACGGGCGGGTCGCCTCGCACTGGACCGCGAGGACTTCGCCCTGCTGCAGGCCATGATCCGGCGGTCCGACGATCCCGCCGCCTCGCAGCTGTGGGTGCGGTACGGCGGGCCACGGATGGTGGTCGACGTCGCCGAGCGGTACGGGCTCTCGAGCACCCATCCGCCGGCCGAGGCCGGGCAGTGGGGCCGGACGCTGACCAGCGCCCGGGACCTGGCCCGGTTCCTGACGCTGCTCCCCGCGCTCGCACACCCCGCGGACGCGTCGGCGCTGTTGGCGTGGATGCGGCTGGCGACACCCACGGCGGCCGACGGCTTCGACCAGGAGTTCGGCGTCTTCGGGGCCGTTCCCGGGCGCCCCGCGGTCAAGCAGGGCTGGATGTGCTGCGTCGACGGCAACCGCCACCTGCACTCGGTCGGGGTGATCGGGCGCAGGGTGGTGGTCCTGCTCAGCGAGGTCCCGGCGTCGGTGGGCTACGACGAGGCCCGCGCCGCCCTGGACGCCGCGGCGGCCGAGCTGCCCTCGGCCCGGGACTCCTGACCTCCGGGCTCAGTCCTGCGGGAGCTCGGCCACGGCCGTGGTCGCGACCCGGGCGAACCCGATGCGCTCGTACACCCGCGCCACGTCGTCGTCACCGGCAGCCAGGAAGACCAGGTCGGCGGTCTCCCGGGCGTGCGCGGCCAGCGCCGAGGCGACGCCGGCGCCCAGCCCGCGGCCGCGCAGCCGCGGCAACGTCGCGACCCCGACGATCTCGCTGACCTCGGTGCCGTCGACGTCGACGGGCTGGTGGGAGCCGACCGCGACCGGCTGGCCGTGCTCGATGGCGACCATCATCACCGTCCGGCCGTCGGCGATCCGCTCGCGCAGGACGGCGGTCCGCCGCTGCGCCTCCGCCGACGACTCCAGTGGGACCTCGTGCACGTCGGCGGCACCGCCGGGGTGGGCGAACGCCAGCGCGGCGACGTGCTGGTAGTGCGGCAGCTCCGGGTCGTCGGCGCCGACCAGGAAGAGCCGGACCCCGGCCGGGAGGACGACGTCGACGGGGTCGGCGGCCACGAGCAGCGGAAGCTCCTCGACGGTCATCCCGACGGCTCGGACGGCGACCCCTACCTCCGGCGAGCACTCCAGGATCCACTCCAGCGCCGCCGGCACCCCCGCGGCCTGCTGCAGCGCGATCGCGGCGCGCACGTCCTCGGCGGTCACCTCGTCGCCGCCGCGGCGCGGGCGGGCCGGATAGGGCCAGGCGGGATCGGCGAGCGGGACGTCCAGCGCCCCGGCGGCCTCGATCCGCGCGTCCGGCTGGGGCGCGGCGGCGAAGTAGCGCTCGATGCACTCGAGCGTTCCCGGACGGGTCGGCACGCCAGAACACTAGACCCGCCCCGGCCCGGCGGGCCCCCGCCCACCCGCCGGCCGCTGCCGGCCACCCGCCCGGGTGACCCCGCGCGCACGCCACCGGCGGGGTGGACGGCACGATGGGGCGCGTGACGGCTGGCACTCGAGGCTCCATCTCGCCCTATGCGGCGTTCGACCGCGACTCGTGGCGAGCGCTCGCGGCGGGCACGAGCCTGCCGTTGGACGCGGCGGAGCTGGAGGACCTGGCCTCGCTGGGTGACCGCATCGACCTGGACGAGGTGGCCACCGTCTACCTGCCGCTGGCCCGGCTGCTGAGCCTGCACGTGACGGCCAGCCGTCGGCTGTGGGCCGCGCAGAGCGAGTTCCTGGGCGACACCACCGCCAAGGTGCCGTTCGTCATCGCCGTCGCCGGCAGCGTCGCCGTCGGCAAGAGCACCACGGCCCGGCTGCTGCAGACGCTGCTCGCGGCCACGCCGGGCGCCCCCCGGGTCGACCTGGTGACGACCGACGGATTCCTCCTCCCCAACGCCGTCCTGGAGGAGCGCGGCCTGCTCGGCCGGAAGGGGTTCCCGGAGAGCTACGACCGCCGGGCACTGCTGCGTTTCCTGGCCGACGTGAAGTCCGGCCGCGAGGAGGTGTTCGCGCCGGTGTACGACCACCAGTCCTACGACATCGTGCCCGGACGGGTGCAGGCGGTCGACCGACCGGACATCCTCGTGCTCGAGGGGCTCAACGTGCTGCAGGCCGGACGCCGCACGGACGGTTCCGCGCCCGACATCTTCCTCTCGGACTTCTTCGACTTCTCCGTCTACGTCGACGCCGCCGAGGCCGACATCCAGCGCTGGTACGTCGAGCGGTTCCTGGCGTTGCGCCGGACGGCGTTCCAGGACGCCACGGCCTACTTCCACCGCTTCGCGGCGCTGACCGACGACCAGGCGCGGGAGACGGCGCTGGGCATCTGGTCGGCGGTGAACGGGCCGAACCTGCGGGACAACATCGCACCCACCCGGTCCCGCGCCCGCCTGGTGCTGCAGAAGTCCGCCGACCACTCGGTCCGCAGGGTCCTGCTGCGCAAGCTCTGACCACGCGACACGCCGCCGGCACCGGCGCGCCCACCCGAGCCCGGCAACCGCCAGGGCAGGACCTGACGACCCCGACGAGTGAGACTGTGACCCGCCTCACGTGACCTGGGGGCACCGACGTGCCGACACTGTTGATGTCCGGTGATCGGACAAGTACAGCCAGTGACTGCCGGTGTTCCCCGGCGAAACGGATGTGAGCTCCCATGTGCACCCACCGCACCCCGTGCCCCGAGCCCGCCAGCGAGGCCCGCGACCTCGCCGCCGTGGTGCGCAGCCGCCCCGAGCAGGGGTGGCGGCTGCTCTGCAACGGCGTCGTCCTGTTCGACGACGACGGTGAGCTGCTGCCCGACGGCCAGGCCGTTCCCGACCACCACGTCTGGCTGGCGCCGGAGCCCGTCGGCGCGTAGCCGCCGCCCGCCTCGCGCCCCGCGGCGTCGCCCGAGCCCCCCGTCGATCCGGCGGGGGGCTCGGGGCCTCAGCGGGCGGCGCCCACGACGTCGGCGGTGGTTCCCAGGTCGTCGGGCGCCCCCTGTGCCCGGTCGGGCACTGCGCCGGGCACCTCCTGCGGCTCCGGCTCGGCGAACGCCTCCGGCGGCGGGCAGGAGCAGACCAGGTTCCGGTCACCGTAGGCCTGGTCGATGCGGCGCACGGGGCTGAGGTAGCCGCGACCCCGCAGCGCCGGCACGGGGAACACCGCCTCGCTGCGCGGGTAGGGCCGGCCCCACTCCCCCGCCACCATCGACAAGGTGTGCGGGGCGTTGCGCAGCGGGTTGTCCTCCCGGTCGTACTCGCCGGTGGCCACCTTCTCGATCTCCCCGCGGATGTGCACCATCGCGTCGACGAACCGGTCCAGCTCGGCCTTGTCCTCGCTCTCGGTCGGCTCCACCATGAGCGTCCCGGCGACCGGGAAGCTCATCGTCGGGGCGTGGAAGCCGAAGTCGATGAGCCGCTTGGCGATGTCGTCGTTGGTGACGCCGGAGGCCTTCGTCAGCGGGCGGATGTCGAGGATGCACTCGTGGGCCACGAGCCCGTTCGTCCCGGTGTAGAGCACCGGGTAGTGCTCGCGCAGCCGGGTGGCCACGTAGTTGGCCGCGAGGATCGCGTGCTGGGTGGCCCGGGTCAGGCCGTCGGGTCCCATCAACCGCATGTAGGCCCAGGAGATCGGCAGGATGTCCGCCGAGCCCCAGGGGGCGGCGGAGACGACCGGACCGGAGGTGCCGGTGTCCACGACCGGATGCCCGGGCAGGAACGGCACCAGGTGCTCGCGCACGGCGACCGGGCCGACGCCGGGGCCGCCGCCGCCGTGCGGGATGCAGAAGGTCTTGTGCAGGTTCAGGTGGCTGACGTCGGAGCCGAACCGGCCGGGCCGCGCGAGCCCCACCATGGCGTTGAGGTTGGCCCCGTCGACGTAGACCTGCCCGCCGGCGTCGTGCACGGCGGCGCAGATCTCCTGGATGTCGGTCTCGAAGACGCCGTGGGTCGACGGGTAGGTGATCATGATCGCGGCCAGCCTGTCGGCGTGCTGGTCGACCTTGGCGCGCAGGTCGGCGAGGTCGACGTTGCCCGCCTCGTCGCAGGCCACCACGACCACCCGCATGCCCGCCATCACCGCGCTCGCGGCGTTCGTGCCGTGCGCCGAGCTGGGGATCAGGCAGACGTCGCGCAGCTCCTCGCCCCGGCTGCGGTGGTAGCCGCGGATGGCCAGCAGCCCGGCGAACTCCCCCTGCGACCCGGCGTTGGGCTGCACGCTCACCGCGGCGTAGCCGGTGACCTCGGCCAGGCCGGCGCACAGCTCCTCGATCAGCCGGGCGTAGCCGCGGGCCTGGTCGGCGGGCGCGAACGGGTGCAGGTTCGCGAACTCCGGCCAGGTGATCGCGGCCATCTCGGTGGCCGCGTTGAGCTTCATCGTGCACGAGCCCAGCGGGATCATCGTGCGGTCCAGCGCCAGGTCCTTGTCGCTCAGCGAGCGCAGGTAGCGCAGCATCGCGGTCTCCGAGCGGTGCGCGGCGAAGACCGGATGGGTGAGGAAGGGCGTCCGGCGACGCAGCTCCGGCGGCAGCGCATCGGCCCCGTCGTCGGCCAGGGCCGCGTCGTCCGCGGCCACGCCGAACGCCGCGGCGACGTCCCGGAGGACCGCCGGCGTCGTCGTCTCGTCACAGGCGACGGCGACGGTGTCGGCGTCGACCTGGCGCAGGTTGATCCGGCGCTGCGCGGCGGCGGCGACCACCTCCGCCGCCCGTCCGGGCACGGAGACGCAGACGGTGTCGAAGAAGCGCTCGTGCACCAGCCGCAGGCCGCCGGCGGTCAGCCAGCCGGCCAGCGCGGTCGCGCTGCGGTGCACCCGCGCCGCGATCGCCGTCAGGCCCTCGGGGCCGTGGTAGACGGCGTACGCGCCGGCCATCACGGCCAGCAGCACCTGGGCGGTGCAGATGTTGCTGGTGGCCTTCTCCCGGCGGATGTGCTGCTCGCGGGTCTGCAGGGCCAGGCGGTAGGCGACGTCGCCGTCGGCGTCCACGGAGACGCCCACCAGTCGGCCGGGCAGCTGCCGCGCCAGGCCTTCGCGCACGGAGAGGTAGCCGGCGTGCGGCCCGCCGAAGCCCATGGGGACGCCGAAGCGCTGGGTCGTGCCGCAGGCGACGTCGGCGCCCCACTCCCCCGGCGCCTCCAGCAGCGTGAGCGCGAGCAGGTCCGCGGCGACGACCACCGAGGCCCCCGCCTCGTGCGCGGCCGCGGCGAGCGCCCGGTGGTCGCGGACCGCGCCGCTGGCACCCGGGTAGGACAGCAGCACGCCGAACGCCCCCGCCTCGGGGAGGTCCGTGGGCCAGCCGTCCGACAGGTCGGCGACGTGCAGGCGGATGCCGAGCGGCTCGGCGCGGGTCTGCAGCACGCCGAGGGTCTGCGGCAGCGTGTCGGCGTCGACGACGAAGACCGCGTCCGCCGTGGCGCGGCCGGCGCGCCGCACCAGCGTCATCGCCTCGGCGGCGGCCGTCGCCTCGTCCAGCATCGAGGCACCGGCGACCGGCAGGCCGGTCAGGTCGGCGACGGTGGTCTGGAAGTTGATCAGGGCCTCGAGCCGCCCCTGGCTGATCTCGGGCTGGTACGGCGTGTAGGCGGTGTACCAGGCCGGGTTCTCCAGCACCGTCCGCTGGATCACCGGCGGGGTGACGGTGCCGGAGTAACCGAGGCCGATCATCGAGGTGAAGACCTCGTTGGCCGCGGCGCGCTCGCGCAGCAGCCCGAGGACGGCGGCCTCACTCTCCGCGGGCGGCAGGTCGAGCGGCGCCCGGTCGCGCACGCCCTCGGGGATGCAGGCGTCGACCAGCGACTCCAGCGACGGGTGCCCGACGACCTCGAGCATCGCCGCGGTGTCGCCGGGGCGTGGCCCGATGTGGCGGCCGGTGAAGGAGCCGGCGGGGTCGAGGGCGTTCAGCGAGGGCAGCGGCCCGGCGAACGGTGCGGAGGTCTTCCCGGTGGACGCGGCGGCGCGGTCGGTCACTGCTCGGACGGTACCAGCGGGCCGTCCCCGCGATCGGGTGCGCGCCGGGCCCGAGCGGGCGACCCGGGCAGCAGAGAGCCCCGCCCACGACCGCGGACGGGGCTCGTCGCGTTGAACTACGCCGTCGCGGCGCGGCGCCGGCGGCGCATGGAGAGCTCGTCGTCGGACGGGACGACCTGGCCACCGTCGATCCGCTCGGCCGGCAGCTCCGCCAGCTCACCGGAGAGCTCCCGCAGCGCGCCGGAGACCGCGATCCCGAAGACGCCCTGACCGCCGGCCAGCAGGTCGACGACCTCCTCCGCGGAGGTGCACTCGTACACCGTCGCCCCGTCGGAGAAGAGCGTGACGTTCGCCAGCTCCTTCACCCCGCGCTGGCGCAGGTGGTCGACGGCCTTGCGGATGTTCTGCAGCGAGACTCCGGTGTCCAGCAGCCGCTTGACGACCTTGAGCACCAGGATGTCGCGGAAGGAGTACAGCCGCTGGGTACCCGACCCGGTGGCGCTGCGGACCGACGGGGACACCAGGCCGGTACGCGCCCAGTAGTCCAGCTGGCGGTAGGTGATGCCGGCAGCGGCGCAGGCGGTCGGACCGCGGTAACCGACCAGGTCGGTGTCGACCTGGTCGTACTGCGGCGCCCCGACGGCGGCGTCGCTGAACAGCTGACCCTGCGAGCCGTTGCCCTGGTCGCTCACGTCCAGCGTCCTCCTCTGTCCCGCCACCGGAGCGGCAGGTCGACGGCTTCACACCCCCGGACCTCAGGTGTCACACCGTTGTTGTTCGCTGACGGTAAGCCGGGCCCGGAGGCCGGTCAACTGAGCGGGGCGGCGTGTCGTCACACCAGCACCATTTCGGGTGATGGTCGGGCACGGGCCTGCCGATAGGACCTGGAGGCCCACCTGACGCCCGCCCGGGCGCATGCGCTCCGGGCCGGCGTCGACCGGCTAGGCCGACCCGCCGCCGGAGCCCGAGCCGGCACCGAAGTCCTCCGGCGAGATCTGGTCGAGGAACTCGCGGAACTTCTCGACCTCGTCCTCCTGCTCGTCGGGGATCTCGATGCCCACCTCGTCCAGCAGGTCCTCGGCCCCGAAGATCGGCGCCCCGGTGCGGACGGCGAGCGCCACGGCGTCCGAGGGGCGGGCGCTGACCACCCGGTCGTCACCGAAGACCAGCTCGGCGATGTAGATGCCGTCGCGCATCTCGGTGATGTTGACCGCCTCCAGCTCCGCGCCGAGGGTGCGCACCACCTCCCGGAGCAGGTCGTGCGTCATGGGCCGGGCGGGACGCACGCCCTGCTGCTCGAACGCGATCGCCGCCGCCTCGACGGCGCCGATCCAGATCGGCAGGTAGCGCTCGCCCTGCGTCTCCTTCAGCAGCAGGATCGGCTGGTTGCCGGGCAGTTCGACGCGGACACCGACGACTCGAAGCTCCTGCACGGTGGCTGCTCCCTCGGCTGCGGCCCGCGGTCGGGCGGGCGGATCGGACAGGCGGCCGGCGACTGCCGGGACATCGGTCGGGCGCGGACGGCGACGGCGTCCACGGTACGCCGCCCTCAGGGGCGCAGGAGGTCGCGCAGCCGCGTCTCGAGCAGGGCCGTGTGCAACTGCGCGGAGAGCGCGGCCAGCTCCTGCAGCTTCTCGGTGGCCCGTGTCCGGGCCTCCTCCGACCGCGCCCGCAGGACGGGGGCGACGAGCTGCTCGACGAGGCCGGCCTCGCGCTCCACGGCGCTGCGGTAGACCCGCAGGTGCCGCGGCTCGATGCCGTGCCGGGCCAGCCCCGCCGCCGCCCGGGCGATGGGGAGGTCCGCGGCAGGGTGCCGGCCGTCGGCGTCGGTGCTGAGCAACCCGAACTGCACGCAGTCGGCGAGCTGCTCGGGCTCCAGCCCCGCGGCCCGGGCGAACTGCTCGGCGGTCAACGGGGCCGCGGCCCCCTCCTCGGTGGAGGCGGGGGGCAGCGGCGCCGACGCGCCACCGGTGCCGGGCAGCGGCTCACCGCGGTCCAGCGCGTCCAGGTGGTCCTTGATCACCCGCAGCGGCAGGTAGTGGTCGCGCTGCGCGGTGAGCACGTACCGCAGCCGGCTCACGTCCGCCCGGGAGAACTTGCGGTACCCCGACGGCGTGCGCTGCGGGTGGACCAGGTCCTCGGACTCCAGGTAGCGGATCTTGCTGATCGTCACGTCGGGGAAGTCGTCGCGCAGCACTGCCAGCACCTCGCCGATGGTCAGGCGCGGCGCGTGCTGGTCGCCGGCGTCCCCGAGCGCACGTTCGCGCTCGGGCACGGCGGTCACGCCCCTCTCTCCCCGGGACGCCCTGTCGGTGTCCCGGTCCGCGGTCCCCACATGCGGAAGATCGCCGGTCGGCGCACTAGCGAGCGGCCGGCTCGCCCGTGCGCGGGCCGGTCAGGTACACCAGGCGGAACTTGCCGATCTGCACCTCGTCGCCACCGGCCAGGGTGGCGACGTCGACGGGCTCGCGGTTGACGTAGGTGCCGTTGAGGCTGCCGACGTCGTGCACCGAGAAGCCCCCGCCCTCGCGGTGGAACTCGACGTGCCGGCGGCTGACGGTGACGTCGTCGAGGAAGATGTCGCTGTCGGGGTGCCGACCGGCCGTGGTGACGTCCTGGTCGAGCAGGAACCGGCTCCCGGCGTTGGGGCCGCGCTTGACCACCAGCAGGGCCGAACCGGCCGGCAGCGACTCCACGGCGCCCGCGTGCGCGTCCGCAGCCTCGGTGACCTCGGGCTGCTCGCCGGACTCCTCACCGCCGACCTTCGGGATCACGCTGGTGGCCTCGCCGACGCGCTCGGGGGCCAGCGCCGCACCGCACTGCGCGCAGAAGCGACTGCCCTCGGGGTTCTCGTGGCCACATCGAGTGCAGTGCACGTTGCGTCTCCTCCGGTGCGAGGGGCCCGCCGCGGACCTGGAACTGGCCGCGGGCGGCCGGCGGACGGTGGGCCGGGCGGCCCGCCGTGGGTCGGCCGCCGCGGGGGCGGCGGACCGTGGGTCATGGAACCAGCCGGTCGGCCCGAGGGTCAACCGGAGGTGCAGGGCCGGGGGGCGGGTTCACCGCAGGTGCCCCGCTGTTCCCAGCCCCACGCGATCATAGTGATCGATGCCGGGAGTCAGCCTCCCGGCGGGCCGGTCACGAGCCGTCGACCACGGCCTGGTAGGCGTCGGCGTCGAGCAGCTGCCCGATCGGGTCGCCGCCCTCCCCCGGCACGGCGATGTCGACCAGCCAACCCGCGCCGTACGGGTCCGCGTTGATGGTCTCCGGGGCATCGGTGAGGCGGTCGTTGACCGCCGCCACGACGCCCGCCACCGGCGCGTAGACGTCGGAGACCGACTTGGTGGACTCCACCTCGCCGATCGGGGCGCCGGGGGCCACCTCGGCCCCCACCTCGGGCAGCTGCACGAAGACGATGTCCCCCAGGGCGTCCTGGGCGTGGTCGGTGATGCCGACCCGGACGACGGTGGACGTGCCGTCGGTCCCCTGCACCAGCGCCCACTCGTGCTGGTCGGTGTAGCGGCGGTCGTCGGGCGTGGCCATGCGGGCGATCGTCTCCCGGTGAGGTGATGGAACGGCCTCGGTGCAGGGGCCCACCTCGGGCGGAGCGAGAGGTGGGGGCACCGAGGTCCTTAGTCGGTCTCGGGCGAAGCGTATTGAGGGCGGTCCAACGGCCGCAACGCGTCCACGACGAGCTCGGGCGACTGGGCGATCTCCACCCAGCCGCCACGCCGCTCGATCCGCTGCACCACTCCGCCGGGGATGTTCATGGCCGTCGCCATGCTCTGGGGATCCCCCAGGACCACGAACTCGTACGGCGAGCGCAACGACGTCCCGTCGACACGGAGGTCGCCGGTCGTCCCGGTGACGGCGCTGGACAGCCCGATGCGGACGTCGTCGACCTGCATCGTCTCCGCGCCGGCCCCGCGCAGTTCCTGGATCACGTCGAGGAGGTCGGACACCCGGACGGCCCCGGCGGGGTCGCTGACGGAGAGGGCGATGCCAGGCCCCTGCGCCGGCAGCGTGCCGCCCAGGATGCCGAGGGCCTCGGCGCGGCGGCGGGCCTCCTGCAATGCGGCCCCGGTCTGGCTGCCCGAGCCGTTGAGCTCGCGCAGCGCCGCCCGCTGCTCCGTCAGCTGGGCCCGCAACCGCTCCTCCCGGCTGTTGAGCTCGTCGAGGATGCGCACGAGGTCCTCCTCGCGCGCGCCGGCCAGCATCTGCGCCTCGTCGGCGTTGCGCACCTGGACCGCGAGCGCGAACCCGAGCAGGAGGGTCAGCACGCCGATGAGCGCCGCCGCCAGGCGATCGGGGCGCCGCCGCGCGGCCGGGTCGGGAGGCGCGCCGGCGGCGTCGGGCCCGTCCGGTCCCGCGGCAGCTCCCGGTGGGGCGGGTGGCCGGTCCGCCGTCACGCGCGGAAGACGTGCCGCCGGATGGCGGCCGCGTTGCCGAAGATGCGGATGCCGAGCACCACGACGACCGCCGTGGACAGCTGCGCGCCCACCCCCAGCTGGTCGCCCAGGAAGACGATGAGCGCGGCCACCACCACGTTGGAGACGAACGAGATCACGAACACCTTGGCGTCGAAGATGCCGTCGAGCCGGGCCCGGAAGCCGCCGAACACGGCGTCGAGGGCGGCCACGACGGCGATCGGCAGGTAGGGCTGCAGCCACAGCGGGACGGTCGGGTCGAAGAGGAGGCCGAGCAGGACGCCTGCGGCGAGACCGAGGATCGGGATCACGTCGTCAGCCTCCGGGGCTGGGCTCGGTGCCGGGGACCCGGCGGGGGGTGACGGGCTCGGCGAAGCGCAGCTCCGGCGGGTTGGCGGCCGGCAGGGACAGCTCGTCCTCCTTGGCGAACTCGAACCGCAACCCCGCGGACGCGGAGAACGAGGCCAGCGCACGCACCTCGGGGTTGGCGAGGAAGGCGTTGGCCAGCGCGTCGGGGTCGCCGATGGCGCTGACCCGGTAGGGGTTGGTGACCGGGCGGAAGTCGACGAGCACCGCCTCGCCGGCGAACCGGATGGCGCTGGTGGGGCCGAGGCGCTGGCCGTTGATGCTGATCGCCTCGGCGCCGGCGGCCCAGAGCGCGTTCACCACGAGCTGCAGGTCGCCGTCGGCCACCTGCACGTTCCGGGCATCCGCGGCGCTCCCGGCGAGCGGGTCGTCGTCGGCCTCGGCCTCGGCGTTGGCCAGCGTGACGAGCAGCCCCGGCCCGGCGACGGCGACGGCGGCGGTGCCCTGCTCGGCCCGCGCGAGGGCGTCCAGCGCGCGCTGCCCCACCGCCGTGGCGGCGAGCAGCTCGTCGCTGGTCCGGCTGACCTCGGCGCGCAGCTCCTCGAGCCGCGCGGTCAGGTCGTCGCTGAGGGCCGACTCGTCCTGGATGTCGCTGACCAGCGCCTCGCGGATCTCCTGCCGTCCCTGCGCCTTGGCGGCGGCCTGGTCGTAGGTGACCGCGGCCAGCAGGCCCGCGGCGGCCATCGTGAGCGCGACCAGGACCCGCCCCCGGCCTCGCCGGGGTGCCTCTCCCCCGGCCTTGCGCGCGGCCGCGTCGGCGTAGGCAGGGTCGAGGGTCTCGGCGAGGACGTCGTCGAGCAGGGAGGCCCCCAGCGAGCGGACGCCACCGGCCGGGCGCGTGCCGGTCACGGCGAGTTCCGGGAGGCCGCCGCCCGGTCCGCGGCGAGCAACCCCACGACCTGGACGACGTAGAAGATGCCGGCCAGCAGGTAGAGCGCCGTGCCCCAGATGGTGAGCGCCCAGGCGAACGGCGCGGCGACGGTGGCCAGCGGACCGTTCCCGTCGGCGAGCAGCAGCACCGGGAAGGCGTAGAGCAGCAGGAGCGTGGCCGCCTTGCCCAGGTAGTGCACCTGCAGCGGCGGGTAACCGTGCGCCCGCAGGAGCAGCAGCATGAGGCCGAGGACGAGCTCCCGGCCCAGCAGCAGCGCCACCAGCCACACGGGCACGACCTCGCGCAGCGCCAGCGCGACCAGGGTGGAGACGATGTAGAGCCGGTCCGCGGCCGGGTCCAGCAGGGCACCCAGGCGGCTGCCCTGGTCCAGCCAGCGGGCGAGCTTGCCGTCGAGCCAGTCGGTGAAACCGGAGACCATGAGGACCACGAGGGCCCAGCCGTCCTCCTCCGGGCCCAGCAGGAGCCACAGGAACAACGGCACGCCGAGCAGCCGCAGCACCGACAGCGCGTTCGGGAGCGTCCAGATGCGGTCCGGAAGGGCCTGGCGGTCGGGCAGCGCGGCCGGCGTCGTCCGGGACGGGGGTACGGGTACGGCAGCCGACGGCCCGTTCGACGACGTCACGTTCCCTCCAGTGCCAGCACGACCGTGCCCGAGGCTAGTAGAAGGACCCCTTGCCCCCCACCACTCGCCTGCTCGCGGCGGGTCCCTGCCGGGAGCCACCGGCCCCCTCGTCGCTCGCAGGCTCGCGGCGGGCCTCCGGACGGGCCACGGCGGGCCCGCCCACTCGCCGGGACGGCGTGGCTCAGGCCGGGACGGCGACCGCCGCGGGAGCCGGCTCGTAGCCGAGCGGGCGGCGGTCGAAGGCGCCGGTGCCGTGCGTGACTGATCGCAGCACGCCGGGGTAGCCCAGCAGCTCGGCCTCCGGCACCTCGGCGTGCACGGTGGCCCGGTCCCGGCCCGGGTCGGCCTCCGTACCCGTCACCCGCGCCCGGCGGGACGACAGGTCGCTCATCACCGCGCCCACGAACTCGGCCGGAACCTGGACGCGGATCTCGCACCAGGGCTCCAGGATCCGGGTGCCGGCCGCGTTCGCCAGCTCCCGCAGGGCCAGGGCGCCGGCGGCCTGGAAGGCGGCGTCGGAGGAGTCCACCGAGTGGGCCTTGCCGTCGACGAGGGTCACCCGGACGTCGACGAGCGGCCGGTCACCGGTCACCCCGCGCGCGGCCTGCGCGCGGATGCCCTTCTCGACGCTGGCGTGGAACTGGACGGGCACGGTGCCACCGACGATGCGCTGCTCGAAGACGATCCCGGAGCCCGGCTCCCCCGGCTCCCCCTCGACGACGACGACGGCGTACTGGCCGTGCCCGCCGGACTGCTTGACGTGCCGGCCGGTCACCCGCGCCGGGCCGCGGAGCGTCTCCACCAGGGGGACCCGCACCGGGACCGGGGTGACGGCGACGCCGTGGCGGCTGCGCAGCCGCTCCAGCAGCACCTCGGCGTGCGCGTCCCCCACGCACCAGAGCAGGAGCTGCCCGGTGTCGGGACGCCGCTCCAGCCGGACGGTGGGGTCCTCCGCGACGAGCCGGGCCAGGGCCGTGGCCAGCCGGTCCTCGTCACCGCGGGAAGCAGCCTCCACCGCCACCGGCAGCTGCGGCACCGGCAGTTCCCACGGGGGGACCAGCCGGGGTTCCTCCGGCGAGCTCAACGTGTCGCCGGTCTCGGCCGTCGCCAGCCGGCCGACCGCGCAGACGTCGCCGGCGGGGCACGCCGCGACCGGCCGCAACGCGGAGCCCAGCGGTGCGGAGAGGACGCCGATCCGCTCGTCGGCGTCGTGGTCGGGATGCCCCCGCTCCGCGAGCCCGTGGCCGGAGACGTGCACGGCGACGTCCGGTCGCAGGGTGCCGGAGAAGACGCGGACCAGCGAGATCCGGCCGACGTAGGGGTCGGTGGTCGTGCGGACCACCTCGGCGACGAGCGGGCCGTCGGGGTCGCACTGCAGCGGCGGCGCGGGTGACCCGTCGGGCCGGGTGACCGGCGGGCACCCGTGCTCGGTCGGCGAGGGGAGGGCGGCCACGACGAGCTCGAGCAGTTCGTCGATGCCGACCCCGGTGAGCGGGGCGGCGCAGAGGACGGGGTGGAAGTGCCCGCGGGCGACGGCCGTCTCCAGGTCGGCCAGCAGGTCGGGGACGGCGAGCTCGTCGCCGGCGAGGTAGCGCTCCATGAGGGTCTCGTCCTCGCTCTCGCCGATGATCCCCTCGATCAGCTCGGCGCGGAGGCGGTCGGCGTCCTGGTCGCCGGTGCGGGCGGCGTCGAGATGCGGCTCCAGGAGCGAGACCAGGCCGCGCGCGGCGCCGTCCGGCCCGCGGTCGACCAGGTGCACCGGGTACACCCCCTCCCCCAGCATGAGCTGGCAGAGACGCACGGCCTCGGCGACGTCGGCACGCGGCCGGTCGATCTGGGTGAGCACCACGGCGCGTGGCAGGCCCACCGCGGCGCACTCCTCCCACAGCTGGACGGTGCCGGCGTCCACCCCGCTCACGGCGGAGACCACGAAGAGCGCCGAGTCGGCCGCCCGCAGCCCCGCTCGCAGCTCGCCGACGAAGTCGGGGGAACCCGGGGTGTCGAGGAGGGTGATCCGGTGGCCGTCGTGCTCGACGGCGGCCACGCCCAGGGAGACCGACCGCTGCTGGCGGATCTCCACCTCCTCGGTGTCCAGGCAGGTGGTCCCCTCCTCCACCCGCCCGGCGCGCGGGACGGCCCCGGTGGCCGCGAGCAGCGCCTCCGCCAGCGTCGTCTTGCCGGCGCCGGCCCGGCCGACGAGGGCCACGTTGCGCACCAGCGCGGGCGGGCGGGGAGCGGGAGCCGGGGGGATGTCCTTGCCCATGGACCGACCTCAGCCGTCGGAGCCGCGTGCGGGAACGGGATGTGCTGCGCGGGCTGCCACGGTGCCTCCTGGTGCTGGTGTGTCGTGCGTCACAGCCTGCCCTGGGAGGTGGGTGGCGGACAAGACCCCCGGCCGGGGGCCGGCCCCCTCAGGTCTCCCGGACGCCGGCGCGCGCGGCGAGGCGGCGCACACCGCGACGGTGCAGCAGCCACCCGCCCCCGATCAGCAGCACTCCCGACGCCAGGAACGCCAGGTCCCAGCCCAACGGGCCACCGAGGTCGTCGCGGACGTGGTGGATGCCGAGGAGCTGGTGGTTGATCAGCCCCTCGACGAGGTTGAAGATCCCCCACCCGACGAGCACGAGGCCGAAGTGGAAGCCCCAGCTCGGCGCGAGCCGGTCGCGCCGCCAGGCGACGAGGGCGGTGATCGTGCCGGCGAAGGCGAGCACCCAGGTCGCGGCGTGGAAGAGGCCGTCGGCCAGCGTGTTCACCTCCAGGGCGGCGAGCGTCGTCGGCTCCTCCACGGCGCTCACCATGTGGTGCCACTGCAGGATCTGGTGCAGCACGATCCCGTCGACGAAGCCGCCGAAGCCCAGCCCGTACAGCAGCCCGGTCGCCCGGTCGGGCATCCGCCGGGAGCGCCGGCCGGTGGTGTCGCGTGCGGTGGCCATGGCCGCTGCGCTACCCCGTGGCCACGGGCGCACGCGCGGGACGCATGCTGGTCGGCATGAGCAGCGACCACGCCGCCGGCCGCGACCAGCACACCGGGCGGGCGCACGCCGTCCTCCGCAGCACCGCCGACCTGCCGGCGCCCTGGGCCGCGGTCTGCGGCGCATCGGTCGGCGTCATCCAGGGGAAGTGGGACGGACCCCGGGGCCTGGGCTCGGCCGACCCCTGCCCCGAGTGCCGCCGCATCACGGGGACCTGACGCCGCTCCTCCCCGGCGTTGCCGCGCGGTTCGTCGGTGTCCCTCCTGGTCGTGGTTTTGTTGGGCATAACGGTCGCACCTGCGGTGCGGCACGCCTGCTGCGTCGGCGGCGCCGGACCCCGCGGCCGGCCGGGGCGGCGCCGCCTGTGCGTCTGCTGGGTGGTCCGCGTGTGCGCGGGCGACCGCCGGCCGCGCCCGGCAGACTCCGGGGTGGCCCCGCTCACCCGGTCGGGCCCGGGTCGGAGGAAACCGGATGGACGTGCAGGAGTCGGGTTCCGCGGTGGGCGGGAACGCGGCGGTGGGACTGAGCCAGCGGGAGGCCGAGGCCCGGCGACGGCGCGGCGAGGGCAACGTCAGCGTCCGCGCGTCGTCCCGCGGCTACGCGCAGATCCTCCGCACGAACGTCTTCTCGTTCTTCAACGTGATCCTGTTCGTCATCGGCGCGGCACTGCTCGCCCTCGGCCGGTACAGCGACGCCTTCACCAGCGTCGGTCTCGGCCTGGTCAACGCGACGATCAGCGCCGTGCAGGAGATCCGGGCCAGGCGGAAGCTCGACCGGCTCCAGCTGCTGCACCGCAGTCTGGTGACGGTCGTGCGCGACGGCACGCACGTCGAGGCGCCGCCGGAGGAGGTCGTCCGCGGCGACGTCGTCCACGTCCGCCCCGGCGACCAGCTCGTCGTCGACGGGCCGGTCCTCGACGGTGGCCGGGTGGACGTCGACGAGTCCCTGCTGACCGGGGAGTCCGAGCCGCTGCAGAAGGGGCCCGGGGACGACCTGCTGTCGGGCAGCTTCTGCGTCGGCGGCGAGGGGTACCAGCTCGCGCGTGACGTGGGCGCCGCCAGCTACGCCGGCCGGCTGACCGCCGACGCCCGCCGGTCCACCACCGACCGGACACCCCTGCAGCTGCGCATCGAGTTCGTGGTCCGGCTGGTGATGCTGCTGGTCGCCCTGATGAGCGCCACCATCCTGTTCCAGGCCGCGCTGGAAGGCCTCTCCCTGGTCCGGGTGGTGCAGACCACCGCGGTGCTCTCCGGCCTGGTCCCCTACGGGCTGTTCTTCCTCGTGGCCGTCGCCTACACCGTCGGCGCGGCCCGGAGCAGCGGGCGGGGCGCTCTCGTGCAGCAGACCAACGCCGTCGAGTCGGTCAGCCACGTCGACGTCGTCTGCACCGACAAGACCGGCACCCTGACGACCGGCCGGCTGGCCCTCGCGGAGGTGCACCCGGTCGGCATCCTCGACACCGCGGCGGTCGGGGAGCTGGTCGGCTCCCTGGCACGCAGCACGGCGGCGCCCAACCTGACCACCACCGCGCTCGCCGACTCCCTGCCCGGCCGGGCGTGGACGGTGCACGAGGAGATCCCCTTCTCGTCGTCGCTGCGGTGGAGCGCCGTGCGCGCCGACGACGGCGTGCACGTCCTCGGCGCGCCGGACCGCCTGGCCCCCCACCTCTCCGGGCCGCCGCTCACCGAGGCGGTCGGCGCGCGGACCGACCAGGGGCTCCGGGTCCTGGTCGTCGCCCGCGCCGCCGCGCACGCGCCGCTCCGGGACGACGCGGGGCGCCCCCGCCTGCCCGCCCTCGAGCCGGTCGCCCTCGTGTCCCTCGCCGACGAGCTGCGCCCGGACGTCCCGGAGACGATCGCCCGGTTCGCCGGCGGCGGGATCGACCTCAAGGTGGTGTCGGGCGACGACGCGCGGACGGTCGCGGCCCTGGCGCGGCAGGCCGGGCTGGACGCCGGGGTGCCGGTGACCGGTGCCGAGCTCGACGGGATGACGGACGCGGAGCTGGACCGGCTGGCCGTCCGGGCGACGGTGTTCGGCCGCATCGCGCCCGAGCAGAAGGAGCGGCTGGTCGACGCACTGCGCCGGCAGGGACGCTACGTCGCCATGATCGGCGACGGGGTGAACGACGCCCGGGCTCTCAAGCGGGCGCACGTGGGCGTGGCGATGGGGAGCGGCAGCGCCGTCGCCCGGGACGTCGCCGACATCGTGCTGACCGAGGACTCCCTGGGGGCGCTGCTGCCCGCCCAGCACGAGGGGCGGCGGATCATCGACGGCATCGGGACCTCGATGCAGGTCTTCCTGTCCCGGGTCGCCACGCAGGGCCTGGTGATCCTCGCTGTGACGATGCTCGGCCTGGGGTTTCCCTACTCACCGGCGAACGTCGGGCTGACGCTGCTCACCGTCGGCGTCCCGACGCTCTTCCTCACCGCATGGGCGCGACCGACGGCGCCGGACCCGGACCTGCTCCCGAACCTCGGGCGGTTCGTCGTCCCGGCAGCGGTGGTGACGGCCGCCGGCGGCGTCGCGCTCTACGCCTACCACTACACCTTCCTGTTCGAGGGGCTCGGCCGCACCGGCACACCCGCGGAGGTGCTCGCCGCGTTCGAGCGCTACACCGGGCTCTCCTCCGACGACGTGGGGTTCGCCGAGGCGGCGGCCACGATCGGGGCCCAGACCGCGCTCTCCACCTTCGTCTCGTTCGCCGCGTTCCTGCTCATCCTCTTCCTCAAGCCACCGAACCGGTGGTTCGCCGCCTGGACGCGGCCGGACGGCGACAAGCGCCCGGCGATCCTCGTCGCCGGGCTCGCCGCGGTGTTCACCGGCGGTCTGTTCGTCCCCGCGGTCAGCGACTACTTCGGCCTCACGGGCGCCGCCGACCCGGTGTTCTTCACCGTGCTGCCGGCCCTGGTGCTGTGGTTCCTCGTGCTGAGCGCGGCGTACCGGCTCCGCCTCCTCGAGCGCGCCCTCGGGCTGGCCCGCCCCGGTGCGACCGCACGCTGACAGCCGGGACCCGCCGGCGCTCAGGAGGCGCGGGCCGCTGCCCGGTACTGGCCGGGGCGGGTGCCGCACACCCGTTTGAAGGCCGCACTGAGGCCGAAGCCGCTCTCGAAGCCGACCCGCCGGGCGACGGCGTCCACGGTGGCGTCGGTGCGCTCGAGCAGGTCGGCGGCCAGGCACAGCCGCCAACCGGTCAGATAGGCCATGGGCGGTTCCCCACCAGGTCGCCGAACCGCCGGGCGAACGTCGCCCGCGAGACACCGGCCTGCCGGGCGAGCTCGGCGACCGTCCACGGCCGGGCCGGCTCGGCATGCATCCGGCGCAGCACCGGACCCACGACCGGGTCGCCCAGCGCGCGGTACCAGGCGGGCGGGTCGCCCCCTGGCCGGGCGAACCACTCGCGGAGCGTCGACAGGAGCAGCAGGTCCAGCAGCCGGTCCAGGACGGCTTGCTGGCCGGGGTCGTCACGCTCGATCTCACCCACCGTGAGGTCCAGCATGAGTGCCAGCTGCCCTCCGCGCGGGATTACCAGCACTCGGGGCAGCGCCGTCACCAGGCGCTGGGACACCTGGCCGCGCACCCGGTAGGTGCCGGTGAGCATCGCGGTCGGACCATCCAGGCTCTGTCCACAGGTGCGGGCTCCCAGCCGCAGGTCGTCCAGGGACTCCGTGCCATCGGCGGCGGTGCAGCGGTCGCCAGGGTGCAGCACGTACAGGGGTGGGGTCGACACCGCGCGGTCGTGGGCCACGGTGAACGGCGTGCGGCCGACCACGACGGCCACCTCGTCCTCCCCGATCGGAACGGGGTCGGTGTCGTCCGGGATGATGAAGGCCGAGCCGCGCAGCATGGCGACCAGCGTCAGCGGGCTGTCCTGCGCGAATCGCACCGACCACGGCGGGGTGACGACGTCGCGGCCGAACAGCGCTCCGCTCGACCGCACCTCCGCCAGAAGACTCGCGAGCGCGTCCACGACGCCGCACGCTAGACACTTCCTGGACGCCGGGACATCGAGTTGAGCGTCTGCACCATGTCGACGCTCACCCGGTGACCGTTGACTCGCGGCATGACCACGTCGAACCCCACCGCCCACGGGACGCAGGCCCGACCGGACGACGCCGCCCCACGGATCACCACCGGGCCCGGCACGCGAGCGGGCGGTGCCCCACCCGAGGCCGACCCGGTGACCGTCGTGGGCCTGGGGTCGATGGGCAGCGCCCTCGCCCGGGCACTGCTCACCGCCGGAGTGACGACCACGGCTTGGAACCGGTCGCCGGCCCGGGCCCGGCCGCTCGCCGAGGAGGGGGCCGCCACCGCCGGGACGCTGGCTTCCGCCGTCTCGGCCGGCTCGCTGATCATCGTCTGCCTGCGCGACCACGCCGCCTTCCAGGACGCGTTCGCCGACCTGGACCCGGACCTCCTGCGCGGCCGGACCGTGGTCCACCTGTCCTCGGCGACCCCGGCCCAGGCGCGAGCGAGCGCCGACTGGGCCGCGCGACGCGGAATGACGTACCTGAACGGGGCGATCATGGCGCCCACCCCGCTGATCGGCACTCCCGACGCGCTGATCCTCTACAGCGGCCCCGAGGCCGTGTTCGAGGACGTTCGCGCGCGGCTGGCTCCACTCGGCACGGCGGAGCACCTGGGCGAGGACCCGGCCCGGGCGTCGCTGTTCGACGTCGCCATGCTGGAGGTCTGGTTCGCCGGCATGACCTCGTTCCTGCACGCCGCCGCGATGACCACCGCACACCGTGTGCCGGCCGGCGCCTTCCTGCCCTACGCCCTGCGGGTCGTGGCGATGCTGCCCGACACCCTGGCCGGGCTGGCCGGCGACGTCGACGCCGGTGTCTTCCCCGGCGACGAGGACCAGCTGGCCATGGAGGCGGCGGCGCTCGACCACATCGTCGCGGCGGCCGAGGACAACGGCACCGACACAGGCCTGGCCGCCGTCCTGCGCGACCTGACCCATCGGGCCGTGGCAGCCGGCCACGGCGCCGACGGGTTCTCCCGCCTGATCGACCACCTGCGCACCCGGGGGTGAGCGATGCTGCCTGGCACGCCGTCGGCCACCGGGAGCGACACCGGCGTGCGCTCCGGGACGTCCGCACGGAGGCTCCGTCGGCGCATGTCCTGGTGTGGGTCGCCGGCTCCCTCGGCCTGCTGCATGCTGCGGCCAGCCTGTACTGGGCGGTCGGTGGGCGATGGCTGTTGGCGACGGTGGGCCAGTGGGCGGTCGACCTGTCGGACAGGGCACCCCTCAGCGCTGGGATCGTGCTGGGGCTGATCGCACTGATGAAGGCAGTGGCCGCGGCGATCCCCATCGGGGTGGTCTACGGACGACTCCCTCGCGCGACGTTCTGGCGGACCGCCAGCTGGGCCGCTGGGGTGCTGCTGATCGTCTACGGCGGTGTCCACACGACGGTGAGCGCGGCGGTGCTCTCCGGACTGATCCGCCCTGCGGGCGGCTACGACCTCGAGGCGATGCGGGGCCACGCCTACCTGTGGGGCCCGCTGTTCCTCGTCTGGGGTACGGCGCTGGTCCTGTCGCTCTGGCTCTCACGCAGGCGCCTGGCTGGCACCCGATGGGCGTCACAGCATCCGCGGTCCCCGTACCGATGAGTTCGCCCGGCCGGTGCCGTCACTCGGTGACCGCCATGGAGTGCGTCCCGGTCATGCCCGGCGGAACGGTCGCGCCCCGGTGAACGGTGGAGATCCGGGTCGCTGGTCCGCCGTCGCGCCGGAGTGGGACCAGCTGGTCCGCTCAGACCGATGCGCACGCCTCCACGCGTGTCCGTTCCGGCGCGTCGACCCGCCTCCGACCACCACATCTCGTCAGGCCTCGACCCACAGCCGCACTGGACGAGGCCTCCCGCTGCCCGGTCGGCGAGCCCTCCGAGGACCTCCTCGGCTCCCCCGCGCGGACGAGCCGTGGAATCGCGCGGATCGACGAGCGCTATACCACCGTCCCGGGCTCGCCCATGGCTTGCCGCGCAGCGCGGGTCACGAGGTCACGCAGGTAGGCGTGCTCGGGGTCGTCGTCGTAGGCGGGGTGCCACCACATCGCCTCGACCAGGGGTCCGATGTCCAGCGGCGGGGCGAGCGCCCGGATGCCGCTGTTGAGGGGCAGCTGCTCGACGAGGTGGCGCTGAAGCAGCGCGATGCGGTCGCTCCCGGC
The DNA here is from genome assembly GCF_054050995.1 of Blastococcus sp. SYSU DS1021. Classification (NCBI taxonomy): domain Bacteria; kingdom Bacillati; phylum Actinomycetota; class Actinomycetes; order Geodermatophilales; family Geodermatophilaceae; genus Blastococcus; species Blastococcus sp. SYSU DS1021. The sequence continues at coordinate 24,476 of NZ_JBJHAL010000030.1, read as the reverse complement.
GATCAGGCCCGGAACGGTCAGGAAGTTCTCCGTCACGACCTGGACGACGGGTTCGACACCGCGCATCCGCAGTTGCCGCTCGGCCGGGGTGGCCGCCGTCGGGCCGTGGAAGGTGACCACCCAGGGGAGGTTTTCGAGGTCCGCCACGGTGAGCCCCTCGTCCACCACGGGGTTGTCGGCGGCGACGACGCACACCCAGTCGTCGCGGTACAGGTCGCGGTGCGACAGGCCGGTGACGAAGCCGTGCGGCAGGATCAGCAGGTCGGTGGTCAGCATGACCTGGTCGGCGCGATCGACCGCCGCCGGGGTGTTCGCGGCGAGGCGGAGCCGGGCGTGCGGGGCCTCCTCGCTCAGCAGCGCGGCGACGGTGTCGCCCAGGACGGCGACCCAGTAGTCGCTCACGAGGAAGGTGAACTCGCGGGTCGATGACCGCGGGTCGAACTCCGGCTGCGCGCTGAACACCCGCTCCACGCCGGAGAGCGCCATCCGGGCCAGTTCCTTGAGCTGCACCGCCAGCGGGGTGAGCCGGTACTCGTTGCCCACCCGCGTGAGCAGCTCGTCACCGAAGTGCCGCCGGAGCCGGGCCAGGGAGGCGGACAGGGCCGGCTGGCTCAACCCCATCTGCTGGGCCGCCCGCGTGACGCTGCGCTGCTGCAGGAGGGCATCGAGCGAGACCAGCAGGTTGAGGTCCAGGCTGGCGAGCTGCATCCGCGCAGGCTATAGACGCCGTCAATGCCTGTCATCAGACATCTCGTCTTCCCTCACCCATGTGGGCCGCACCACTCTCGGTGGTGTGCACGAGTTCCCCGACCGCCTCGACCGGACCGATCCCGAGGGCGCGATCGCCGCGGCCGCGAAGCGCTGCTCCAACTGGGGCCGGTGGGGCGCCGACGACGTGCTCGGCACGCTGAACTTCCTGGACGAGGCCAAGCGCGTCGAGGGCGCGCGACTGGTCCGCCGCGGGATGAGCTTCAGCCTGTCGCAGCGCTTCGACATGGACGGCCCGCAGAAGGGCTGGCGGCGCCGCACCAACCCGGTGCACACGATGCTCGACACGGGCACCGACGCCGAGCGCGGGGTGCAGGGCTTCCCCCACGGCCTCGGTGGCGCCGACGACGTGATCGCGATGCCGCTGCAGGCCTCGACCCAGTGGGACGGCCTCGGGCACATCTTCGACCACGGCATGGCCTGGAACGGCCGCCGCGCGGGCGACGTCGTCACCAGCGACGGCGACAAGCTGACGGGCATCGAGACCACCGCCGCGCTGTTCGCCGGCCGCGGCGTGCTGCTCGACGTCGGCCGGGCGATCGGTACCGACGGCGAGCTGCCCGACGGCTTCGCCATCACGACCGAGCACCTCGAGGCGACGATCGCCGCGCAGGGCGGGAGCGCCCGCGTCGGCCGCGGCGACCTGCTGCTCGTGCGCACCGGCCGGCTCACCCGCGCCCGCCGCGACATCGCCGAGGGCCGCGGGTGGGGCGACTACGCCGGCGGCGCCGCACCCGGCCTCAGCTTCACCACCGCCGACTGGCTGCACGGCACGGAGATCGCCGGCATCGCCACCGACACCTGGGGCTTCGAGGTCCGGCCCAACGAGTTCGACGTCGCCTTCCAGCCGCTGCACCAGGTCGCCATCCCGAACATCGGCCTGTTCATCGGCGAGATGTGGGACCTCGACGCCCTCGCGGCCGACTGCGCCGCGGACGGCGTCTGGGACTTCTTCCTCACCGCCGCACCCCTGCCCGTGACCGGCGCCGTCGGCGCCCCGGTCAACCCGATCGCCGTCAAGTAGGAGCCCCAGATGCCCGCGGTCAGCAACGTCCTCGTCGTCGGCGCCGGTCTGGCCGGTGCCGGCGCCGCCATCCACCTCGCCGCCGCCGGCGTCGCCGTCGACCTGGTCGAGATCAAGCCCGAGGTCATCGCGCTCGGCTCCGGCATCACCTTGCAGGGCAACGCGCTGCGCGAGCTGCGCGCCCTCGGCGTCTGGGAGCGGGTGCAGGAGGCCGGGTACGCCTTCGACGTCACCGGCATCCGCGCTCCCGACCCGAACGGGACGGTGGTCGCCGAGATCCCCGACGCCAAGACCGGCGGCCCCGACCTCCCGGCCGTCATGGGCATGCCCCGCCCGGAGCTGGCCCGCATCCTCGCCGACCGCGCCACGGAGGTCGGCGCGAAGCTCCGGTTCGGCACGACCTTCACCGAGCTGACCCAGGACGGCTCCGCCGACGGGGAAGGGGGCGTCGACGTCACCTTCTCCGATGGCTCGACCGGCCGCTACGACCTCGTCATCGGCGCCGACGGCGTGCGGTCGTGGACGCGGCGGGCGCTCGGCATCAACCTGGACACGAAGTCCGTCGGCATGGGCATCTGGCGCGCCTTCGGCCCGCGGCCGGCCAGCGTCACCCGCACCGACCTGTACTACGGCGGCCCCTCCTACATCGCCGGCTACTGCCCGACCGGCGAGGACTCGCTCTACGCCTACATCGTCGAGGACGCCCAGGACCGCAGCGCCCTCTCCCCCGACGAGCAGCTCGCCACGATGAAGCAGCTCTCGCAGGCCTACCACGGCCCCTGGGACGAGATCCGCGAGACGCTCACCGACCCGTCCCGGGTGAACTACACCTGGTTCGAGACCCACGTCCTCGACGAGCCGTGGAACCGCGGCCGGGTCGTGCTGATCGGCGACGCCGCGCACACCTGCCCGCCCACCATCGCGCAGGGCGGCGCCATGGCACTGGAGGACGCCGTCGTCCTCGCCGAGCTGCTCGTCGACCGCGACGCGCTGGACCAGGACCTGTGGGACGCGTTCATGGCGCGCCGCTACGAGCGCGCGAAGACCGTCGTCGACGCCTCCAACCAGCTCGCCCAGTGGCAGCTCGAGCACGTGCAGGGCGACATCCCCGGCCTCATGCGCTCCGTCGCCATCCTCACCAGCCAGCCCGCCTGACAGAGGACCCCGTCCCCCTCACCGCTCGCACGCCCGCGGTGAGCCTTTGGACGGGGTCCCCCCGCCCGACCCATCGAGGAACCTCATGAAGCAGCGCCTGATCACCCACCTTCGGCACGTCGACCTGGCGGTGCCCGACTTCAAGAAGCAGCTCGACTTCTACTCAGGCACCTGGGGCCTGAAGACCGAGCACACGGACTCCGGGCTGGCCTTCCTGGCCGCCGAGGGCTCGCCGGAGCAGTACATCGTGCGGCTGCGGGAGGCCACCGACAAGCGGATCGACCTGATCTCCTTCGGGGCCGCCAACCGGGCCGACGTCGACACCCTGGCCGCGCAGCTCACCGCCGACGGCGTCCGGCTGGTGCACGAGCCGACCGACCTGCAAACGCCCGGCGGCGGCTACGGGTTCCGGTTCTTCGACAACGAGGGCCGCACCATCGAGGTGAGCTCCGACGTCGAGGTCCGCCAGCACCGGAGGATCGAGGAGGGCGAGTCCATCCCGGTCCGGCTCTCCCACGTGGTGATCAATTCCGCGGACCCCGAGGGCACGCTGGCCTTCTACGAGAAGCACCTCTCGTTCGCTCTCTCGGACACGCTCATGCACCCGCGGATGGGCAACATGATGTGGTTCATGCGGACCAACGCCTGGCACCACAGCATGGCGATTGCGCGCGGTCCGCACCCCTCGCTGCACCACGCGAGCTTCGAGATGCGCGGCATCGACGAGTACATGCGCGGCACCGGCCGGCTGCTGCGCGCCGGGGTGGAGAAGATCTGGGGCCCGGGCCGCCACATGGCCGGCAACAACACCTTCAGCTACTTCCTCGACCCGCACGGCAACACCGTCGAGTACACGACGGAGCTCGAGGAGCTTGACGAGGACACCTGGCACCCGCACGTCTACGACTTCACCAACCCCGAGGTCAGCGACCAGTGGGGCACCGCGAACGCGATGAACGAGTTCGTCGCGCAGCGGTCGTTCAACGACCCCGACAAGGGCCTCTTCGTGGCCCCGCCCGTCTGATGCGCTTCGCCACCTGGGAGCTCGAGGACCGCGTGCAGGCCGGCGTGCTCAGCGCCGCCGGCCTGCACGCACTCCCCGACGGGCACACGATCCTCGACCTCGTGCGCGCCGGGCTGCCCGCCGCGCTCGAGGCCGGCGCAGCCGCGCTGTCCGGGCCGGCCGTGCCGCTGGACGCGGTACGCCTGCTGCCCCCGCTGCAGGCGCCGACCGTCCGCGACTTCGTCGCCTTCGAGGAGCACGTCGAGGGCGTCCGCAAGAGCATCGATGGCGTGGGCGGCGTCGTGCCGGAGTGGTACCAGGCGCCGCAGTTCTACTTCACCAACCCGTACGCCCTCCTCGGCGCGCACGACGACGTCCCCGTCCCGCCCGGGTCGCAGCGGTTCGACTTCGAGCTCGAGGTCGCGGTCGTGGTGGGCCGGGACGGCGCCTCGCTGACGCCCGAGCAGGCACGCGAGCACGTCTTCGGCTACACGGTCCTCAACGACTGGTCCGCCCGCGACCTGCAGGCCCGGGAGATGAAGGTCAACCTCGGCCCGGCCAAGGGCAAGGACTCCGCGACGACGCTGGGCCCCTGGCTGGTCACCGCCGACGAGCTGGAGCCCTACCGCGACGCCGACGGCTTCCTGGCGCTGGACATGCGGGTCTCGGTCAACGGAGTGCAGATCGGCCAGGACTCGCTCTCCAACATGGGCTGGCCGTTCGAGGAGCTCATCGCCTACGCCTCCCGCGGCACGGAGGTGCGGGCCGGCGACGTGCTGGGCTCGGGCACCTGCGGCAACGGGGGCTGCCTAGCCGAGCTGTGGGGGGTGCGGGGCGACGCCGCTCCCCCGCCGCTCCAGGTGGGGGACGTCGTGGAGATGACCGTCGAGGGCATCGGCACCATCCGCAACCGCGTCGTACCCGGCCTGGACCTCCCGCCCGTCCCACCGGCGCGGCCGCGTCCGAGGGCCCGCGAGCGCTCGTGAAGGTCGAGGGAAAGGTCGTCGTCGTCACCGGCGCGGGTCAGGGGCAGGGGGCCGCCGAGGCCCGGCTGCTGGCGGCGGCGGGCGCGACGTTGATCGGCTGCGACGTCCGCCCTGAGCCGGCCGAGGAGCTTCCCCGGGTCAGCTACCGGCAGCTAGACGTCACCGACGCCGCGGGGTGGACGTCGCTCGCCGCCGAGCTGGGCCGTCGGCACGGTCGGGTCGACGGGCTGGTGGCCAACGCCGGCGTCACCTGGCGGGCCCGCCTCGCCGAGCTCGACCCGGCCGACCTGGCCCGAGTCAACGAGGTCAACGTCACCGGCACGCTGCTGGGCATCCAGGCGCTGGCCCCGCTGATGACCGCCGGTGGGTCGGTCGTCGTGGTCGGCTCGGTCGCGGCGCTGACCGGCCACTTCCCCGTGGCCTACACCGCGAGCAAGTGGGCGCTGCGGGGGCTGGCCAAGGCCGCGTGCCTGGAGCTCGGCCCCCGCGGCATCCGGGTCAACACGGTGCACCCGGGCTACATCGAGACGCCGATGACGGCTTCCGCGGCGCCGGCCTTCCGCGACGCCAACGTCGCCGAGACGCCCATGGGCCGCACCGGCACCGTCGACGAGGTCGCCCCGCTGGTCGCGTTCCTGCTGAGCGACGATGCCTCCTACATCTCCGGCGCGGAGATCCCCGTCGACGGCGGGATGACCGCCCACGGCGGCGTGAAGTCGATCAGCGACGCCGTCCGGGTGCCGTCGTGACCGGCCGGCTCGCCGGCAAGGTCACGCTGATCACGGGCACCGCCGGGGGTCAGGGGCGGGCGGCCGCGCTGCTGTTCGCCGCGGAGGGCGCCACCGTCGTCGGCACCGACGTCCAGGCCGAGGGCGCAGCGGAGACTGTCGAGCTGGTGCGGGCCGCCGGTGGCGTCATGGACAGCACCCACCCGCTGGATCTGACCGACGAGGACGGCGTCCGGGCCTGGATCGACGACGCGGCGGAGCGGCACGGCGGCATCGACGTCCTCTACAACAACGCCGGGGCCACCCGCTTCTCCCCCGTCGCCGAGACCAGCTACACCGACTGGTCGTTCGTGCTTCGCAACGAGCTCGACATCGTCTTCCTGGCGACCAAGCACGCCTGGCCGCACCTGATCGTCCGGGGCGGCGGCAGCGTGCTGCTGGTCGGGTCCACCGCCGGGATCACGGGCTCGCTGACCAATCCCCGGATCGCGCACACCGCGACCAAGGGCGGCGTCGTCGCGATGACCAGGCAGCTGGCCGCCGAGGGAGCCGCGCACGGCATCCGGGCGAACTGCCTCAGCCCCGGCATGGTCCGCACACCCGCGACCGAGGGCGACCTGCTCGCCCCCGACCACCCGATGCGCACGATCGCCCGGGCCATCCCCCTCGGCCGGATAGGCGCCCCGGAGGAGGTCGCCCGGTGCGCCCTCTTCCTCGCCTCCGACGAGGCGTCCTACGTCACCGGCGCGAACCTCGTGGTGGACGGCGGCTGGTCCGCCGTCCTGCCCGGCGCCGGCTGAACCAACCCCTGAGAGGAAACCCGTGTTCGAGTACTTCCCCACCGGCCCCTACACCTGGAACCTCGGCGTCGTCGCGACGCTGAACTCCGGCGGGCTCATCGACGAGGTGGACCGGGCCTGCCGCCCGATCAAGGAGGCGGCGAACGCCGGTGAGGACGCCGGCACGCCCGAGTTCCTCCGCGCCTGGACCGCGCTCACCGACCAGCTCGTCGGCCAGGCCGAGGACGCCGAGAAGGCCGGGCACACCCGCACCGCCGGGCAGCTGTACTTCCGCGCCAGCAACTACCTCGCCCAGGCCGAGCGCATGCTCGCCCACTCCGACCCGAACCGCGTGCCCACGTATCGCCGGATGCTGGGGATCGCGGAGAAGGCGTTCGCCACCCACAGCCCCCGGGTGAGCCGGGTGGAGATCCCCTACGAGGGGACGACGCTGCCGGCCTACTTCAGCGCCGCACCGGCCACCGAGGACGGCCCCGCGCCGGTGATCGTCCTGGTCAATGGGCTGGACTCCACCAAGGAGCACATGTACGCCTCCAACCACTGGGAGGAGCTGGCCGCCCGCGGCATCTCCTGCCTCATGCTCGACCAGCCCGGCACCGGCGAGTCGCTGCGGCTCCAGGGTCTCACCGCGCGGATCGACACCGAGGTGTGGGCCGGGGCTGCGGTGGACTGGCTCGAGCAGCGCGAGGACGTCGACGCCGCGCGGATCGGCATCGTCGGCTGGTCGCTGGGCGGCTACTACGCCCCCCGCGCGGCCGCCTTCGAGAAGCGGTTCGCGCTCTGCGTCGCGTGGGGCGCCAACCACGACTGGGGTGCGGTGCAGCGCCGCCGCAAGGAGCGCGAGGGCGAGCGCCCGGTCCCCCACTACTGGGAGCACGTGCTCTGGGTGTGGGGCAAGGAGGGCGACGAGCACCACCTCGACGCGTTCCTCGACTTCGCCGACGCGGTCAACCTCGAGGGCGTGGTCGAGCGGATCACCGTGCCGTTCCTCATCGCCCACGGCGCGAACGACCGTCAGATCCCGCTGGAGATGGCGCACCGCTCCTACGACCAGGCCGTCAACTCCCCCAAGCGGGAGCTGCGGGTGTTCACGCCGGAAGAGGGCGCGACCGAGCACATCGGGCTGGACCACCTGCCCTACGTGAGCACCTTCATCGCCGACTGGGTGGCCGACACCTTGGCGGAACTGGGCGGCGGACGGACGGCATGACACCCGCGGACGGCGCCATCGTCCAGTCGCTGGGCCGCGGGCTCGCCGTCCTGCGGGCGTTCGACGCCGACCACCCCCGCCAGCGGCTGACCGACGTCGCCGAGCGAGCCGGGGTGAGCCGCGCGGCCGCTCGGCGGTTCCTGCACACCCTCGTCGGGCTGGGCTACGTGGGCTCGGACCGGCACGGCTTCTTCCTGCGGTCCCAGGTGCTCGAACTGGGGCAGGGATACCTTGCCGCCACCGACCTGCCCGCCCGTGCCCGCCCGCACCTGCGCGCGCTGGCCGGCCGGATCGGCGAGCCCCTGGCCGTGGCGGTGCTCGACGGCGAGGACATCGTGGTCGTCGAGCAGGTGCCCGGCCGGCGGCTGCTGGCACCGCTGCAGACAGTCGGCGCCCGGTGGCCGGCGCACGCGACCTCGGCGGGCCGGGTGCTGCTCGCCGGACTTCCGCCCGAAGATCGCGCCCTGGTGCTGGCAGGTGCACGTGTGGCCGCCTTCACCCGGCACACGCTGACCGACCGGGCCGCCCTCGCCCGCGCGGTGGAGGACGCGGCGACCGCCGGCGTCGCCGTCGTGGACCAGGAGCTCGAGGAGGGGCTGCAGTCGGTCGCCGTCCCGGTGCACAACCACGACGGCGTGGTGACCGCGGCGCTCACCACCGAGCTGGTGGCCGGGCGCTGGTCGGACGAGCAGCTGCACGCCGACCTCGTCCCGGAGCTGCGGGCGACAGCCGAAAACATCGGAGAGGGAGAACCGCAGTGGGCATGATGTTCGTGAACCTCCCCGTGCAGGACCTGCCGGCGGCCCGGCGCTTCTACGAGGCGCTCGGCTTCACCGTCAACGAGCATTCCTCGGACGACCACACCGCCGCGGTCGTCCTGGACGACGACGTCGCGCTGATGCTGCGCACCCGCGAACGGTTCGCCGAGCAGGTGGCCGGCGAGGTGGGTGATCCCCGCACGGGGACCACCGTCGTGCACTGCCTGACCGTCGGCAGCCGGGACGAGGTCGACGCCCTGGTTTCCCGGGCGCTGGCGGCCGGAGGGGTTCCGTGGCTGCCGGTGCGGGAGGACGCCTCAGGGGCCACCGGTAGCTTCGCCGACCCCGACGGGCACGCCTGGGAGATCACCTGCATGGAGCCGGTGCACGTCATCGACTGACCGAGGACCCGCCGGCGTCGACGGCGGGGACGCAGGACGGGGCCGGCGCGCTGGTCGTGCACCGGACCACGCGGCCCGCGACCTCAGTGGCGGGCCGCCGCGGCGGTGCCCGAGACGGACCGCTCGAACCGGGAGGGGTCTCCCGCGTAGTACGGCCAGACGCGCCAGCGGGCGGCACCCGTCCGCTCGGGCGGGCCGAGGGTGACCTCGCCGGAGGCCGCCCACTCCACGCCGCGCACGAGCAGCGTCATGAACGGCACCTTCCGGAAGGTGTCCCAGTCGTGCCCGAGGGTGACGCAGAACGACCGGCCGGCGCCCCACTCGTTGATCCACGCCAGCGGCTGGTCGGTGTTCATGCCGGGAAGCGCCTCGAGCCCGCCGGACGGAATCACGACCGGCGTGTGGGCGTTCGGCCAGCCAGCCCGGCGGTAGCTGTCCGCGTCGTCGAACACCGTGAGCAGCACCTGCGCGGACGGGTCCATCCGCGCACCGGTGAGGACGTCGTCGTTGACGACCGCCCACTGGGCGTCCAGCCCCTCCGTGATGGCATGCCGTGGCTCCGCCGTCCGGACGACGACCTCGCCCTGCGGCCGGGGCCGCAGCCCGGTCCCCCGGCTGAGCGTCGCCCCGCGCATCCGGTCGAACTCCTCGGGCCACCCCCAGTCCGGCTCCTGCACCGACGAGCCGTGGAACCAGACGATGCCCCGGCCCCTCTCCCGCACGAACCGCAGCAGCGCCTGCTCGGTCGTCGCCCCGAAGCCCTCGGCGACCGAGTGGTAGTCGTCCCGCCCCTCGTACATGACCAGGACGACGTCGAACCGGTCGAGCAGCTCGTCCCCGATCCCCCGGAACTCCTCGAGCACCCGCACCCGGAACCTGCCGGTCGACTCCAGCAGCGTCGTCAGCATCGAGGTGTGGTGCCGAAAGCTGCGGAACTCGTTGTCGTGCTCGACCGTGACCCGTCCGGTGGCGATCAGGACGTCGAGCTTCACCACCGGTCCTGTCACGCGTCCGCCGCGACCGACCGGATGTACTCGACTGACGCCGCCGACTCGACGGCCGGGAAGTACTCCAGCCCGATGGGGCCGTCGTAGCCGGAGGCGCGCAGCACGGCCAGCTGGGCCGCCCAGTCGACGTCGCCACTGCCGGGCTCGTGCCGGCCGGGGGCGTCGGCGAGCTGCACGTACTTCACGAATCGTGCCGCGTGAGCCAGCTCGGTGGCCGGGTCCTCGCCCTGGACGATCGAGTGGTAGAGGTCGTAGAGGATGCCGAACCGGTCGGAGCCGACGATGCGGGCGACGTCCACGGCGTCCTCGGTGCGGTCGGTCAGCGCGCCGGGGTGGTCCACGCGCGAGTTGACCGGCTCCAGGACGAACTCGACGCCCGAGCCGTCGGTGCGCGCCAGCGCCTCGCCGAACATGTCGGCCAGGAACTGGTGGTTCTTCTGCCGGCTCATCCCCGGGAAGCCCATGCCCGACGCGAGCACGACACGGGGGCAGCCGAGCTGACGGGCGTGCTCGACGGCGAGGTCCAGGCCCTGGTGGAACGGGGCGAGGTCGGTGCCCGGGTAGGTGTAGGTCATCCGCGGACCGGCGAGCAGCGAGGTCAGCTGGACGCCGGTGTCGGCGAGCGCCTTGGCCAGGGAGTCGAGGTCCTTGTCGGTCGAAAACCACATCTCGACGGCGTCGAACCCCGCGGCCGCGGCGGCGCGGACCCGGTCGCCGGCATCGGGACCGGCCTCCGTGAACAGCAGTTCGATGTTGGCGGAGAGCTGGTACACGTCAGGCGTCCTTGTCGGTGAGGGCGGTCGTGATCGACCGGCAGATGAGGTCGTGCTGCTTGCGGACGAGGTCCACGGGGTCGGCCTCGCCGAGGTCGGCGAAGGCGTGGCCCTCCCACTCGCTGGAGAAGAACCCCGAGTAGTTCCCGCGGACGAACTCCCGGACGATCGCCGGGTAGTCGATCGCCGGTTCGTGGCCGTTCTCCTCGATGTCGTAGAACTTGGCGTGCACGTGCACGATCTGCGGCATGATGTCGGCCCATTCGGCCGGGTCGACGTGGCCGTGCATGTTGAACGCGAGCCGGGCGAACGAGCCCAGGCTCTCGGGCGCGATGCCGCGCGAGTGCAGGTACTCCACGAACTCGCCGTGCCGGACGTTGATGTCGGCGTCGGTCGCCCAGATCTCCTGCAGCCGGTCGAGCTCCTCCCGGCCGAGCCCCATCTTCCCGAGCTTGCGGAGGATGGTCGGCGACATGCTGTGCATGGTCGAGCTGAAGTCGGCGACGAAGCCCAGCCGCTCGGAGCCGATCTGCTCGTAGGTCTCCCGGATCTCCAGCACCTTGGGCGAGTTCGGGCCGAGCGGGGCGTGCAGTTCCCAGCCCATGGTGAGGTCGAGCTCCTCGGCCACCGGCAGCAGCCGGCGGATGAGCGAGGGCTTCGCGCTCTGGATGCGCACGAGCGGGAAGCCGAGCGCGTGCGCGCTGCGGAACTGGGTGACGGTAAACTCGTACTCCTCGTCCTCCGTCATGTCGCGGTCGCGCCGGCGGCCCATGTCGAGGTTGCAGCCGAACGAGCTCGGTACGAACCCGTGCCGGTCGAAGGCGGTCCGCCAGTCGCGCACGAACTCCGGCGTCACCTCCGGGTACGTGCGGATGGTCTGCGAGGCGACGATCTCGATACCGGGGCCGATCCCCGCGGCGTCGACGACGTCGAGCAGGCCGGCCAGGTCGTAGCGGCCGGCCGCCCACTCGCTGGTGAGCGAGTACAGCGTCAGGCCCAACTTGATGTCACTCCCCGGCACGGCGGGCTGCACCTGGCGGGCTGGAGCGGTCGTGGTCATCCCGTGCTCCTCAGCGGACCGCGAGCGACCGGCGGTTGCTCGCGTGGTTGGTGACGTACGTGGTGGGCGCGATTTGCATGTAGGGCAGCCGCAGGTCGACTGTCACCTCGACGTCGACCTGCCGGCCCGGGGCCGGCGGCTCGTCCAGCGGCACGACGACGACGAGCCGGTCCTGGATGAACCACAGGACGTCCCACTGGTCGGCGAGCTCGTCGACGCGGTAGGTCCGCTCCCCCAGTTCGACCCGCAGGTCGTCCTTCGGGACCGCGCGGCCCTCGACCGAGACCGCGATGTCGCTCACGCTGGACAGCCAGAGGCTGCGGTACCAGGGCACGGTCAGCTCGATGCCGAGCCCCTCGGGCCGCCGGACCAGGCTGTCGTCGGTGAGGACTGTGTCGCCGGTGGCCATCAGACGGCCGCCTTCCGCTGCTCGAGGACCATCGGACCCAGTTCCCGCTGGACGAGGTAGCCCGCCAGCAGGGCGCTGGCGGCGGGATGCGGGCTCTGGTCGCTCTCCACGACGATCCAGCCCGAGTAGCCGGCGTCGAGCAGGGCACGGGTGATCGCCGGGAAGTCGACCAGCCCCCCGTCGGCGCCCGGCTCGGCGAACCAGCGCGGGACCTCCCGGGCGCCGCCGCGCACCCGGACGGTCCAGTGTGCGTGCGGCTGGAGGTACTCCTGGGCGTCGTCGACGGCGAGGGCGTCCTTGAACTGCACGTGTGCGATGCGGTCGCCGTGCGTGGCGATCACCGCGAGCGGGTCGATCCCGCCGACGGTCAGCTCGCCGGTGTCCAGAGCCAGACCGACCAGCGCGGGATCCGTGCGGTCGATCAGGCGGGGCGCGTGATCCCGGCGCAGCGCCGAGAGGAAGTCCACGTGCAGCGCGAGCCGGATCCCGTGCTCCGCCGTCGCCCGGCCGACCGCGTCCCAGCAGGCGGCGACCCGGCCGATGGCGTCGTCGTCGAGCGGCTCGACGTCCCCGGCGCCCGGGACCGGGCGCACGAGGAGCACCGAGCCGCCGAGCTCGGCCAGGGCCTCGGCGAGCCAGCTCGCCTTGGCCACGATCTCCGGGCCGTTACCTTCCACAAGCGGCGACAGCGGCCCGGTGAGGTGCTCCATCGAGCGTTCCGCCGGGTCCCAGTACCAGCTGGAGACCGCGTCGATCGCGCAGTCATGCAAGAACTCCCGGAAGCCCGCGACCGAGCCGAAGTTGGCGGCCAGTTGCTGGGGGTTGCCGAGCGGTTCCCAGCGCCCGGTGCCGTACGTCAGCTCGACGCCCTCGAAGCCTGCGATCGACATGGTCTTCAGCGCCCGCTCGTGCTCCTCCCGGCGGACGAAGTCGTCGAACTGCGGCTTCCACTGGTTGATCGCATAAGCCCAACGGATGGCGTTCACCGGTAGATCTCCTCGAGGACGTGCTTCGCGTACCAGCGGGAGATGGCGGTGCTCTCCGAGTAGTCGCCACCCTGCTTGTTGGCCTTGTCGTGCTCGACGGAGATCCAGCCGCGGTACCCGTTGTCCCGGACCGCCGTCATCATCGCCTCGAAGTCGACGAGGCCGTGCGGCGTGCCCATCTCGTAGAACCACTTGCCGGTGGTCGGCGCCATGATCTCCGAATCCGGCCGGTGCCGGTGGTCGTCACCGGTGGCGACGTTCCGGGTGTCCTTGAAGTGGAAACCGCTGACCCGGTGCGCGTGGCGGTTGTACAAGGCGACCGGGTCGACCCCGGCGATGCAGTGCTGCGCGGTGTCGACGAACAGGGACACGTACTGCGCGTCGGTGTAGGAGTAGAAGGTGTCGATGTCCGGCTCGCTCTGGATGCCGGAGAAGAACTCGTGGTGGCAGGTGAGCCGCACCCCGTAGCCCGCGGTGATCTCACCGACCTTGTTCCAGCACTCCGCCGTGTACTTGAGCTTGTCCTCGGTGATCGGCTCCATGTCGTAGTAGAGCGTCGCCGGCATCACGATGATGTTGTCCAGCTGGATCTCCGACCAGCGGCCCATCGTGACGCGGAAGTCCTCGAAGATGTTCTCGTGCGTCTCCGGCAGGTGGGGCGCGTAGTTTCGCAGGTCGTAGTCGGCGGCGTGGAAGGTGTTCACGATCCGCTCGAGCCCGTGGTCCTGGACCATCGCCTGGTACTTGGCCGGGCCGCCGTAGTCGCCGTACATCTGCCAAATCCGGAAGTCGAACGTGTCGATCGCGTCGAACCCGGTGGCCTTGATCTGCTTGAGGAAGGCCGACATCGTCCTGTGCGAGTGCCACTGGTCGACCGGACCGGAAGGGCCGTTGCTCCGCCAGTGGTCCATGTAGGACCACTTGATGGCGCGCTCGCTCATCGCTTGGCCACCCCCAGCTCGTGCTGCAGGTGCCAGCTGTTGAGCATGGCGAGCTCCGCCGGGTTGCCGCCGTGGTCGCTCTCGACCACCACCCAGCCGGGGAACGAGTGCTCCCGCAGTGCGGCGACGAAGCCCTTCACGTCGACCAGGCCACCCTCGGTGCCGAGCTCGAAGAACCACCGCTCGATCCGCCGCCCAGCACCGCCCTTGAGCATGGCCGACTCCGCACCCGGCATCCGGTACTCCTCGCCGGTGTCGGCGTAGCGGGTGTCCTTGAGATGCACGTGGGTGACGCGGTCGGCGTGCTCGCGGTAGAAGGCGACCGGGTCGATGCCGCCGACGGTGAACTCGGCCGTGTCCAGCGCCAACCCGACGGTCGCCGGATCGGTCGCGTCCAGCAGCCCGACGAGCTCCTGCTCGGTGTGCACCGCGCCCAGGCAGTCGTAGTGCAGGGCGAGCCCGACGCCGGCGGCGGAGGTCAGCTCGCCGACGCGGTTCCAGACATCGCCGACGACCTTGATCCCGTCGGCGTCCATCGGCGGGCTCATCCAGGCGGAGCCGACCGGGCGGACCACCAGCTGCTCCGCACCGACACCGGCGACGAAGTCGACGAAGGGGCGGGCCCACTCGACGATCGCGTCGGAGTCGGCCGGGTTGGCCGTCGACCGGAAGGCGTACCCCTCCTCCTCCTCGGCAGGCGCCTGCGGGTCCCAGAACATGCTGGAGACGCCCTGGACCTTGGCTCGGCGGAGGAACTCGAGGAAGCCCGCATGGCTGCCGTGGTTGAGCAGGATGACCTCGGGGCGGCTGATGTTGTCCCACCGACCGGTCCCCGACGCCAGCTCGACGTGGTCGAAGCCGCAGGCGGAGACGGTCTTCAGCGCCCGCTGCTGGTCCTCGTGCCGGACGAAGACGTCGAGCCGGACGTTCCACTGGTTCAGGGCGTACGACCAGCGCAGGGAGTCCTTCATCGCCGTGCCCCCTGAGTGCTGCCCGACAGCTCGGCCCGGACCTCGGCCTCTGCCTCGGCGAGGACGTTGTCGATGTACCACTTGGCGACGGCGGTGGCCTCGGCGTAGCTGCCGCCGCCGAGCTCGGCCTTGTCGTGCTCGACGGTCAGCCAGCCGTCGTAGCCGGAGCGGACGATCTCCTTCATCAGCGCCGGGAAGTCGACCAACCCGCCCTCGCCCATCTCGTAGAACCAACGGGTGACGTGCGGCGCCATCAACTCGGGATCCGGCGGTGTCCGGTACGCCTCGTGCTCGTCGACGTTCCTGGTGTCCTTGAAGTGGAAGCCGGTGCACCGGTCGGAGTAGTCCCGGAACATTTGGATCGGATCGACGCCCGCGATGGTGTGCTGCGCGGTGTCGCAGAAGAAGTAGACGTACGCCGGGTCCGTGTACCGGAAGAAGGTGTCCAGCTGCTCGCGGGTGCGGATCGCGCCCCAGAACTCGAAGTGGCAGGTCGTCTTCATGCCGTGCTCGAGCGTCAGCTCGCCGACCCGGTTCCACAGATCGGCGACGACCTTGATGGTGTCGTCGGTGACCGGTTCGGTCTGGTGGTACGTGGACGTCGGCATGACGATGAAGTTCTCGACGCCGGTGAGCCCCTCGCACATGCGCAGAGTGTTCGTGCAGTCGGCCACGATGCGGTCGTGCGTCTCGCGCACGTGCGGCGCCGTGTACTTCGTCGCGGACGGGTAGGCGGAGAAGATCCCGGTGACCTTCTCGAGCCCGTTGTCCTGGAGGTATCGCTCGAAGCCCGGCACGGAGCCGTACATCCCGCCAAGCATGTGGAGGTAGAAGAAGAAGGTGTCGAAGCCGGTGAAGCCCAGGGCCGACAACTGCTTGACGTACCGATCCATGTAGGCGCGGTTGAACGACGGGGGCTGCGGCCCCTGCGGCGTCTCCGTCACCCAGTGATCCATGTACGACCACTTGGTCCAGGCCACGTCTGGGGTTCCCTTCTCTCTGCGTGGCCGGCGGCCAGCCCCTCCGGGGCGCGCCGACGCACGACGGTCGGAGATCACCGGAAGACCCTGGCGGGTCCCCAGCGGCGGTTCTGTCGACCGCCTGGGGCGAAAAGCCCTGGGAGGGTGAGAAAGGCGTTCTGCTCGCTCCAGCGCCATTCTGCCGGCGCGCAGGTCACAGCGACCAACGCTTTCGCCTGATGCCCGGGATCAGCCGCGGTGATGTCCGGGAACGGCGGTGTCGCCCCGCCCGGGCAGGGCGAGCGCCACCAGGCCGGCCAGCGCGACGAGTCCGGCCCCGGCGAGCAGGCCGACCCCGTACCCGCGCGTGGCGGCCGCCGCCCCCAGCTCGGCGGACTCCCCCGCCCACGCCGTGGCCAGCGCGACGAGCGCCGCCAGCCCAACGGCGCTGCCCACCTGACGTGCCGACGCGAGCAGCCCCGATGCCAGGCCCGCGCGCTCCGGTCCCAGTCCTGACGTCGCCGTCACGGTCAGCGGTAGTCCCGACATGCCGAAGCCGGCCATCGCCAGCACGAGCGGCACCAGCACGTCGACGGCGTATCGGCCCTCCACGTCGATCCCCGACAGCCAGGCCAGCGCTCCCGCCGACAGCAGAGCTCCCGCCCAGAACGTCCCGCGCGGGCCCAGCCGGCCGATCAGTCCCGAAGCTGCGCGGGCGCCGAGCGCGATGCCGAGCGCTCCCGGGGTCAGTGCGAGCCCGGCCTCCAGCGGGTCCATGCCCCGCACCTGCTGCAGGTAGAGCACCAGGAAGAACATGGTGGCGGGCAGCACGCCGCCGATCAGGGCGGAGATCCCGTTTGCCACGGTCACCGGACGTACCCGGAAGACCCACAACGGGACGACGGGCTGCTCGGCCCGGCGCTCCGCGACGACGAACAATACGAAGGCCGCGATCGAGAGGATGAGGCACGCCAGGCTCTCGACCGAGGCCCAGCCACGGTCCTCGCCGAGGATGACGGCGGAGACCAGCGCCGCCGTCGCCGCTGTGACCGTCACCGAGCCCGGTAGGTCGAGCTGTCCGCGCACGTGCCCGGGTGCCCGACCGGACAGCGACACCGCGGCCGCGACTACGAGCACGGCTCCCAGCGGCACGTTGACGATGAAGACCCAGCGCCAGCTGAGCAGACCGGTGAGCAGCCCCCCGATGACGCCGCCGAGCCCCCCGCCGGCGGCCGCTGCTGCCGTCAGCACGCTGAGCGCCCGTGCCCGCGCCGCCGGCTCGAGGAAGCCGGTGGTCACCAGGCTCAACGTCGTCGGCACCAGCACCGCGCCGCCCACACCCTGCACGAACCGTGCGGCCACGACCTGCCAGCCCTCCTGCGCCAGCCCCGCCGCGAGGCTGGCGACGGAGAAGATCAGCAGGCCCGCGATGAAGGCGGACCTGCGGCCCCACAGGTCTCCCACGCGGCCCCCTAGCAGGAGGAAGCCCGCGAAGGTGAGCGTGTAGCTGCTCACCACCCACTGGAGGCCCGTGGCCGAGAGGCCGAGGCTGTGCTGCATCGGTGGCAGCGCGACGTTGACGATGGAGACGTCAAGCACGCAGATGAACTGCGCCGCGCAGGCGATCGCGAGCACCAGCCCGGGGCGCCGCACCGTCGGGTCGATGAGTCGGCCCGACGGTGCGGCTCCCCGAACCTCGGCATCAGGTTCTGCCGGCATCAGCGGAAGGTGTCCTCGAACTCCTCGTAGGGCTGCGGCGGCTCCGGCTCGAGCACCTGCACCTTGTCGTTCGCGTACGGGTAGTAGTTGCCCGTGGTGACCGGTTCGTCGACCGGCGGGAGGAAGACCGGCACACCGTCGTCACCGAACCAGGCGAGCTGTGAGTCGTGGCTCTCCTGGTTGTCCTTGGCGAACGAGATCCAGTCGCGGTTGAACGGCGCGCGGGCGACCTCGTAGCAGCGGAAGTGCCAGATCCGCCACTCGCCGTCCTGCTTGATGAAGTCCACGCCGTACTTGCACCACACCCAGTGCGCCCAGACGGGCTTGCCGTCCACCTCGCCGCCGGAGAACACCCACGGGGGGACGTCCTTCGCGACCTCAGGGTCCATCAGGCCCGACTCCAGGCCAGCCATGATCCAGATGCCCTTGGCCGTCTCCCCGTCCGCGGCGACCTCGATGACCGGCGTGCTCGTGTAGTGGAACAGCAGCTTGCCCACGGGACGGGGCCGCCCGCGGTGGTAGGCGGTGACGGACTCGTACGAGGTGTACAGGCCGACGTTGTTGTACCGGGCCCACATGTCCGGAGTGCCCGGCTTGGCCCACAGCTCGTCGATGATCCGCTGGTCCTCGTAGGCGTTGTGGTAGTGCATGTAGCGGTTGAAGACGTTGTCCACCGCGCCACGATCGGCCGCGCGCTCGGCAGTCCGTTGCGCCTCCGCGAGCTGCTCCTCGAGGGCGGCGAGCCGGTGGGCGAGCGCCTCGACCGAGGTGGTGTCGACGGTCATGTCGTGTCCTTTCGTCCGTGGTCAGGGGCCGGGCGCCGGGCGGTCCGGCGCCCGGGTGCCGAGCTGCTCGTGCGCCTCAGCGCCGATCGGCGCCGGCCTGCAGCGACCGCAGCAGGGCGTGCTGGCGACGTACCTGGTCGCGACCGCGATAGGGGTCGCGACGGCCCTCGTACTCGCTGGACAGCCAGCCGTTCCAGCCGGCCCGCTCCAGGGTCGGGACGATGTCGCCCCACGGCACGTGCAGGTCGTGCAGGTCGTCGTCGATGGCGAAGAACTTGGCCTGGATGAAGTGGGTGTGCGGGAGCACCTCGGCCAGGTCGGTCATCGGCACGGCCAGCGCCCGGAGCGGCGGCGGGACGTCGTCCTCGTCGTCGGTGCCCACCTCTTCGGCGTTCTCGAGCACCGGCGCGGTCTGGAAGATGCCGGTGTCGATGAGCAGCTTGAAGTGCTCCGTGCCGGTCTTCTCGATGAAGTCGACGTAGCCCTGGGTGACCGGGTGCTTGATCGGCGTCGGGGCGTGGATCTCCGGGCAGATCACGACATCGAGCTCCGCGGCCAGGTCCAGCGAGCGCTCGACCGCCTCCTGCCAGATGGGGTGCGGGTCGAGGTCCCACGTGGTGACGCCGAACTTCGGTCGCACCGACGTGAAGCCCAGCTGCTTCGCCAGCCGCAGATCGAGCCGCAGCTGCTCGGCGCCCTCCTGGGCGGTCAGGTCACGGTCGTGCCACCGCGTGGTGTCGACCCACGAGCCGAAGTTTGTCGCGGTCAGCCCGTACTGCTGCAGCAGCCCGTGCCACGTGTCGGCCCAGGCCGGAGGCGGCGTCGGGTAGTTCGGGATGTTGCCCTCGCCGAGGATCTCGATACCGGTGGCACCGAGATCGGCGATGTCGGCGAAGACGTCCTCGAGGGTCATCGAGGTGTAGATGTCGCCGGTGTAGCTGTACGTCGAGACGCAGTACTTCAGCTCCCCCGCCGGCACCGGCGGCACGATCACCCCCTTCCCGGTCACGGTGAACGGCGTCCGGGAGATCAGCGGCGGGAAGTACGACCGTCGCAGCTGGATGACGACCTCGAGGTCATGCACCCCCACCGACAAGCCCCCCGGCTTCGGCACGGTGATCGTGGCCGGCTCGTCGAGCTGCCAGCGGACGTCGGTCGAGGCCCGGAGCTCGTCGAGGGTGAAGGTGCGCCCCTGCAGCGTCCACAGCGGCACGTGGTCGGGAATGCGCTCGCCGTCGGCGACGACCTCGACGCCGTCGAGCATGCTGGCGGCCACGCCCCGGTAGTTCGGGTTGCGGAGCTGGAAGGAGAAGCCGGTGACCCGGCCGCCCTCCTCGACATTGCGGAAGCCGCGGCCCTGGAGGATCGGGAAGTCGAGCACCGTCACTTCTCCTTCGCGAGCTCGACGGCGAGGGCATGGGCTCCGCGCACGGCGAGGGCGACGCTGGTCAGCGTCGGGTTCATCGAGTTGGCCGTCGGGATCAGCCCGTTGCCGGCGAGGACCAGGCCGGGCACGCCCCAGACCCGGGAGAACGAGTCGCAGACGCTCGTGCCGTCGTCGGTCGCGCCCATGCGGACCGTGCCCATGTAGTGCAGCGAGCTGCCGGCCGGCATGACCTTCGGCATCCCGTCGACGAACTCCCCCAGCGCGGCGGCCGCCCGCGCCTGGTGCTTGCGGGCGCGCTCGAAGTCCGCCTCTTCGATGTCGGTGAGCTCGTAGGCGATCCGGATGCCCGGGAGCCCGTTCTCGTCGGGCCGGTCGTCCTCGAAGGTCAGCCGGTCCTCCGGGCGGGGCCGCTTGCGGATCCCCCAGCCCATGCCGACGTAGCCGGCCGGGTTGTCGCGGAAGCGGCTGCTCTCAGGGAGCGGGACCGGCGACACCGGGCTGTACATCATCTGGGCGGAGTAGGGGTGCCGCTCCTCGTCGAACGGGATCGCGATGATCGCCCGGATCGGGTCGACGGGACCGGTGGCGCCGTCCCGGGGCGGCAGGACGTCCGCCCGCACCGCCACGACGCCGAAGAGCAGCGGGTGCTCGGTCAGGTACCGCCCGAGCGCCTCGGGCCGGATGCCGGAGGCCCACATCAGCTGAGGGGTGCGGAGCGCGTCGGCCGCCAGCACGACGACGTCCGCCCGCACCTCCTCCTCCGCTCCGGTCCGCTGGTCGCGCAGGACCGCGCCGACGGCGCGGTCGCCCTCCCTCAGCACCCGGACGCAGAGCGTCTCCGCCCGGAGGGTGAACCGGTCGGCGTGGGTGCCCTCGGCCAACGGGCCGAGGACGACGTCGGTACCGCTCCACCGCAGGGAGCCGTCCTCCCGCGGATCAGCGGCGACGGGAAGCGGCCGGACGGTGATGCCGTCGGGTGCGAACTCGCCGCGGATCCGCTCGAGGATCGCGGCGGCCTGCGGCGCGCCGTCGAACGAGGGGCGGTGGACGTGCAGCAGCCCCTCAGCGGTTGCCAGGTGCTGCTCCCACTCGGCGTCGTCGATGAACGGCACCCGCTCCGGACCGGTCGGCGCGGGGGTGGCGCACGTCCAGTGCACGCCTTGGCCCCCGACGCACGTCGCCCCGGCGGCGGCGGGCATCCCGGCCGAGCCCTCGGCCGCCCGCCCGATCAGGTGGGTGCCCTGCCGGGCGGTGATGGTGCCCTCGACAACAACACCACCGGGGATGCCGGAGACACCGCTCTCGTGCGACCGCCCTTGCGAGGCCATCCGCGCGGCAGCCTGCTCGTCCGGGTCGGGGACGTTCTTGACGTTCATGCCCGGCGGTGTGGTCACCACCGGGCCCGCCTCCACCATCAGGACCGAGACGTCCGGGACCTGCTCGAGCAGCAGCCGTGCGTAGGCGGCACCGGTCGGCCCGCTGCCGACGACCAGGACACTCGGGCTCATGCGTGCGCTCCTTCTTGAGTGGCGGCCGTGGCGGCCAGCGAGGCGGCCACGGTGCGGGCGGTCAGCAGCCCGAGAGCGACGGCGGTCAGCGTCGGGTTGCAGGCGGTGGCCGTCGGGATCACGTTGTTGCCGCCGACGTAGAGGTTCTGGGTGTTCCACACCCGCCCGGTCGGGTCGCAGACGCTCGTGCCGTCGTCGGCGGAACCCATCCGGGTGGTGCCGAGGTAGTGCAGCGAACTGCCCGACGGCATGACGAACGGGTCTCCGAGCGGTCGCCCGAGAGCCCGGGCGGCGTCGGCGACCTCGGCTCTCGCCGCCTCGATCGCGGACCGATCGGCATCGCTGAGGGCGTAGTCGATCCGGATGGCGGGCAGGCCGAAGGCGTCGGTCGCGTCGTCGTCGAACCAGACGCGGTTGTCCGGCGAGAGCTCCTTCTTGCAGAACCAGCCGAGCCCGACGACCTGGCCGGGCCGGACGGTGGTGCCCGGGTCGAGCGGCATCGGGGAGGCATCCATCTGCATGACCTGGCCGTGGAAGGGCCGGTCGGCGGCATACGGGACCCAGGAGACTCCGGAGACCGGCACGATCGCACCGCCACCGGGGGCCGTGGCGGACGAACGCGGCAGGTCGACGTCGACCAGGGCGCCCTCGGGCACGTGCTCCTCGTCCAGCAGTGACGCGGCCATGATCTGCGGGTGCTCGGTCAGGTACCGGCCCAGCGCCTGCGGACGGATCCCCGAGGCATGCAGCAGCTGAGGCGTCCGGAACGCGTCGGCGGTGACGACCACCGCCCGAGCGCTCACCGTCGACCTCTCGCCGCTGGCGACGTCGACGATCTCCACCCCGGTCGCCCGCCCCCCGTCCAGAAGGATCCGCCGGGCCAGCGTGCCGGTGCGCAGCTCCACGTCGGGCCGCTGCCACAGGTCGCCGGCGATGATCGCCGGGCCGGTCCAGTGCAGGGCACCGTCCTCCCCCACCGTCACGGCGACCGGCATGGCCCCGACCGGCCGGCGGTGCGGCCGGTCGAAGAGCTCCCCCAGCACCCGCTGCACGGCGCCGGTGAGCGGGGCGCGGTCGAACGCGTGCGTGGTGACCGCCAGGAGCTCCTCGGCCCGGGTCAGCGCCTCGTCCAGGACGGCCGGGTCGATGCAGTCGGGCACCTCGTCGTCCACCGGCCGAGGGCAGGCGGCCGTCCAGTGGGCGCCCATCCCACCGACGTTGGTCGACATGGCGGCGTTGGGCATGGCCTCGGCGCCGACGAGCACCGTGCCCGGACGCGCCGGGGTGCCACCGGGCAGCGGCCCGGGCCCCATGGCCAGACCCGCCAGCAGGCGGTCACGCTCCTGGACGTCGGCGATGTTCTTGACGTGCCCGCCCGCCGGGTCGCCGAGCGCCCGCCCTGCCTCGAGCACGAGCACCCGCAGTGCCGGGGCGGTGTCGGCGAGCTCGCGGGCGACCGCCGTCCCCACCGGGCCCGAGCCCACGACGACGATGTCGTAGGAGCCGCTCATCGGGCCGCCCCCACCGGCTGCTGCTCGAGGAGCCCCTTGAGCATGTCGTGCTGGGCGCGGACCTGCTCGAAGGCGTTGTGCCGGTTGCTGTAGGCGTGCGCCTCGTACTCGCTGGAGATGAAGCCGGTGTAGCCCTGCTCGACCAGCACCCGGGCCACCGCCGGCCAGTCGATCGACGGGTCGGTGAGGCCGTCGGGGCCCTCCTCGACGCCGTAGAACTTGCCGTGCACGTGCACGACGTGCGGGAAGAAGTCGGCCCACCGCTCGGGCGCCATCCGCCCGTGCATCGTGAAGAGCATCTTCAGGTTCCCGACCTGGGCAGAGGTCGCCCCGGCCTCGGCGGCTCGCTTTTCCAGCTCGGGGAACTTGGCCATGGTGGGCCCCGGCTCGGCCCACAGTTGCTTGGTGAGCGCGGTGAGCTCCGGGGCGATACCGGCGGCGCGGTGGGCGTCGTCGACGGCCCCGGGGATCGCCCGCATGCTCGAGCTCATGTCAGGGATGAATCCGAGCCACGGCGTGTCCAGGCGGGTGAACAAGTCCTTCAGCGCGGCCACGGGCGGCGCCTCGATGGTGAGCGGCGCGTGGATCTCCACGCCGACCCTGACCTGCAGCTCCTCGGCCATCGGCAGCAGCCGCTCGAGGATCGCCGGGCTGGTCTCGACGCCGACCCGGGTCACGGGGAAGCCCAGCGCGGCGGCACCGCGCACCTGGACCACGACGTACTCGTAGGACTCGTCGTCCGAGAGCAGCCGCCCCGGGTAGAGGCCGAGGTCGTTGTTGATCGCGAGGCAGGACGGCGTCAGGCCGGAGCCGTCGATGACGCCGCGGACCTCGCGGACGGCGTCGTCGTCCAGGCGCGGCCACCCGCGGAGGCTCTGGAAGGCGACCATCTCCAGGCCCGGACCGAGGTCACGAGCAGCGACCTCGGCCACCAGCGAGGCGAAGTCCCGGCCCGGCTCGCGCTGCTCCAGGGACAGGCTGAACAGGGTGGTGCCCAGGCGTGGCAGCCCGGGTGCGGTGTCGGTCATGTCAGGCTCCCGCGGCGGTCAGGGTCTTGTCGGTCCGGCTGGGCGCCACGAGCGGCACCCGGTCCGGGCCGGTGAGGATGTAGGGGATGGACAGGCCGAGCAGGAGCTCCACCCGGTGCTCGCGGCCCGGCGCCGTCGGGACCGGCACGTGCAGCACCACCGGGTCGGTGGTGAACCAGTACTCGCCCCCCTTCCCGGCCAGCTCACCGAAGGCGTACCGGTGGCCGTTGACGGTCACCGACAGGCTCGAGGTGTCGATGCGCTCGCCGTCGACGGTCAGGTCGGCCTTCACCAGGGAGGGCAGCGGCAGCGCGCGGTACCAGTGCGAGTAGACGGCGATGTCGAGGCCGTCGGGGGTGGCGGTGAGCGAGTCGGCGCGCACCACCTGGTCGTCGAGTGGACCCATGGTCTTTCCTCGTCTCGTGGGTCGGGTCAGCTGCCGCTGGCGAAGGCGGCGTCGAAGGCGGCCGCGGGCGGGTCGAAGGCCAGCCGGCGGACGAACTCCAGCGCCTCGGGCGCACCCACGAGCCGGTCCATGCCGGCGTCCTCCCACTCCACCGAGATCGGCCCGGCGTAGCCGATGGTGTTGAGCATGCGGA
>NZ_JBJHAL010000029.1:0-56888 GCF_054050995.1 Blastococcus sp. SYSU DS1021 | reverse complement strand
CGGCGATCGCGATCTCGGCGTGGGTGTTCCCGGGGGTGCAGACGTCGACCAGGTCGACGTCCTCGCGCTCGACGACGCGGTGCCAGTCGGTCTCGGTGCTCGACCAGCCCAGCTTGCCGGCGGCCTCTGCGACCTTGGCGGCGTCCCGCCCGGCCAGCACGGTCAGCTCCGGCCGCAGCGGCAGGTCGAAGAAGTGGGGGGCGGTGCGCCACGCCTGCGAGTGCGCGGCGCCCATGAAGGCGTAGCCGATCAGGCCGACGCCCAGAAAAGGACGTCCGGGGGAAGTCATGCGGGAGCTCCTCGTGAGATGGGAGGCGTGAGATCAGGCAGCGAGGGTGAGCCGCTTGCTGTCGCGGCCCCCACCCGGCACCGGCATGTAGGAGATGCGGAGTCGGACCGCGACGGCGATGTCGTGCTCACCCGGCGCCAGCGGCTCGTCCGTCTCGAAGGCGAGCTGCGCCCGCTCGCCCATCTCCCACCGGTCGTCGGTGGTGTGCGGCAGCTCGTCGAAGGTGTAGGTCTTGCCGTGCACCGTGAAGGTGGTCCGCGACGGCGGGACGGGCCGGCCGTCGAGCACCAGGTCGACGGCCTCCACCATGGACAGGGCCAGGCCGCGGTAGTACGGCATCCGGACCTCGACGACCCCGCCGGTGCGGCCGTCGTCCAGGGGACGGAAGTTCTCCTCGCAGACGATGTACTGGTCGAACATCAGGAGTCCTCTCCGAGCAGGCGGGCGAACATGGCGTGCTGGCGACGGACCTGCTCGATGCTGTCGACGGGGAAGGCGTCCTGGATGTGCCGGTTGCCCTCGTACTCGCTGGACAGGTAGCCGTCGAAGCCGCCCTCGACGAGCACCGGGACGATCCGGTCGTAGGGGATCGAGTACTCGACCCCCTCGTCGGTCATCTCGTAGAACTTCGCCTGGATGTGCCCGATGAGGGGCATGTGCTCGAGCATCGACTTCGGCTCGGTCCAGATGTAGTGCGTCGCCTGCCGGGCGAGCCCGAAGTCGACCGAGCCGCCGCCGCGGTAGTTGACGATGTCCATCAGCGCATGGGTGTCGCCGTGGTCGTCGTAGGTCGCCACGATCAGGTCGACCAGCTCCGGCTTGGCGCCGTCACGCAGCGCCCGCTCGCTGACCACCCGGGGGAAGCGCTCGACGAACGTGCCCATGTCCGGCATGAGGCCGAGCGCCGGCGAACCGGTGCGGTGCATGACCTCGAGGTGCTGGCGGATCCACGGGTGCTCGTAGTGGAACGGCGCGTGCACCTCCAGCAGCAGCCGGACGCCGGCGTCCTCGGCGTAGGGCGCCGCGGCCTCCATCACCTCGGGCGGGGTGTTGATGATCGCGCGGACCACCCGGGCACCCAACCGGACGGCGATGTCGATGTCGCGGTGGAAGGAGGCGACCTGCTCGTCCAGGGTCAGCCAGCGGTCGGGGTACCGCTTGGTGTCGAGGAAGAGGTCGGTGGCGACCGGCGTCGTCCCGTACTTCTCCATCCAGCTGGACCACGAGTCGACGAACTCGTCGGTGACGTGCGGGTAGCCCGGGATCATCTGCTCGGGGATGATCTCGATCCCCCGGGCACCGAAGGCAGCCGCCTCACGGATGCAGTCCTCGACGGACAGGGCGCGCAGGAAGTACTCCTCCTGGAAGGAGTAGAGGCTGACGCCCCGCTTGATGCTGTGGGCCGGTGGTGTCACGGGGTCCTCTCTCAGACGGTCACCGCGGCAAGCCGCGGTGAGGCCGGGGCGATGGCCTGTCCCGTGGACAGGTCGAAGAAGTGCAGGGCGGCCGGCGGGACGGCGAACTCGGCACGGGTGCGCTCGCGCACGGCGGACGTCCCGGGCAGCCGCGCCTGGAGCACCGATCCGCCGGCGTGGTTGCGGAGGTCGCCCGAGGCGCCGGGGTCCATGTCCTCGGCGATCTCCATGATCGCTTCGGTGATCACGGGGGCGGCGTCGAGCCGCAGGCGGACCAGCTTCTCCGGCGGCAGGTTCTCCACGAGTTCGACGTCGGCGACGAGCCGCAGCGCGTCGGGAGCCGCGCTGGCGGGATCCCGCAGCGCCTCCGGACGCAGGCCCAGGGCGACCGGGGTGGCGTCGGTGCCGGCGAGCTGGGGGTAGGCGTTCAGGAGACCGGCGGGGAGCGGCAGCCGCTGCGAGCCGAGGACGAGCTCGTGGCCGGCCGCGGTGCGGAGCACCATCGCGCTCATGACGTTCATCGGCGGAGAGCCGATGAACTCGGCGACGAACAGGTTGGCCGGTGAGTCGTAGAGCTCGTCGGGCGTGCCGAGCTGCTGGAGCAGCCCCTTGCGGAGCACGGCGATCCGGTCGCCCATCGTCATGGCCTCGACCTGGTCGTGGGTGACGTAGAGCGTGGTGACGCCGTACTGACGCTGCAGGCCGCGGATCTCCGCGCGCATCTGGCCGCGCAGCTTGGCGTCCAGGTTCGACAGCGGCTCGTCCATCAAGAAGGCCTGCGGCTGGCGCACGATCGCGCGTCCCATCGCGACGCGCTGCCGCTGACCGCCCGAGAGCGCCTTGGGCTTGCGGTGCAGCAGGTCGGTCAGCCCGAGCGCCTCCGCGGCCCGCTCGACGCGCGCCTTCGCCTCGGCCTTGCCCACCCCCGAGCACTGCAGCGGGAAGGCGATGTTCTCGCGCACGGTCATGTGCGGATAGAGGGCATAGCTCTGGAAGACCATGGCGATGTCACGCTGGGATGGGTGGACGTCGTTGACGACCCGGTCACCGATCAGGAGCTGGCCGTCGGAAATCTCCTCGAGGCCTGCGGCCATGCGCAGCGCCGTCGTCTTGCCGCAGCCCGAGGGCCCGACGAGGACGAGGAACTCGCCGTCGGCGATGGCGATGTCGAGCTCCGAGACCGCCTGTGTCCCGTCCGGGTACCGCTTGGTGACGTGGTCGAACGTGATCGATGCCATGACTGCTCCTCAGTCGGTGGTGGTTCGGGACGGGCCTGCTGACTGCGTGCGGAAGTCGACCCAGCCGGGCAGCTCCCAGGGCCGGACCAGCGCGGCGCGGAGCGCTGCGGCCAGGTCGGCGGTGTCGGGCAGCGGGGAACCGCGGCCGTCCGGACGGGTGTAAACCCGGCAGGTCAGCGCCGGTGGCGCCGCAGTCGGGAACAGGTCCTGCCCCCCCACCACGAACGTCGGGGAGCCGGGGAACCGCAGCCGCTGCGCCTCTTCCCGGTCACGGACCTCGCGCTCGACCACGGTCACCTCGTCCCGTCCCAGCTCGGCGAGGGTGTCCCGCAGCACCTGGGCGGCCCGCACGCGCGTGGGGCAGCCGGCCCACCAGCGCAACTCCACCCGCCACTTGATCGAGCACCCGGCCGGAGAGGTGACCGGCCTGGCCACCGCGCGCGCGGCGAGCATGTCCTCGAGCGCTTCGCAAACCCAGCCGGCGCGCTGGGCAGGATCGTCGTGGTCGCCGTCCGGCGCGCCGTGGTACCGCACGATGCCGCGCCGGTCGATCACGAAGACCTCCGGGGTGGCCGTCGCGCCGTAGGCGCGGGCGGCGACCTGCTCGACGTCCCGCAGGAACGGCCCGGCCACCTCACCAGCATCGGCCCGCCGCCGCATCGCCTCCGCGGAGTCCTCGGGGTGGTCGGACTCGTCGTTGCTGATGATCTGCAGGACGGCGACGTCCCGCGTGCCGTAGTCCCGGACGACGTCCTGGATGCGGTCGTGCCAGGCCCGCGCGTAGGGGCAGCCGTTGGCCGTGAAGACGACGACCGTCGCGGCATGGTTCGCGGGGTCGAGCCGGACGGTGGCGCCGTCCGTGCCGGGCAGCGCGATCGGTGGAGCGGTGTCTCCGACGGTGAGCCGGCTCATCGGACGGTCCCTTCGATCTGGGCGGTTGCGCGCTGCACGAGCGGCACGCCGGGGGCCTGCTGGATGTAGGGGATCCGCACGGCGAGGGCGAGCCCGACCTGGTGAGTCGCTCCAGGGACACCCGGCGCGTCGAGCGCCACGTCGAGCGCGTCGCGCAGGTCCCACCAGGCGGCGGACCCGCCGGCGTCGGCCACCGGGCCGGTGAAACCGCCGGTCGAGATGGAACGCAGTGGCACCTGGGCACCGTCGACGGCGACCTCGATCGTCTCCAGGCAGGAGAGGGCCAGCGACCGGTACCAGGGCAGGCGGACGGCGAGGTGCAGGCGGCCGTCGCGGGCCGAGACCGCATCGGAGCGCAGGGTGCCCTCGGTCATCGTCATGCGGTCACCGCCGTCCGGGCACCGGTCAGCTCGGCCAGGAGCGCGACGTGCGCCGCCGAGGCGGCCAGCGCATCGGCCTCGCCCTGCTCGAGCAGCTCGTGGCCACCCCACTCGCTGAGGACGGCGCCCTGGTAGCCGGCCGCGGACAGCGCTCGCAACCACGCTTCGTGCGGGTCACGGACGGCCTCGACGTCCGGGTCCCAGAACTTGGCGTGCGCGTGCCGAACGAGCGGCAGGAGTTCCGACCACTCCCCCGGAGCCGTCCGGCCGCATCGGCCGAGCACCCCGGCGATCAGCGGGGTCAGCTCGGCTTCGCGCGGGTGGCCCGCGATCACAGCCAGCGCGGCTGCGATGCGCGGGCCGATCGGTCCGTCCTGCTCCCAGGCCTCGTCGACCGCGGCGACGCCCTGTGCCGCGAGACCCAGCCTGCGCAGCGCCGTGCCGAGCGCTGCGGGCAACGCGGGCGTGGAGAGGCTGGAGTCGATCGTCAACCCGAGGCAGGGACTGCCGGTCCGCTGCTGCAGTTCCGCGAGCTCCACCACGGCGGGGCTGTCGGGTGAGGTGGCGCCCTGCACCTCGAAGGTGAGGACGACCCCCAGCCGCTCCGCCTCCGCCGAGACCCGTTGCAGCAGCGACGGCGCCATCCCGAGCGTCGCGCGCACCATCGGGAAACCGAGCCGTGCGGCGGCCGCCAGTTGGTGGGCGATGTCGTCGAAGGCCTGCTCCACCGTCATCGGCCGCCCCGGGTACCGGAACAGGTCGGTGTAGACGCCGAGCGCGACCGGCACCAGGCCCAGCCGTCCGACGGCGTCGCGGAAGGCACGCTCGTCCTCCGCGGTGACCGCCGGGAAGCCGCGCCAGGCCTGGTGGCCGATGAGCTCGACCGCCGGGCCGCACCCAGCGGCGGCCACCCGCTCCAGCAGTTCGACCACGTCGGCGCCCGCCCGCCACTGCGGCGTCAGCGAGAACAGGGTCATCCCGAGCTGCGGCCTGTCAGGCGCCGACCTCGATCCAGCCACCGGTCCGAGCCGACTCGACGCGGGGGAGGACGCCACCACCCCGGCGGATGGCTCGGCCGTGCACGTGCCGGTGAACCCGCCGCTGGCGGTGCCGGCACGGAGGTTGTCGGCCATGGGAACTCCTCGCGAGGCAGGTGGACGCGGCCACGGGCTGGTGTGGGGACCGCCGGTGGACGAGCGCGACCGGACGGCTGGGGCGGTGCAGGGTGCGGCGCACGCGCGGGAAAGTTGGCGCGGCGGGACCGAGGGACTACTTGATCCCGCCGGCGAAGCCCTGGATGAACCTCTTCTGCGCGAAGAGGTAGAAGGCCAGGATGGGCACCATCGAGATGATCACGATGGCGAAGATCTTGTTCCAGGCGGAGACCAGCGAGCCGACGTAGTAGTACATCGACACCGGCAGCGTCTGGTTGTCCGAGCCGCCGAGGAAGATCAGCGCGGTGAAGAAGTCGTTCCAGACGATGAGGCCGGTGAGGATCGCGACCGTTCCGGTGGCCGGCGCCATCAGCGGCAGCACGACGCGCAAGAACACCCGGCTGGGCCCGGCCCCGTCCAGCGCCGCGGCTTCCTCGTAGTCGCGCGGCAGATTCCGGAAGAACCCGGCGTAGAGGAAGACCGCCAGCGGCATCAGGGTCCCGATGTAGAGCAGCACCATCCCCCACACCGAACCCACCAGGCCGAGCTGCCGGGCGCCGATGTAGAGCGGCACGAGGCCCAGCTGGGTGGGCAGCAGGATGGCGATGAGGAACAGGTAGAAGCTGATGCTGCCCCAGCGGGCGGTGCTGCGGGCCAGCACGTAGGCGGCGAGCGATCCGAAGGCGACCAACCCGGCGATGCTGCCGAGCGTGATCAGGACGCTGTGCAGCAGCGCCATCAGGATGTTGTTGTCCCCGCCGCCGGTGAGCACCTCGGAGAAGTTCTCGAGAGTCGGCCGAGCGGGCGGCTCCGACGTCCCCGTGGTCTGCAGTTCCTCGTCGGGCTTGAGCGCGGTGATGACGAGGAAGTAGAACGGGAGCAGGGTCAGCAGTGCGACGACCCAGACGAACCCTTCGCGCAGGGCCGTCATCTTCGTGTAGCGGAACATGATCCGGGCCCCTTAGGAACGGTCCTTGGTGGCCGCCTGCTGGAGGACGGCGAAGACGAGCATGATCAGGGTCAGCAGGAGGGCCAGGGCAGCGCCGAAACCAAAGTTGCTCAGCGCGAAGGTCTCCTTGTAGACCTGCGTGGCCAGCGTCTCGGTGGCGCCCGCGGGACCCCCACCGGTCAGTGCCATGACCTGGTCGAACACGCGCAGGCCCTGGATGAGCATGAGCGTCGAGGCGATCGCCACGGATGGCCGGATCGACGGCAGGGTGATGTGCCGGAAGCGTCGCCAGGTGCTGGCGCCGTCCAGCGCGGCCGCCTCCTCGATCTCGGCGGGGACGGTGGCCAGGCCGGCGAGGTAGATGACCATGACCATGCCGGTGGTCTGCCAGGCCATGACCACCAGCACCGCCCACAGCGCCAGGGTCGGGTCCGCCAGCCAGAGGCGCGGCTCCATCCCGACCCAGCCCAGCACGCCGTTGAGCGGGCCGTTGTAGTCGAAGATGAACTTCCAGACGTAGGACACCGCCAGCGGGCTGAGCACGACCGGCATGAAGAAGAGCACCCGCAGCAGGTAGCGCGTCCTGAGGGTGCGGTTGAGGGCGAGCGCCAGGAGCAGGCCCACGACGTTCGTGGCGATCAGGAACCCGAACGCCAGGAACAGCGTGTTCTGAATCGACCCGATCATGGACGGGTCGGCGAAGATGCGCCGGAAGTTGTCCAGCCCGATGAAGTCGAAGTCGCCGACCCCGGTCCAGTCGGTGAAGGCGTAGAAGGCACCGCCCGCGGTGGCCGCGTAGTGGATGAGCACCACCATGAGGACGGCGGGGAGCGCCCACCACCACCGGCCGTGGGAGATGAGCGGGCGGGCGCGCCGGGAGCGGGACGATCCCCCGCCCCCGGCGCCTGCCGCCGCGCCCCGGACGACGGGACTGGTGTCCTGCGGAGTGCCCATGGTTGCAGTCATCACTTGTCCTCGACTCGATCCGGAAGCGCAGCTGGTGAGCTCTTACTGGTCGTAGGCCTGGTCCATGGCCTCGAGCACCGACTGGACGTCGCTCTGACCGGTCAGCAATCCCTGGGCTCCGGTGGCGAGGGCGTCGTAGACGCTGGGGTTCGGCCAGCCCTGGTTCGGCAGGGGCGCGTAGCTGCCCGACTCGAGCAGCTCCCGCACCGGCTCGTACGCCGGGTTGAGGTCCTCGCCGGGCCCGGTGATCGGGACACCGCCCTGGATCTCGGTGACGCGCTCGGCGTTCTCCGGGGCTGCCATCCACTCGAGGAAGTCCATGGCTGCCTGCTTCTCGGACTCGTCGGCTGCAGCGTTGACGCTCAGCACGTAGTTGGGGCTGGCGAGCAGGTACGGCTCACCGTCGGCCGGCGGGAAGGCCCGGGTGTCGAGCTCGAGGCCGGGCGTGGCAGTGGAGAGCTCGCTGGCGGCGGTACCGGGCAGGAAGGCGCTCAACGCCGTGCCCTGCGTGATGCCCTGGGTGATGGCGTCGAAGCCGGCACCGGGTGCGCCGGGCTGGAAGCAGCCGGCCTCGTTGAGGTCGACGACCGTCTGCAGCGTCTCCTGCCAGCCCTCGCTCTCGGCGAAGGAGGTCTCCCCGGCGGCCCGCTGGTCGTTCCAGTCAGGGCTCTCCGCGTACACGCGCGTCGCCGAGATGGCCATGGACATCAGGCCGGGGTTCGGCGGCACCGCCCCCGCGATCACCGCCATGGACCTGCCCTCGTCGGCCAGCGTCTGGCAGGCCTCCAGGTAGGCGTCGAAGTCCTCGGGGAACTCGACCCCCGCCTCCTCGGCGGCGCCGGCGTTCCAGGTCACGGCGACCGGGATGAGGCTGGTCGGCTGCGCGTAGATCTCTCCGTCGATCCCGAACTGGGACTCGCTCCCCTCCGGAACGAGCGCGGCGGATTCCTCGCCGAGCGGCTCCAGGTAGCCGGCCTCGGCCAACGGGATCACCGAACTCGACTGGCCTGAGCCGGGGGCGAACATCATGAGCGTCGGTGCGTTCCCACCCTGCAGCTGGGTCCGGATCGTCAGCCCGTAGCTGTCCGGCGGCAGCGGCTGGGTCTCGATCTCGACGCCCGTCTCCTCGGAGTACTCCTCGGCGAGGAGGAGCCACGGGTTCTCGGCGCCACCGCTGGCGTTCTCGAACGCGAACGTGAAGCTGTCGGCGGTACCGCCCGAGCCGGCTGCACCGCCGTCCTCATCGCCGCCGCCGCACGCCGCGAGGGTGAGGACGCTGAGCGTGGGCACGGCGACGAGGGCGCCGAGACGGCGAATCGGACCATGGCCTTGCTGGTTCATGTAGGAGCCTTTCGTGACGCGTCCGGCGGCAGCGCCGGCTCGACGACGGGAAGCCTCGATCGCGGCGCCCGACGGGGGCGGCTGCGCTGTCGGCGTGATGCCAACCACATGCTTCTGTCTATCGCCGGAGGAAGTCAACGGCCCGGGGACCTAAGAGTCCTGATGCGCTCCATCAGCGCTGTCTATGACGCAGGACACGTCCCGGCGCGCCCGGAGCCCCGGTCAGGCTCCGGCGCCGGCCAAGGCGGTTGCGAGCTCCGGATAGGCCGAGGGGCTGTGGAACGGCAGCCACAACGGCAGACGGTGCGGCGCGAAGATCGCATCGAGTGCCAGGTGGACGGCACCGGCCAGCCCGGCGTCCTTGCCCAGACTCGAGTGCTCGATGCGCAGGGTCCGGGTGGCGAGCGGGAGCGACCGGCGATACACCGACTCGCGGATGACCGCGAGGACGTGGTCCCCTGCCTGGACGACGCCGCCGCCCAGGACCACCATCGCGGGGTTGTAGAAGCTGACCAGAGTCGCGAGCGCGCTGCCGACCAGCCGCCCGGCCCTGGCCAGCATCGCCCGCGCCGCCGGGTCCCCCCGGTCCGCGGCCGCCGTGACGTCGGCGGCGCTGACCACCCCTGTTACCGCCAGGATCTCGGCCAGCACCGGGCTCCCGCCGGTCTCCGCCAGGCGCCGGCCGTCGCGTGCCAGTGCCGCACCACCGGCCGCTGCCTCCAGGCAGCCAAGGTTGCCGCACCGGCACACGACGTCCCCGGCCTCGGGTACCACCACGTGCCCGATGTCGCCGGCGCACCCGTTGACGCCGCGGTGCAGGCGGCCGCCCGACACGAGACCTGCACCGATTCCCGTGCCGATCTTCACGTACAGGAGGTCCCCCGCCGCCGCGGCCATCGGGTTGGTGCGCAGCTCTCCCAGTGCCAGCAGGTTCACGTCGTTGTCCACCCACACGGGCGCCGCGAACCGTGCGCCGAGCCGGTCCGGGATGGAGTAGCCGTCCCAGCCGGGCATGATCGGGGGCGCGACGGGCAGCCCCGTGCTGACGTCGACCGGACCGGGAACTCCTACCGCGACGCCCCAAAGCGGACGCGGGGCCGGCTGCGCGCGCAGCAGTTCCTCGACCACCTGCTCGACGCGGGACAGTACGAACTCCGGCCCGTCCGCGACGTCGATGCGCTCCTCGACCTTGCTCAGCACCGTGCCGGCGAGGTCGGCGAGGCCGACGACCATGCCGGTCGCCCCGATGTCGACGCCGGCGACGACGCCGGCCTCCGCGCGGAGGCGCAACCGCCTCGGTGCCCGACCCCCGGTCGACGCGGCCAGCCCGTCGGACACGACCAGACCGGTGTCCTGCAGCTCGGCGACGCGCTGCGCGACGACGCTGCGGCCCAGCCCCACCGCCCGCATCAGCTGCGGCTGGGTGATCCCGCCGCTGGCGCGGATGGCCTCGAGGACGGTGGCCAGGCCATCCATGCGTTCAGCGGGCATCGCGCCGCTCCGCGGCGGGCACGGGGCGAAGTGTCACGTTCCGAGACTAAAGGCTTTCACCGGAAACCGACAGAAGTGGCGCACCATCCCGGCGGAGGACCGTCGAGACGTCAGGCGGAGAGGCCGGCTTCACCGTCTGTCCCCGCCCGTGCGGCCAGCAGCGCGGGCAGGTGCTCCCGGGAGAAGACCTGGTCGAGGGCGAACTGCACCGCTCCGGTGACGCCTGCGATCTCCTCGTCCACGGCAGACAGGTCGACCCGCAGGTCGCGCGTCGCTGCGGGGAGCGCATGCCGGTAGATCGCCTCCCGGATCGCGGCGAGCACGTGGGCGCGGGCCCGTGCGATGCCGCCGCCCACCACGACCAGCTCGGGGTTGTAGGCGCTGACCAGGGTAGCGAGGACACGTCCGATGACCGTGGCCGCTCGGTTTAGCAGCGCCCGGGCCGCCGGATCCCCCTGCTCCGCGGCACGCGTGATGTCGAGCGGGCGGAGTACCCGGGTCTCGGTCAAGATCGCCGCCAGCGCCGGGCTCTGACCCGTCTCGGCGAGCAGCCGGGCGTCGCGGGAGAGCGCAGCCCCACCGACGACGGCCTCGAGGCAGCCGACGTTGCCGCACCGGCACAGCGCCTCCCCGGCCTCAGGAACGGGAACGTGCCCGATTGCGCCGGCCAGCCCTCGCGCGCCCCGGTACAGCCGGCCGTCGACCACCACGGCGGCGCCGATGCCGGTGCCTCCACCCAGGTAGAGCATGTGCGGCGACCGGGCCGCCACGGGATTGACCCGGCGCTCGCCGAGGGCGAGCAGGTTGACCCGGTCGTCCATCCACACCGGGGCCGACCAGGTCGACGTGAGCCGCCGGCGCACGGCAATGCCGTCCCAGGCCGGCATGGTGGGCAGCGCGACGGGCGTTCCGCCGTCGAAGGCCACCGGCTCCGGCATGCCCAGCGCCACGGACCAGACCTTCCCCTGCGCGCCCGCCTCGCCGATCACCGCCCCGGCGATCGCCTCAACGGTCGGAAGGACGGCCTCCCACCCGCGGGTGACGTCGATGTGCTCCTGAGCCGTGGCGCGGATGACCCCGGCGAGATCGGCGACCCCCACGACGAGTTCGTTGGACGCGATGTCGACGCCGAGGACGAACCCGGCCTCCGCGCGGAGCCGCAGCCGGCGCGGCGCACGCCCACCGGTGGACGGGCCGAGCCCGTCGGACGCGACCAGACCCGCAGCCTCCAACTCGGCCACCCGCTCGGCGACCACGCTGCGACCGAGCCCCACCTGCTCGACCAGCGCCGGCTGGGTCGTGCCGGCCGCGGCGCGGAGGGCGTCGAGCACCGCAGCCAGCCCGGTGAAGCGTTCACTCGGCATGGACAGACCTCACTCGACGATCATCCCGGCCGGCGCGCCCGGAGCAACTCCGCGATGGCCGTCCCGAAGCGAGGAGCGTCACCGAGCGCGGGCTGCTAGAGCGGGTGGTCCCAGTCGGGGTGCGTCGCGAAGCCGGCCACGACGCGCTGGTCCAGCCGGAGAGGTCCTCGGCCAAGCAGTCCATCTCCACACCCATCCGACCGGGATCGACGAGCAGCACGCCGCCGGTCCCCGCACGACCACCGTTGTCCTGTAGCAACTCGCTCCGGTGGATCAGCACGTCCTCCGAGACCTCCATCAGCACAGGGGCTCCTTCCGCTCGCGTGCGCGGCAACCGGGGTCGGCACGCGCACCGGCGCATCACCTTTCCAGCGTCCGACGGCGGTGGGGAGTCGGTAGCTGCACGGCACCGAAACCCAGGCCGATGCGGTCCAGGTGGAAGACGTCCTTCGCGAAGAGGCTTCTCACCGGCGGCTGCCGCACACCTCGCGGAAGCTAGTCGCATTTTCCAGCGGTAGGGCGGGGCATGAGTGCCACACGGTGGTGTCCATCCACCTCGGGGAAGCCGTCAGGGGCCGATTCGGACGCTTCGAAACCGCCTCTGACCTTCTCTGTTGTGCTGACATAATCTGAACCTCCTGCGACCCCTGGCCCCTGGGGCCTGCGGGGGGGCGTCAGTGGCCGCGCTTGACGGCACCTCCGTAGTCAACGCGTCACCCTGTCCGCCGACGTCCAAGCCGCGTTACTGAACCGATCGAAGGGGCGCCTCACTGCGACACGAGGAGGCTTCACCGCGTCACCGTCGGCCGACAAATGCGTGATCAAGCACGGGCAGCCGTATCCATCTGCGCCAGTCGGTATTGCGCATATAGCCCCGAAGATGAATGGCATGCAAACCACCGACCGCCGCGACTGGGATCAAATAGCACACGAGCGAACCGTCGATGATGAAGAAGTCGTCGATCTCGTCAGGGTCGTACGTTCTTCGTTCCCGGCGAGAGGTTGAGAGATAGACCTTCCAGGTGCCCCCGGCCCGCGCCGTAGTGGTCTTCACCTGGACACGGCGGATCCCCTCATCGGTGCGGACCAGCAGGTCGTAACGGCTGGCTTCGAGCGGCCAGGAGACTTCGTGACCGCACAGGGTGAACCAGGACGCAGCGAGGAGCGAGCCAGCGCGACCGAGATGGGCGATGTCCGGACGGATGCTGCGTTCCTCCGAAGTCGGCTGCCCCGTCAGGTGCTCGCAACTCGCCTTCAGCCGAGCCGCGTGCCCCTTCAACGCTGCGATACCGGAGACGTTGTCAACTTCCAAGTGTTCGGCCACCTCCGACCACGTGCTGGCGGCGTCTATAGCCGCGCGGAGTTCGCCTTCGGTCCACCGTCGCTGCCCCGTGAAGTGGCTGTAATCGGCGCCGAGACGATCGGCGTGCGAACGAACGGAGCGCATGGCTCCAGCAGATGTCGCGACCAGGCCAAGCTGCCGCAGCAATCCTCGCCAAGAGTTCGAGTTGGCGATCGCGTGACGAAGCTGTTCGTCGGAGTAGGACCGGTTGTGCGCCACGCCCGGACCATACGGTTGATCACTGACACTGCTGTTGCTGTACCGCGCCCGCCTCACCGATGCCTGGGCGAGGAACGTGTCGGTCCCGGGAACGCCCGGGAAGGCGGTGAAGGTCGTCCCCGACGATGGAGCGATCAGCTCACCAGCGGTCGATCACTGTCGATACAGGTCGCCAGACCCCCAGCGGCCCATGAGCAACGCCGGCCGCACCGCTCGCGCCTGGAGCGTCTCGGCTGTCACCCCGCCCGAGGTCACGCCGTGGCGGACGGCCGGCGGGGCGCACCCACCCCAATCCGCACCGACCGCGTCGACCAGCTACCGCCGCCGTAAGCGGAGCCACACGACTTGCCGGTCTACAGCCTCGGCGCCCCAAGCAGCGGACTGTCCGCGAGCCAACCATCGACTCGAGTCGGGACTACCA
Source organism: Blastococcus sp. SYSU DS1021 (assembly GCF_054050995.1). NCBI lineage: Bacteria > Bacillati > Actinomycetota > Actinomycetes > Geodermatophilales > Geodermatophilaceae > Blastococcus > Blastococcus sp. SYSU DS1021. Next base: position 43,407 of record NZ_JBJHAL010000029.1, on the reverse strand, counting down.
GCCCACCGGCCGCCCACCCGGCCCAGCCCCGCGGAAGCACTAGCCCGGACCCAAGAATCGTGGGTCCGGGCTATGCCGATGTCCGGAGACATCACACTGTCGGGCTGACAGGATTTGAACCTGCGACCCCCTGACCCCCAGTCAGGTGCGCTACCAAGCTGCGCTACAGCCCGCGTGCCGCCCGCCTCCCGGGAGGTCCCGGGCCGCGCGACGACCGCCCGAGAAGGTTACCGCACACCCCTCCGGCGACCTGACGGTGGTCAGCCGCGCTTGCCGTCCTTGTCCCGGCCCTCGCGCACCTTGACCGAGATCTCGATGGGCGTGCCGTGGAAGCCGAACTGCTCACGCAGCTTGCGCTCCAGGAACCGGCGGTAGCCGGCCTCCAGGAAGCCGGTGGAGAAGACGACGAACCGCGGGGGCCGGATGTCGGCCTGCGTGACGTACTTGATCTTGGGCGCCCGGCCGCCGCGCGCCGGCGGCGGGGTCTCCTGCACCAGCGCCCGCACGAAAGTGTTGAGCTCGGCCGTGGGCACCCGGGTCTCCCAGGAGGCCAGGGCGGCCCGCAGGTGGTCGGCGAGCTTGCTGACGCCGCGGCCGGTGGCTGCGGAGATGTTGACCCGCGTGGCCCACTTGACCCGGGCGAGCTCGCGCTCGATCTCGCGCTCCAGCTGGTAGTGCCGGTCCTCGTCGAGGGTGTCCCACTTGTTGATCGCGATGACCAGCGCCCGGCCGGCCTCGACGACCTGGCTGATCACCCGCTGGTCCTGCTCGCTGATCACCTCGTCGGCGGCGAGCAGCACGACGGCGACCTCGGCCGCCTGGATCGCCGCCTCGGTGCGGAGGCTGGCGTAGTACTCCATGCCGCTGGCGGTGTTGACCTTCCGGCGCAGCCCCGCGGTGTCGACGAACCGCCACTCCTCGCCACCGAGCGTGACGATCGAGTCGACCGGGTCGACCGTGGTCCCGGCGACGGAGTCGACGACCGAGCGCTCCTCCTTGGCCAGTCGGTTGATCAGGCTGGACTTGCCGACGTTGGGCCGGCCGACCAGCGCCACGCGGCGCGGCCCGCCCTCCTCGTCCTGCTCGCGCGGCGCCTCGGGCAGCGCGTCGAGGATCAGGTCGAGCAGGTCGCCGCTGGCCCGGCCGTGCAGCGCGCTGACCGCCTGCGGCTCCCCCACGCCCAGGCTCCACAGCTCGGCGGCGTTGGCCTCGCTGCGCTCGTCGTCGACCTTGTTCGCCACCAGGATCACCGGGCGGTCGCTGCGCCGGAGCACGCGGGCGGCCGCCAGGTCGGTCTCGGTGGCGCCCACCTGGCTGTCGACCACGAGGACGATGACGTCGGCGGTCCTCATGGCGTACTCGGCCTGCCGGGTGATCGAGGCCCCCAGGCCGGCGGCCTTCGGATCCCAGCCACCGGTGTCCACCACGGTGAACCGCTTGCCGTTCCACAGCGCCTCGTAGGCGATGCGGTCCCGGGTCACGCCCGGGGTGTCCTGCACGACGGCGGCGCGCCGGCCGAGGACCCGGTTGACCAGCGTCGACTTGCCCACGTTGGGCCGGCCGACGATGGCCACCACCGGGAGCGGCGCGCCCTGCTGCTCGGTCACGACCGCTGCCCCACGGCGACAGCGGACTCGGCCAGCGCCACGATGCGGTCGACGACCTGGGCCTGGGAGAGCTCGCTGCTGTCGACGACGACGGCGTCGGCCGCCGGGCGCAGCGGGCTGTCGGCCCGGCTGCTGTCGTACTCGTCGCGGCGGCGCAGGTCGGCGGCGAGCGCCGCGATCTCCGCCGGGTCGGTGACGCCCAGCTGCCCCGCGCGCCGCTGCGCGCGCACCTCGGGTGCGGCCGTCAGGTAGATCTTCAGCGTGGCGTCGGGCAGGACGACGGTGCCGATGTCGCGGCCCTCGACCACCACGGCGTCGGCCCCGGCCACCAGTGCCCGCTGCTGGTCGACCAGCTGCCGGCGGACGGCGGGCACGGCGGAGACCGCCGACACCGTCCGGGTCACCTCGGCGCCGCGGATGCGCGCGGCGACGTCGGCACCGCCGACCTCGACCCGCTCCGTCCCGGCTTCGGTGCCGACGACGATCCGCGCCTCGGCGACGGTGCGGGCCACGGCCTCGGCGTCGTCGGGATCGATCCCGGCGTCGAGCACGGCGACGGTGGCCGCGCGGTACATCGCGCCGGTGTCGAGGTAGGCAGCGCCCAGCCGGGCGGCGACGCCACGGGCGACGCTGGACTTGCCGGTCCCCGACGGGCCGTCGAGGGTCACCGACCCGCGGAAGGGGGTCTGGGGGGTGGTCATGTGCTCCTGCTCGGTCATGGGGCCTGCTCGTGCATGGGATCGCGGTCGCCGGGCCCGCTCACTGCGCGATGTCCCGCCGCAGCGCCACGGCGCCGCGCAGGTAGACGTGCTGGATCTCCGCCCGCGGCTTCGGCGTCTCGACGTGCGCCATGAGACGGAGCACGCGTGGCAGGGCGTGGGGCACGGCGATCTCGGTGGCGCACATGAGCGGCACGCCCCCCATGCCGAGCTCGCGGGCAGCCAGCGCCGGGAACTCCGAGACGAGGTCGGGGGTGGCGGTGAACAGGATGCTGATCACGTCTTCGTGCTCGAGCTCGTTGCGGTCGAGGACGGCGGCCACCAGCTCGCGGGTCGCCTCGAGCACCTGCTCCCGGTCGTCGGCCTCGACCTGGGTCGCGCCCCGGATGGCTCGGACGGCCATGCACTCTCCTCGCTCGCGTTCCCCCGCCTCCCGGGGACCCCACGAGTCTAGGGAGCGCCCGCCACCCCTTCTCCCCCGCGCGCGGCGGGCCCGGCCCGACGACCCGCGTCCGGGCCGCCGGGCCGGGGGTCTCAGCCGCCCAGCCGGGCGCCGGTGCTCCTGTCGAACAGGTGCACGTGGCCGGGGCGGGGGCGCACGTGCAGCAGCTCGCCCTTCCGCGGCGGGGTGCGCCCGTCGACGCGGGCGCAGAGCAGCTGCTCCTCGTCCCCGGCGGTCGTCCGGCCGTAGACGTAGGCGTCGGCGCCGAGCTCCTCGACGACGTCGACCTCGACCGCGAGCCCGGACCGGGCCACCTCCAGGTCCTCCGGCCGGACCCCCAGGGTCACCACCGCGTCCGATGTCCCGCCGAGCACCTCCCGGCCCACCGGGTGAACCTCGTCGCCGAAGGACACACCACCGTCGACCACCGGCAGCGTGAACAGGTTCATCGCGGGCGAGCCGATGAACCCGGCCACGAAGACGTTGGCCGGCCGGTCGTAGAGGTCGCGCGGCCGGCCCACCTGCATGAGCAGCCCGTCCTTGAGCACCGCCACCCGGTCGCCCATCGTCATCGCCTCGGTCTGGTCGTGGGTGACGTAGACGGTGGTGATGCCCAGCCGCCGCTGCAGAGCGGCGATCTGGGTGCGGGTCTGCACGCGCAGCTTCGCGTCGAGATTGGACAGCGGCTCGTCCATGAGGAACACCTGCGGCTGCCGGACGATCGCCCGCCCCATCGCCACCCGCTGCCGCTGCCCGCCCGACAGCGCCTTGGGCCGGCGGTCGAGGTACGGCTCCAGGTCCAGCAGCTTCGCCGCCTCCCGCACCCGTTCGGCGATCTCGGCCTTCCCCTGGCCCGCCATCTTGAGCGCGAAGCCCATGTTGTCCGCGACCGTCATGTGCGGGTACAGCGCGTAGTTCTGGAACACCATCGCGATGTCGCGGTCCTTGGGCGGCACGTCGGTGACGTCGCGGTCGCCGATGAGGATCCGGCCGTCGGTGACGTCCTCGAGACCGGCGAGCATCCGCAGCGACGTCGACTTGCCGCAGCCCGACGGGCCGACCAGGACCAGGAACTCGCCGTCCTCGATCTGCAGCTCCAGGCCGTCCACCGCGGGTCGTTCGGCGCCGCCGTAGACGCAGCTGGTGTGCTCGTAGGTGACCGAGGCCATGGGTTTCCTCTCGCGAGCGGCGGCCGGGCTACTTGCCCGCGCCGGCGGTCAGGCCGCTCAGCAGGTAGCGGCGGCCGACCAGGTACAGGACGAAGATGGGGACGACCGACAGCGTCACCGCTGCCAGGAGAGCGGGGACGTTGGTGCCGAACTGGCCCTGGTAGTCCCACAGGCCCAGGGTCAGCACCCGCGTGCTCACCGACTGGGTGAGGACGAGAGGGAAGAGGAAGCCGTTCCACGCGGTGAGCGAGGTGAACACGGCCACCGTGGTGATCGCCGGCTTGGCCAGCGGGAGGACGAGGTGGCGCAGCGCCTGGAACGGCCCGGCGCCGTCGAGGGTCTGCGCCTCGTACAGCTCCTTGGGGATGTCGCGCAGGCTGTTGGTCATCACCAGCAGGGCCACCGGCATCGCGAAGGCCGCCGTCGGCAGGATGACCGCGAGCAGGGTGTCGTACAGGCGCAGCTGGGTGATCATCAGGTACACGGGGATGATCGCGGCCTGCGCGGGGATCGCCAGCCCGACGAGCATGAGCGAGAAGCCCCGCTGCACCACGCGCCCGGCGTTGCGGGCCACGGCGTAGCCGGCCGGGAGCGTCAGCCCGACGACGATGGCGATGGTGGCCACCGTGACGACCACCGTGTTCAGCAGGTACGTCGGGAAGTCTCCGGAGAGGACGGTCTGGTAGTTCTCCAGCGTCGGGGCCGGTGGCAGGGCCAGCGGGTTGTCCGACAGGTAGTCCGACCGGGTCCGGAAGCTGGCGGCGACCAGGAAGTAGAGCGGGACGGCGACGAGCGCCAGCCAGACGGTCGCGAGCAGCCCGGCGAGGACGTTGGGGCGGCCGTGGGCCCGCCGCCGGTTCCGGATCCGCCGCCGCTGGCGCTCGGGCACCTCCGGCACCGGTGCGATCGGCGAGGGCGGCGCCTCCGCTGTCCGCACGCCCACCGCACCCGAGCGGCCGCCCGTCATGTCGTCGCCGCCCAGCGGCGCCCGGTCGCTCACATGCCCTCCTGCTGGCTCTGCATCTTGCGGAAGCCGGTCGCCGTGGTGACGGCGAGCGACAGGCCCGCGCCCAGGACCAGCAGCAGCACCGCGATGGCGCTGGCGTAGCCGAACTCGAACCCGCTGAACCCGGTGATGTACATGTGCAGCGGCAGGATGCGCGTCGCCGTCCCGGGCCCGCCGCCGGTGAGGATCAGGATGGTGTCGAACGTGGTCACCGAGCCGACGAGCATGAGGACCGTCGAGGTGACGACGGTGTACTTCAGCAGCGGCAGGGTGATGGTGAAGAACTGCCGGTAGCGACCCGCGCCGTCGAGGGTGGCGGCCTCGTAGAGGCTCTGCGGCACCTGGCGGGCGGCGGCTTGGTACAGCAGCGTGTGGAACGGGATGTACTGCCAGCTGATCACCCAGACCACGGTGTAGACGACGAGGTCGGTGTCGCCCAGGAAGTTGAACCGGTCCAGCAGCGGCAGCCCCTGGGTGACGCCGAAGTTCGGGTCCAGGACCGCGGCCCACAGCAGGGCGATCGCCGCCGTGGACAGCAGCAGCGGCAGGAAGAAGATCGAGCTCAGGACGGCCCGGTTGCGCTGGCGCCCGGCCGCCCAGACCCCGATCAGCATCGCGATCGGGGTCTGGACGACCCAGGTCAGCACCATGAACAGCAGCGTCAGCCGCAGCGAGGCCCACGCCCGGCCGTCCTCGACCAGGCGCGTCCAGTTCTGCGTCCCGGAGAGCTCGGGGAACCCGAAGCCGTTCCAGGACGTGAAGCTGAGGTAGACGACCAGGACCATGGGCAGCACGGCGAACGCCCCGAAGAACGTGACCGCCGGTGCGAGGTACCAGCCCGAGGGCCGGTCCTGCCGGGTGATCGCCATCCGTGGTGCCCCTGTCCTGGTGCGCTGTGCCGTGTCGTGCATGGTGCGGTGCCGGGCCGAGGCCGGGTCAGACGCCCGACATCGCGTCGACGAAGCCCTGCGGCGTCTGGTTGCCGAGGAAGAACTGCTCCAGCTGGGTCAGCATCTCGGTGGCCTCGTCGGCCGGCAGGTCCTGGTCCCAGGACAGCTGGAAGTTGTCCGCCTCGGCCGTCGCGTCGTAGATGAACGTCGCGTAGTCGCCGTTCTCGGTCTCCGCCAGCTGGTCGCGGATGCCCTGCACCGGCGGCACGTCACCGGCCTCGATGAGGTCGGTGATGTACTCGTCCGAGGTGAGCTCCGTCCGCAGGTACTCGCGGGCGGCCTCCTTGTGCTCCGAGGAGCTGGTCAGCGAGTAGAAGTTCGACACGTTGCCCACCAGGTTCGACGGGTCACCGGCACCGCCCTCGATCGCCGGGAAGGTGGCCCACCCCAGGTCACCGGCCTCGACGAACTCGGGGCTGTCGTTGAGCTGGTTGGTGTACTCCCACGAGCCCATGAGGTGGAAGCCGGCGTCGCCCTGGGCCAGGATCGTGGACGCGCCACCCACGTCGTAGCCGACCGAGGCGAAGTCCTCGCCGAAGGCGCCGCGGTCGATGAGCTCGCGCAGCATCGTGAGCGATTCGAGGACGGCCGGGTGCTCCCAGGCGCCCTCCTCGCCGTCCCGGATGGCCTGGAAGACCTCCGGGCCGCCGACGCGGTCGAGGATGTACTCGATCCACATGAGCTCGGTCCACGCCTGGGTTCCGGCCAGGGCGATGGGCGTGACGCCCGCGGCCTTGAGCGTGTCCACGGCGGCGAGCAGCTCGTCCCAGGTCTGGGGCACCTGGACACCGGCGGACTCGAGCACGGCGTTGTTGTAGAAGAGCATCACCGGCTGCATGCCGCGCATCGGCAGGCCGTAGTTCTTCCCGTCGAGCTCGGCACCGGCGAGCACGCTGGGCAGGAAGGCGTCCCGCAGCTCGGGGTCGTCGTCCAGCAGCCCGGTGAGGTCCTCGACCTGGCCGGCGTCGACGTACTCCTTCAGGTTGCCGCCGCCCCAGTTGAAGAAGAGGTCCGGGGCGTTGGGCGAGCCGAGGGCGACCCGCAGCCGCTGCTTGTAGGGGTCGTTGCCGAACGTGGCGAGCTCCAGCTCGCCGGCGTCGGAGTTCTCGTTGAAGCGTTCGATCGACGCTTCCTCGATCGGGTTGAGGGCCGCGTCCTCGAGGGCCCACACCTGGCCGGTGCCGCCCTCGCCACCCCCTCCACCGGGACCGGAGGAGCCGCAGGCCGCGACCAGCGTGCCTGCCAGGACCAGAGCGCCGGCCTGAGTGGCCACGCGGGTCAGACGCCGGAGGGACATCCCACCGCCACCTTCCTGTTTCGTCGTTGAAAACCGAAAGTTTCGAGCAGTTGCGAGAATGTAAGCCGCGTCACGAAGGGTGTCAACGGGGCCGTCACCGCGGCGTTATGAACCCTCGCCAGCAGCCCCGGTGGCGCCGCGGAGGACGACGGGCTAGCGTCCGAGCCACCCGCGCGGGCTACCGCCGCTCCGAAACTTTCGATACCATCGCCGCTCCTGTCACAGTGATGCGCACCACTGGGCGGGTACCGCCGGCGCAGGTCCGGCGGGTTCGGCCCCCGGCGCTCACCCTCAGGAGGACGGCAGTGGCGACACCTCAGCTCGGCCGGCCGACGCTGGCCAGCATCGCGGCCGCGGCGGGCGTCTCGCTGCCCACGGTCTCCAAGGTGGTGAACGGCCGCCAGGACGTCTCCCCCGCCACCCGGGCGCACGTCCTCGCCCTGCTCGAGGAGCACAACTACGTCCCCGTGGCCCGCAGGTCCGCGAGCCCGGCCCGCCCGCTGGTGGACGTCGTGTTCACCGCGCTGGACAGCCCCTGGGCGGTGGAGATCCTGCGCGGGATCACCGAGAGCGGGCTGGACGTGGTGGTGGGCACCCTCGCCCGCGACCCCGGCGCCGACTGGGTGCAGGCCCTGATCAACGGGGGGCGGCAGGGCGCGCTCGTCGTCACCTCCCGGCTCACCGCCGCCGACCAGCGGCGGCTGGGCGGCTCGCACCTGCCCGTCGTCGTCATCGACCCGGTCGACATGCCGGGCCAGGACGTGCCCAGCGTCGGCGCGACCAACTGGGCCGGCGGGCTGGCCGCCACCGAGCACCTGGTGGAGCTCGGCCACCGGCGGATCGCGGTGATCGGTGGGCCGGAGGCGTTCCTGTGCAGCCGCGCCCGCATCGACGGCTACCGGGCGGCGCTGGAGCGCGCCGGCATCGGCGTCGACCCGGACCTGGTGCGGCACGGCAACTTCCACCACGAGGGCGGCTACGAGCAGGCCCGTCTGCTGCTCGAGCTGCCCGACCCGCCGACGGCGATCTTCGCCGGCAGCGACGAGCAGGCCTTCGGCGTCCTGGAAGCCGCCCGCCAGGCCGGCCTCTCGGTGCCGGCCGACCTCTCGGTCGTCGGCTTCGACGACCTGCCCATGGCGCGCTGGTCCTCGCCCCCGCTGACGACCGTGCGCCAGCCGCTGGCCGACATGGGCCGGATGGCCGGCCGCATGCTGCACGACCTCATCACCGGGGGGCAGCTGGACACCCAGCGCATGGAGCTGGCCACCCACCTGGTCCCCCGCGCCTCCACCGCAGCGCGCCCGCGCTGACCACTCACCGCACCCCTGGAGCCACCTCCTTGACCCAGCCCCCGGCCGCCGACGTCCCGGAGCCCACCCCGCTCCCCGGCCCCCCGCCCGCCGACTGGACCGACCCCGGCCGCCCCCTGCCCGAGCGGGTCCGCGCCCTCATGGCGGTCATGACGCTGGAGGAGAAGGTCGCCCAGCTCTACGGCGTCTGGACGGCGATCGGCGACGGCGAGGACGTCGCACCCAACCAGCACGAGTTCAGCGAGCCGCTGCCGCCGTGGGAGGAGCTGACCAAGGCCGGCCTCGGCCAGCTCACGCGGATGTTCGGCACCGGCCCGGTCGAACCGCTCACCGCGGCGCGCGTGCTGGCCCAGACCCAGCGGGACCTGATCGCGAACTCCCGGCTCGGCATCCCGGCCGTGGCCCACGAGGAGTGCCTCGCCGGGTTCACCGCCTGGCAGGCCACGGTCTTCCCGGTGCCCCTGGCCTGGGGCGCCGCATTCGACCCCGACTCGGTGGCCCGGATGGCCGCCGCCATCGGGGCGCAGATGCGCTCGGTCGGCGTCCACCAGGGCCTCTCCCCCGTCCTCGACGTCAGCTTCGACCACCGCTGGGGACGCACCGAGGAGACCATCGGCGAGGACCCCTACCTGGTCGCCGTCCTGGGCAGCGCGTACACACGCGGCCTGGAGAGCACCGGCATCGTCGCGACGCTCAAGCACTTCGCCGGGTACTCGGCCTCGGGCGCCGGTCGCAACCACGCCCCCGTCCACCTGGGTCCCCGGGAGTTCGCCGACGTCGTGCTGCCGCCGTTCGAGACGGCCCTGCGCGAGGGTGGCGCCCGCTCGGTGATGCACTCCTACGCCGCCGTCGACGGCGTTCCACCGGCCGCCGACGAAGCGCTGCTCACCGGCCTGCTGCGCGACACGCTCGGCTTCGACGGCGTCGTCGTCGCCGACTACTTCGGCGTCTCCTTCCTGGAGGCGACCCAGGGCGTCGCCGGTTCCCCCGGCGAGGCGGCCGCGCTGGCCCTGGCCGCCGGCGTGGACGTCGAGCTGCCGACCGTGCGCTGCTACGGCGAGCCGCTGCTCGAGCTGGTGCGCACCGGTGCGGTGCCCGAGTCGCTGGTCGACCGGGCGGTCGAGCGGGTGCTGCGGCAGAAGGGCGAGCTCGGGCTGCTCGACGCCGGCTGGGACCCCGAGCCGGCGGTGCTCCGGGACGGCGGCACGCTGGACCTCGACCCGCCGGAGATGCGGGCGCTGGCGCGCACCATGGCCGAGCGCTCGGTGGTGCTGCTGGACAACACCGCCGGCGTGCTGCCGCTCCGGGCTCCGTCGTCGGTCGCCGTCGTCGGGCCCTGCGCCGACGAGGTGCTGTCGCTGATGGGGTGCTACGCCTTCCCCAACCACGTCGGGGTGCAGCACCCCGAGGTGCCGCTGGGCATCGAGCTGCCCACCCTGCTGGACGCGGTCCGAACCGAGTACCCCGAGGCCACGGTCACCACGGCGGCGGGCTGCCCGGTGCAGGAGCCCGACCGCAGCGGCATCGCCGAGGCCGTCGGCGTCGCCACCGCCGCCGACGTCTGCATCGCCGTCGTCGGCGACGTCTCCGGCCTGTTCGGCCGGGGCACCTCGGGTGAGGGCTGCGACGCCGAGGACCTGCGGCTCCCCGGCGCCCAGGCGGAGCTGCTCGACGCGCTGCTGTCGACCGGCACCCCGGTGGTCGTGGTGCTGCTGAGCGGGCGGCCCTACGCGCTGGGCGAGGTGGCCGGCCGGGCCGCCGCGGTCGTGCAGGCCTTCTTCCCCGGCGAGGAGGGGGCGGGTGCGGTCACCGGCGTGCTGAGCGGCCGGGTCAACCCGTCCGGCAAGCTGCCGGTCCAGGTGGCGCGGACGCCGGGCGGTTCGCCGGCCACGTACCTGAGCCCGGCGCTGGCGCGCAGCAGCGGCATCAGCTCCGCCGACCCCACCCCGCTCTTCCCGTTCGGTTTCGGCCTGTCGTACACCAGCTTCGCCCTGGGCGACCTGCGGCTGGACGACGTCGCCGTCGGCGACTCCCCGGCGGAGGTGGCCACCGACGGCTCGGTGCGCCTGTCGTGCACCGTCACCAACACCGGGGACCGGGACGGCGCCGAGGTGGTGCAGCTCTACCTCTCGGACCCGGTGGCGAGCGTGGTGCAGCCGGTGCGCCGCCTGGTCGGCTTCGCCCGCGTGGAGCTCGCGGCCGGCACGTCGGCGCGGGTGGTGTTCACGGTGCACACCGACCGGGCGTCGTTCACCGGGCGCGACCTGCGCCGCATCGTGGAGCCGGGCGAGCTGGTGCTCGCGGTGGGCACCTCCAGCGAGGACCTGCCGCTGTGCGCCCGGGTGCGGCTCACCGGTCCGGTGCGCGAGGTCGGGCCCGACCGGGTCCTCACCACGCCGGTGCAGGTCGGCACTCCCTGACGACGCCGGTCCCCGGCCCCGCGCGGTGCGGGAGCCGGGGGCCGGTCACGCCGGCTGCCGCAACCGTGCGCGGGCGGCCCCGATCAGTGCGCCGGCCGCCCGGTCCAGCGGTGCGGAGTGCAGCCGCCACTGCTGCCAGTGCAGGGCCACGTCGACGGCGCCCGCCAGGTCGAACGACCCGACCGCTCGCTCCCCTGCGGGCCGGGTGGCCGCCAGCTGGAGCTCCGGCAGCATGCCCCAGCCGAAGCCCAGGGTCACGGCGGTGAGGTAGTCCGCCGACGAGGGCACGTAGTGGACCGGCACGTCCGCCGTCGACGGCAGGTGGCGGCGCAGGTAGACGTGCTGGAGGTCGTCCCGGCGGTCGAACACGACCACCGGCGCCCGCGCCAGGGCCGCGGGGCGGGGGCCGTCGGGGAACCAGCGGTCGAGGAAGGCCGGCGCCGCGCACGGCAGGTACCGCATGGTTCCGAGCGGCGTCACCCGGCAGCCGGCCACCGGCTCGGCGTCGGAGGTGACCGCGGCCATCACCGTGCCGGCCCGCAGCAGCGTGCTGGTGTGCGTCTGGTCGGCGCTGTGCAGGTCGAGGCGCAGGTCAGCGGCGAGCGGGGCGAGCGCCGGCAGCGCCCAGGTGGCCAGCGAGTCGGCGTTCACCGCGAGCGGCACCACGGGCGGCCCGGACCCGGACGGGTCGAGCTGCCGGCCGGTGTCGGCGACGAGCAGGCCGACCTGGCGGGCGAGGCGCAGCACCGGCTCGCCGGCGGTCGTGACGGTCGCCGGCCGCCCGCGCCGCACCAGCACCCGGCCGGTGGCCTCCTCCAGCGCCCGCAGGCGCTGGGACACCGCGGACGGCGTGACGTGCAGCCGCCGTGCCGCCGCCTCCAGGGTGCCCTCGTCGACCACCGCCACCAGGGTGCGCAGCTGGGCCAGATCGATCTCCACGGACAGCAATGCTAATGCGGCTGAAGGATCTTTAGCTGGACTGCAGGCGATCGGCGCTCCTAGCGTGGCGTCCGTGACGACGGGACTGCTGGCCGCGCTGGCCGGGCTGGGGCTGGGCCTCTCGCTGATCGTCGCGATCGGGGCGCAGAACGCCTTCGTCCTCCGGCAGGGGCTGCGCGTCGAGCACGTCGGCGCGGTCGTCGTGCTCTGCGCGGTGTCCGACGCCGTGCTCATCCTCGCCGGGGTCGCCGGCAACTCGTGGCTCAGCGCCCGCCTCCCCGACGCGATCACCGTCATCCGGCTCGCCGGCGCCGCCTTCCTGCTGGGCTATGCCGCGCTCGCCGCCCGGCGTGCTGTGCGTCCGTCGTCGATCGCCGTCGAGACCGGGGGCCTCCGGACCGGTCTGGCGGCCACCGTGGCCACCTGCCTGGCGCTGACCTGGCTGAACCCGCACGTCTACCTGGACACGGTGCTGCTGCTGGGGTCGGTGGCCGACAGCCACGGTGGGCGGAGGTGGTGGTTCGCCGCGGGCGCCGCCGTCGGCAGCGTGCTCTGGTTCAGCGCCCTCGGGTACGGCGCCCGGCTGCTGCGGCCGCTGTTCGCGCGGCCGGCCGCCTGGCGGGTGCTCGACGCCGGCATCGCCGTCGTGATGGCGACCCTCGGCCTCGGTCTGCTGGCCACGGCGCTGTGAGCCGCCGCGGCGCGGTCAGAGCCCGACGAGCTCCTCGAGCGCACCGACCTCCGCGCGGGAGAGCTTCCGGATCGACCCGCTGCGCATCCGCTGGAGCTGGACCGGCCCGACGGCGGTGCGGGTCAGCCGCGAGACCGGAAGGCCGACGGCGGCGAGCAGCCGGCGGACGATGTGCTTGCGCCCCTCGTGCAGCACCACCTCGACCACGGACTGGCCCGCGTGGGTGTCGACGACCCGGAACGAGTCGACCGTGACCGGCCCGTCCTCCAGGTCGATCCCGGCGCGCAGCCGGCGGTGCAGGTCCCGCGGCACCGAGCCCGAGACCTGCGCCAGGTAGGTCTTGCGCACGCCGTACGACGGGTGCGCGAGCCGGTGGGCCAGCTCCCCGTCGTTGGTGACCAGCAGCAGGCCCTCGGTGTCCTGGTCGAGGCGGCCCACGTGCACCAGACCGGGAGCCAGGTCGCCCACCATGTCGCCGATCGTGGGGCGGGCGCGATCGTCGCTCATCGCGGTGATGACCCCGGCGGGCTTGTTGATCGCGTACGTGACGCGGTCGTCGCGGATCTCCAGGCGCGCGCCGTCCACGGCGATCTTGTCCTCGAGCGGGTCGACCCGCATGCCCTGCACGCGCACCTGCCGGCCGTTCACGCTGATCCGGCCGGCGTCGATCATCTCCTCGACCACCCGGCGCGACGCGACCCCGGCGCGGGCCAGCACCTTCTGCAGCCGCTCCCCCTGCCGCTCCCCCGGCTCCTCCGGCTCGGGGCGGTCACCGGGGTGCGCCGGGGCCAGCTCCATGTCCTCCGACCAGCCCTCGCCGGCCGCGGTCGTGCTCTCGTCGTTCGGGGTCGCGTCGCTCATCGCCGTCCAGTCTCCCACCCGCCCCCGGGCCGCCTCGCCGCGCTCCGCCCGGCGTGCGCCACCTCACCGTGACACCCCGATCGGGGTACTGGTGGCCGCGGGCCGCCCGACCCAGGATGCGCACATGAGCAGCACGCGCAAGGTCGGCCTGGTCGTGGCCGCGACGGCGACGGCGGGGTGGGCGCTGTTCGCGGTCGCCATCGCGACCGGGGACCCCGACGACGGGGCGAACATCGGCGCCGGCCTCGCGGGCCTGCTGGCCCTCGCCCTGTCGGGGATCGCGCTGGTCGTCCTCCTCGCGTCCCTGCGGGCACCGGGCGACGGATCGGGCAGCCGGCGCGATGCGCGGATCGGGGCGCCGCTGGCGGTGGTCTCCCTGCTGCTCCTCGCCGCGTTCTGGTTCGGCAGCGGCTCGGTGCCGTCCGTGGCGTCCGAGGACGCCCTGCGCATCGTGCTCGGCGCCGGGATCGTCACCTTCCTGGCCTCGGTCGCCTGCTTCGTGCCCCCGCGCCCTCCCCGGGCCTGACCGGGGTCCAGGCGCGGCACCGGTCGACCGGATCAGGCGTCGAGGTGCTCGTCGAGCACCGTGGCGGTCTCCGGCAGCAGCGGCGCGAGCTCGGGCAGCTCGGCCAGGCTCGCCAGCCCGAGCCGTTCCAGGAACAGCGGAGTCGTCGCGTACAGCCCCCCACCGCTGTCGGGATCGGTGCCCACCTCGTACACCAGCCCGCGCCCGATGAGGGTGCGCATCACGCCGTCGACACCGACGCCGCGGATCGCCGACACCCGGGCCCGGGTCACCGGCTGCCGGTAGGCGATCACGGCGAGGGTCTCCAGCGCGGCCTGGGTGAGCCGACTGCGCTGCCCCTCGCCGAGGTACCGCTCGACGACGGCGGCGTGCTCCTCGCGGGTGTAGAGCCGCCACCCCTCCCCCACCCGGCGCAGGCTGATGCCGGCCGAGCGGTCGTCGTAGGCCGCCGCCAGCTCCGTCAGCCCCTGGCGGACCTGCTCGACCGGGCAGCGCAGCGCCGCGGCCAGCGTCTCGTCGTCGACGGGGTCGTCGACGACGAACAGCAGTGCCTCCAGCCCGCCGCGCAGCTCGACCGGGTCCAGCAGCACCACCGCTTCCGGCTCCGGCTCCGGTTCGGGCGCGGGCGCGGGCGTTGCCGCGGGCGGGGACGCCGCCTCCTCGGCGGGCACCGCCGGCACCGGCAGCTCCTCCACCGGGCGCTCGGCGACGCGGGCGGCGAGCTCGGCCGCGACGGCGTCCCAGGCGGCCGGGTCGGCATCCCCGCGCTCGGCCGCCTGCTCGCGGGTGGCGGCCAGCTCGGCAGCGAGCGACTCCCAGGAGATGGGGGCGGGGTCTGGGTCGGTGCGGTCGTCGGTCACCGGTACTCCTCGTCGGCGTCGGGGGCCGGGGCGCCGGCCGGATCGGGCACGCCCTCGCCGGTCCAGCGCACGTGCAGCTCGCCCAGCGGCGTGAGCTGCTCGAACACCACCCGCTGCTGGCGGTACAGCTCGAGCAGTGCGAGGAAGCGGGCCACCACCTCCAGGGTGTGCCCGCAGTCGGCGGTGAGCGCCCGGAAGCTCGACGTCCCCGCGCGCACGAGCTGGTTGCGCACCAGCAGCAGCTGCTCGGAGACGCTGACCGGGGGCGCGTGCAGGTGCGCGACGCTGACCGTCTCGGGCACCTTGGGGGCGAGAGCCCGGGCGGCCAGCGCGGCGAACTGCGCCGGCGTGATGTCCAGCAGCACCTCGGGGACGAGCTCGGCGAACCGCGGCTCCAGCGCCGCCTCGCGCGGGTGGCGGCGGGCGGCGTCGGCCTCGCGCTCGCGCAGGAACGCGGCCGCCTGCTTGTAGGCCTTGTACTGCAGCAGCCGGGCGAACAGCAGGTCCCGCGCCTCCAGCAGCTCGAGGTCCTCCTCGTCGTCGACGTCGGCAGCAGGCAGCAGGCGGGCGGC
Organism: Blastococcus sp. SYSU DS1021; assembly: GCF_054050995.1. Lineage (NCBI taxonomy): Bacteria > Bacillati > Actinomycetota > Actinomycetes > Geodermatophilales > Geodermatophilaceae > Blastococcus > Blastococcus sp. SYSU DS1021. The sequence goes on along the minus strand of NZ_JBJHAL010000029.1, from coordinate 28,038 downwards.
CTTCAGGTCGAGCAGCGTGGAGGCGACGACGAGGAACTCGCTGGCCTGGTCCAGGTCCAGCTCGTCGCCGAGCGCGCGCAGGTGGGCGATGAACTCGTCGGTGACCCGCGACAGCGCGATCTCGGTGACGTCGAGCTTGTGCTTGCCGATCAGCTGCAGCAGCAGGTCGAACGGGCCCTCGAAGTTGGTCAGCCGGACCGTGAAGCGCGCCGGAGCGGCCCCGTCGGCCTGATCGGCCGGCGGAACCGCTCCGGTGCTGTCGCTCACGAGCACCCACCGTAGGCGGCCCTCCCGCAGGGGACCCGCCGCGAGCATGCGAGAGGCGGGAGTCAGGAGGGTCCTCTCACTTCTCTTTCAGCCGACGGACGAGGATCGCGTCGTCCCCGCGCTCGGCCAGGTCGGCCAGCAGCACCGACACCGCCTCGCGGACGATGCGGCCGCGGTCCGCGGCGAGGCCGTGGTGGGCGCGCAGCGTCAGCCGCGCGGACTCCAGGGCCAGCAGCTCGTCGGCGGAGATGTAGACGGTGATCTTCTCGTCGTGCTTGGTGCGCTCGGCCCGCCCGCGGGCGGGCCGCCCGCGGGTGGCGATCTTCGGCTGCAGCACCGGAGCCGGGGCCGGCTCGGCCGGCGCGGCGCGGAAGGCGGCCAGGTCGTCGCCGGGCTGCGCACCGCCCGGGACGAGGGTCAGCGCCGCGGCCGCCTCGGCGGGCGACTCCCCGACCCGGCGGGCGGCGCTGCGCAGCGCCGGGGAGCTGGCCGGGGTCGGCAGGCTGGGGAGTTCGGTGACCTCGGACGCCGTCGCTGCGGCGTCCGTCCGGCGGAACAGCTCCGACGCACCGGGCAGAACGGGCCGCCGAGTCACAGGGCCAGCACCTCCTTGGCGAGGTCGCGGTACGCCGCAGCGCCCGTCGACGTGGGTGCCCACGTGGTGATCGGCTGGCCGGCGACCGTGGTCTCCGGGAACCGCACCGTGCGCTGGATGACGGTCTGGAACACGGTGTCGCCGAACGCCTCGACGACCCGGCTGAACACCTCCCGGCAGTGCACGGTCCGGGAGTCGTACATGGTGGCGAGGATGCCGTTGATCTCCAGCGACGGGTTGAGCCGCTCCTTGACCTTGTCGATCGTGTCGACCAGCAGCGCCACCCCGCGCAGGGAGAAGAACTCGCACTCCAGCGGGATCACCACGCCCTGGGCGGCGGTGAGCGCGTTCACCGTCAGCAGGCCGAGCGAGGGCTGGCAGTCGATGAGGATGTAGTCGTACTCGTCGACCACGTCGGCGAGCACGCGCAGCAGGGTCTGCTCCCGCGCCACCTCGCTGACCAGCTGCACCTCCGCGGCGGAGAGGTCGATGTTGCTCGGCACCAGGTCCAGGCCCGGGATGTCCGTGGGCACCCGCACGTCCCGGAGGCTCGTGCGCCGCTCCATCAGCACGTTGTAGATGGTCCGGTCCAGGTTCTGCGCCGGCACGCCCAGCCCCACCGACAGCGCCCCCTGCGGGTCGAGGTCGATGAGCAGCACCTTGCGGCCGAACTCCACCAGCGCCGCACCCAGGTTGATGGTGGACGTCGTCTTGCCGACGCCACCCTTCTGGTTGCACATCGCGATGACGCGGGCGGGGCCGTGCTGGGTCAGCGGCTTGGGGTCCGGCAGGGGGCGCTGACGCGCCCTGGCCGGGTCCAGCCGCAGCGCGGCCGCCCCCATCTCGGGGTCGGTGTCGTGCGGGCGCGCGACGGCAGAGGCCGCGTCCGCTCGGATCGCCATGGGTAGTCGCCTCCAGCTCGAGCCCGTCCGGACGTTCCGGGTGCGGTCAGCCGTCCTGACCGCTCGGGTGAGGAAGACGCTAGGGAGCTGGAGAAAGGTTCCCAAGGCGGCACGCCGTCGACGTGTCGACATGGCGACGAATGCCAACGCATGTGACTGCTCAAGCCGAGCAGACTGTGGATTCTGCTGAATCCGAGCGTTCCCTGCTGTCAGGTGAGCGCACGGGGGTGGCTGGTCGCGTAGACCTCGCGCAGTCGGTCGACGGTCACCAGCGTGTAGACCTGCGTGGTCGTCACCGAGGCGTGGCCCAGCAGCTCCTGGACCACGCGGACGTCGGCGCCGCCGTCGAGCAGGTGGGTCGCGAAGCAGTGCCGCAGCGTGTGCGGTGAGATCTCGCCCTCCAGGCCCGCCCGCTCGGCGGCCGTCCGCAGGATCGACCAGGCGCTCTGCCGGGACAGCGGGCCGCCGCGCACGTTGAGGAACAGCGCGCCGCCGCGCACTCCGGCCCGGCCGTTCGCGGCGAGCGCCGGGCGGGCCCGCACCAGGTACTCCTCCACGGCCCGCAGGGCGTAGCTGCCGACCGGTACCACGCGCTCCTTGCCGCCCTTGCCGGCCAGCCGGACGGCGCTCTGCCCACGGTCGAGGTCGTCCACCGCCAGACCGACGGCCTCGGAGATGCGGGCGCCGGTGCCGTAGAGCAGTTCCAGCAGCGCGCGGTCGCGCAACCCGCGCGGCCCCTCCAGGGCTCCGGCCGCCTCGATCAGCGCGACCACCGACTCCACGGGCACCGCCTTGGGCAGCCGACGGGCCGGCGTGGGCGGGCGCACCTCGTGGGCGACGTCGTCGGGCACCAGCCCGTCGAGGAGCGCGAACCTGTGCAGTCCGCGCACGGCCACGACCGCGCGGGCGGCGGAGGTCGCCGACAGGGGCGGGTGGTCGTCGTCGCCCCGGCGCAGTGCGGTCAGGAAGCCGGCGACGTCGGACTCGGCGACCTCCCGCAGGCCGCGCACGCCCACCGCCGCCAGGTACTCGCTGTAGCGGCGCAGATCGCGGCGGTAGGAGGCGATGGTGTTGGCCGCCAGCCCCCGTTCCACGGTCAGGTGGTCCAGGTAGCCGGTGACGACGCGTTCGACGTCCGGTCCCGCGGACAGCGTGCTGGTCAGGGGAGCACCTCCTGGAGCGGGACGGCGGCCATGCCGTGGGCCTCGGCCACCTCGGGCAGCACCACGCTGCCACCGACCACGTTCACCCCGTGGGCCAGGGCCGGGTCGCGCCGGACCGCGGCGGACGTCCCCTCGGCCGCGAGCGCCATGACGTAGGGCAGCGTCACGTTGGTCAGCGCGTGCGTGGAGGTGTTCGGCACCGCCCCCGGCATGTTCGCCACGCAGTAGAAGATCGACTCGTGCACGCGGAAGGTCGGGTCGTCGTGCGTGGTCGGCCGGGTGGCCTCGAAGCAGCCCCCCTGGTCGACGGCGATGTCCACCAGCACCGACCCGGACCTCATCCGCGCCACCAGGTCGTTGCTCACCAGGGTGGGGGCCTTCGCGCCGGGGACCAGCACCGCGCCGATCACCAGGTCGGCGTCGAGCACGGCGCGCTCCAGCTCGTAGGCGTTGGAGGCGACGGTCTGCAGGTGCCCCTGGTAGATCCGGTCGGCGGCGCGCAGCTTGTCGATGTCGCGGTCGAGGACGACGACCTCGGCCTGCATGCCGAGGGCGATCGCCGCCGCGTTCATCCCCGAGACGCCGGCACCGATCACCACGACCTTGGCGGCGTAGACCCCGGACACACCGCCGAGCAGCACCCCGCGGCCGCCGTGCGCCCGCTCGAGGCAGTGGGCCCCCACCTGGGGCGCCATCCGCCCGGCGACCTCCGACATGGGGGCCAGAAGGGGCAGGGTGCCGTCGGCCTTCTGCACGGTCTCGTAGGCGATCGCCGTGGTCCCGGAGGCGACGAGCGCCTCGGTGCACTCCCGGGAAGCGGCGAGGTGGAGGTAGGTGAAGAGCGTCTGCCCGGCCCGCAGCCGGCCGTACTCCTCGGCGACCGGCTCCTTCACCTTGAGCAGCAGCTCGGCGTCGGCCCAGACGTCGTCGGCGGAGGCCACCAGCCGTGCGCCCGCGGCGGTGAAGTCCTCGTCCGGGATGGACGACCCCTCCCCCGCTCCCCGCTCGACCAGCACCGTGTGCCCGGCCCGCGTCAGCTCGGTGACACCGGCCGGGGTGAGCGCCACCCGGTACTCCCGGTTCTTGACCTCTCGGGGAACTCCGACCCGCATCGCTGGCTCTCCTGGTCCCGGCGGGGCGCTCCCCGAGGGTGACGGGGCACCCCACCGCATCGTGGGCCGCCCGGTCGGGGCGGGCCTCGCCGCGGAGTGTAGGCATGCCGACCGGCTCGGTACCGGGGCGGAAGCCGATTCGTGACCGCGCGCGGCCGGGCGGCCGGGCTGCCGCGAACACCCGGCCGGCCGACGATGACGGGGCCACCCGCCCTCCCGGAGGACCGCCCCATGCGCTTCTACGCCCAGTACCCCGCCCTGCGGGCACGTCAGCTGGCCGCCGACCTCGGCTTCCTGGCGTGGTCGGTGGTCTGGGTGCTCGTGGCACGGGCCGCGCACGGCGCCGTCCTGGTGCTGGCCGAGCCGGGACGGGCGGTCGAGGACCTCGGCCGGTCGGTCGCCGGCTCCATGGGCTCGGCCGCGGCGGCGGCCGAGGACGTGCCCGTGGTGGGCGACGAGCTGGCCGCGCCGTTCGGCGCGCTCGCCGGCGCCGGGGGCTCGGTGCTGGGGGCCGGGCAGTCGGCGCAGGACGCCGTCGGCACGCTGGCGACGATCCTCGCCGTCGTCCTCGTGCTGCTCCCCGTGGGCTGGCTGCTGCTGCGCTGGCTGCCCTGGCGGCTGCGGTACGCCCGCGAGGCGGGTGCGACCCGCACCCTGCTGGCGGGCACACCGGATCTCCACGTCCTCGCCGCCCGGGCCCTGGCGAACGCGCCGCTCCCCCGGCTCGCCGCGCTGCCTGCCGGCACGGGTGCGGCCTGGCACGCCGGGGACCCTGCCGCGGTGCGCGCCCTGGCCGCCGTGGAGCTCGCTCGGCTCGGCCTCCGGCTGCCGGGCTGACCGGCGCGACCCGGCACCGGCCGCGGAACCCGTCACGCCGGGGAGCGGCCCTCGACCACGTCGAGGTAGTGCTGGTTGGCCATGACCCCGAGCACGTTGCCGAAGGGGTCGACCACCGATGCGGTGACGTAGCCGGGGCCCCGCTCGACCGGCTCCTGGTGCACCGTCGCGCCCAGCGACAGCAACCGCTCGAACGCGGCCCGGGGACGGCCGGGCGCGGGTCCGCCTGGCCGCCCCGGACGCCGTTGGACATCGCCCGCACGCTCGCCGGCTGGGGCGCCGACGTCGAGGCGATCGAGCCGGCGCCGGTCCGGGCCGAGCTGGCGCGGATCGGCGCCGAGCTCACCGGCCGCTACGCCGGCGCGCCGTGATCGGCGGCCGCCTCAGCCGGCGTCGACCGGGCGGAGCCGCGGGCCCGCCGCCCGCACCTGGGCAGCGGCCAGCAGCCCCACGACGGCGGCGACGTTGCGGATGTCGCCGTCGAACACCCGCTGGACCGCGTCGGCGAGCGGTACCCGCTCCACGGTCATGTCCAGCTCCTCGTGCTCCACGGTGAAGCCCTCGGGGCGGTCGACCTCGGTGAGCCCCTCGGCCAGGTAGACCAGCACCTGCTCGTCGCAGAAGCCGGGCGAGCTGTAGTGGGTGGTCAGCAGCGACCACCGCGCGGCCGAGAGCCGGACCTCCTCGGCCAGCTCCCGCTTCGCCGTCTCCAGCGGTGGCTCACCCTCCGCGTCGCGGAGCCCCGCCGGCAGCTCCCACAGGTAGCCGCCCACCGGGTGCCGGTACTGCCGCAGGAGGACCACCTCGTCGGTCTCGGTGAGCGCCACGACCGCCACCGCCCCCGGGTGGCGGACCACCTCCCGGACGCTGTCCCCGCCGCCGGGCATCGCCACGGTGTCCTTGACCAGGCGGATGACCCGCCCCTCGTACACCGGCTCGGTGGCCAGCACGCGGTACTCGTGGGCGTCCGGCTCGCCCTTGCCCATCAGATGCCGACCTTCTCCGCCTCGTCCACCGGCACCGGCAGCCGCGCCGACTCCTGGTAGTCGACGGCTGCCTGCACGAACGCCGCGAACAGCGGGTGCGGCCGGGTGGGGCGGCTCTTGAGCTCCGGGTGGGCCTGGGTGCCGACGAAGAAGGGGTGGACGTCGGCGGGGAGCTCGGCGAACTCCACCAGCGTCCCGTCCGGCGAGGTGCCGGAGAAGACCAGGCCGGTCTCGCTGAGCCGGTCCCGGTAGGCGTTGGCCACCTCGTAGCGGTGGCGGTGCCGCTCGGTGATCTCCGTCGACCCGTAGGCGGCGGCCACGACCGAGCCCTTCTGCAGCACGGCCGGGTAGCTGCCCAGCCGCATCGTGCCGCCCATGTCCCCGCGCCCGGCGACGACGTCGAGCTGGGTGGCCATCGTGGAGATGACCGGGTCGGGGGTGCTCGGGTCGAACTCGGTGGAGTTCGCGCCGGTGATCCCGGCCAGGTTCCGGGCGGTCTCGATGACCATGCACTGCAGGCCCAGGCACAGCCCCAGGGTCGGGATGCCGTTGACCCGGGCGTGCCGGATCGCGCCGAGCTTGCCCTCGATGCCGCGCACCCCGAACCCGCCGGGGATGCACACGCCGTCGACGCCGGCCAGCGCCTTCTCCGCGCCCTCCTCGGTCTCGCAGTCGTCGGAGGCGACCCAGCGGATCTGCACCCGGCTGCGGTGCGCGAAGCCACCGGCGCGCAGCGCCTCGGTGACCGAGAGGTAGGCGTCGGGCAGGTCGATGTACTTGCCGACGAGCGCGATCGTCACGGTCTGCTTCGGGGCGTGGACGCGGTCGAGCAGGTCGCCCCAGACCGTCCAGTCCACGTCGCGGAACGGCAGGCCCAGCCGGCGGACGACGTAGGCGTCGAGCCCCTCCCGGTGCAGCACCTTGGGGATGTCGTAGATCGACGGCGCGTCGGGGCAGGAGATGACCCCCTCGGCGTCGGTGTCGCACATCAGGCTGATCTTGCGCTTGAGGCCCTCGTTGATCTCGCGGTCCGAGCGGCAGACCAGGGCGTCGGGCTGGATGCCGATGCTGCGCAGCGCGGCGACCGAGTGCTGCGTCGGCTTGGTCTTCAGCTCGCCCGAGGGCGCGATGTAGGGCACCAGCGAGATGTGCAGGAAGAAGCAGTTGTCGCGGCCGATCTCGTGCCGCACCTGGCGGGCGGCCTCGAGGAAGGGGAGCGACTCGATGTCGCCGACCGTGCCGCCGATCTCGGTGATCACGACGTCGACGCGCTCCGCGCCGTCGGCACCGGCGAGGATGCGCGCCTTGATCTCGTTGGTGATGTGCGGGATGACCTGCACCGTGTCACCGAGGTACTCGCCGCGGCGCTCCTTGGCGATGACGTCGGAGTACACCTGCCCGGTGGTCACGTTCGCCCGGCCCGAGAGGTCGATGTCGAGGAAGCGCTCGTAGTGGCCGACGTCGAGGTCGGTCTCCGCACCGTCCTCGGTGACGAACACCTCGCCGTGCTGGAACGGGTTCATCGTGCCCGGGTCCACGTTGAGGTACGGATCGAGCTTCTGCATCGTGACCCGGAGGCCGCGGCTGGCCAGCAGGGTGCCGAGCGAGCTGGCGGTCAGGCCCTTGCCGAGCGAGGAGACGACCCCGCCGGTGACGAAGACGAACTTCGTCGGCTGGTTGTTGCGGAGCAGGACGTTGCTGCCCGAGTGATCACGTGTTCCCGACGGTCGATCCACGGGAGACGACCGTAACACGGTCGGAGCCCTCGGCCGGGCCGGAGTGCGCAGCGCCACCCGCGGACCCACCCGTCTCGCGCCGGCCGTCCTGCGGGCCCGCGACCAGCCACACCAGCAGCGGTACCAGCAGGGCCGCGGCGGTGGCGGGCAGCGCGACGCCGGAGTCGTTGACCGCCGCTCCGATGGTGAGGCTCAGCGCCACGGACAGGAGCGCGGCGCGCAGCACGGCGGCGTCCCCGGGTGGCAGGCCGGCCGGGCCCCGCGGCGGGCGGCCGGGCACGGTCGGCGCGCTGCGCAGCGGGCCACCGGGCCGGAGCAGCCAGACGGCGGCGACAAGCGCGACCGGCAGCATCCACGCCAGCGGGCTGCCCAGCAGGATGCCGATGTTGGCCTGGGCCTTGCGGCTCACCACCGTCCACGCCTCACCGTTGAGCACCTGCTCGACGAAGCGGCCCAGGTGGCTGCGCTCCGTCGGCGGCCCCGTCCAGTCGAGCACCGCCACCGTGCTCACCGCCACCACGGCGGCGGCGAGGATCACGCCCAGCCGGACGATCGTGACCCGCACGCCGGTCAGCAGCATGGCCAGGAGCAGGAAGCCGGGCAGGGCCGCCAGGACGCCTCCGAAGTCCCGCCCGAGGCCGGGTGCCCCGATCACGGCGACGACGAGCAGCCCGGCCCCCACCACCACGGCGGCCGTGCGTCTGCGCCGCCGCCGGGGGCTCGACCGGCGTGCGACCGCCGCGGCCAGCGCCGCGGTGACCGTCAGCGCGCTCACCGACAGCAGCCCGAAGCTGAGGTTGCCGTAGCCGGTGAACCGCCCGGCCACGATCGCGTCGTAGCCCAGCGGGCCGTTGAGCTCCATCGTCGAGCCGGTGAGCACGTCGCCGACGAGGGTGACCAGGGTCAGCGCGAGGACCGCCAGCGCCGGCCCCAGCCGGCGGCGGCGCCACGGGCCCAGGACGGCGAGCGCCAGCACTGCCAGGTCGGCGACGACCACCGCGGTCACCAGCGCCGGCAACGGCTCCCCGGCCCGTTCCCACGGCACCAGACCCGCGAGGTAGGTGGCCACCGGCAGCCCGGCGGCGGCCAGGCAGAGCAGGCGCAGCGCCCGGCGGACCGGCGGCCAGGCCCCGGGGCGGGCACCCCGCCGCCCGGTGCCGACGACCAGCACGCCCAGCCCGACGACGACAGCGCCGAGGAGCACGAAGGTCCAGAAGAAGACACCGGTGTTGCGGTGGTGGGTGAGCGCGGCGGTGTTGACCCGCTCGAGCTCGGCCACGGCCTCGGGCAGCGGCGGTCGCTGCCCGGTGCTCCGCCACGGCTGCCCGTTCATCGACGACGGCGGGTCCAGCCCGAGCGCTCGGAGGGCGGTGGGTGCCACGTCGATCAGCTGGACGAACGGCGTCCGGCCGGTGCTCGCCGAGGTCAGCCAGCCCGCGTCGAAGCCGGGTCCCGAGGCCATGCCGACGTGCAGCTGGGGCCGGCCGTCGTTGACCTCGGAGATGCCGGCGAGCAGCAGCAGGGTGTCGCCCGGGAGCGCGTCGACCGCGCCGCGCAGCCGCCCCAGCGCGTCGTCGATCCGGCCCAGGGCGGCCGCCCGCGGCTCGGGCCGGGTGCCGTCGTCGGTGGGCTCGGCACCGGGGGCGCCGGCGTCGGTGAGCTGGTCCAGGGAGACCAGGGTCAGCGGGCAGGAGTCCAGCACCTCGGCCAGCTCGGCGGGGTTCGCCACCAGGGTGGGCACCGTGGTGAGGGGCACCCCGTCCGCGGCGACGGCCAGCGCGGCGGCCCGGCCCGACACCGCGGCGCACCCGACGACCTCCCCCAGCGCGCCGGGCTGCGCGCCGAACCGGACGGTGCCCTCGTCCTCGGCGATCCGGGCGACGGTGGCCTGCGGATCGCCCAGCGCCACCGCGGCCACCCGCTCCTGGAGGCCGCACCGCGTGAGCGAGGTGTCCAGCCGGGGCTCCTCGGGGGCCTCCTCCTCGGGGCCGGCTTCCTCCCGGTCCCCGTCGGGCGCCTCCGGATCGGGCAGCGTGGGCAGCGGCACCGGTGGCAGCCCCTCGTCGGTGCCGGGGAAGCGCGCCCGGTTCCCCGCGCCGAGCGTGGCCCAGCCGTCGAGCAGGCAGGTGGTGGAGCGGGCGGCCCGCACCGACGTCGCTCCGATCGCCGACCCCTCCGCCAGCGCCCACAGCTGCGGCGTCGCCGTGGCGTCGACATCGGCCCACGTGAGCCCGGGCACCCCCACCACCACGACGCGGTCGGCGGCGTAGTCCTGCTGGTCGGCCACCGCACCCGCCCCGGTCGGCAGCCCGACCAGCAGCAGCAGGACCAGCGCCACGAGCGCCGCCGTCCTGCGTGCCACCCGCGTAGCCGGCCCGGTCATGTGCCCGGCCGGGCCGGGGACGTCCCGAGCAGGTCCCGGTAGATGCCGACCAGCTGCGCGGCCGTCCCCTCCTCGTCGGGCCAGGTGGCCGCCTGCCGCAGCCCCGCCTCGGCGAGGTCGGCGGCGTGCGCGCTGTCGCAGAGCACCCGCACCACGGCCTCGGCCAGGGCCTCGGCGTCTCCTGGCGGGACGAGCTCGGCGGCGTCCCCGAGCAGCTCCGGCAGCCCGCCGGTGCGACTGGCCACCAGGGGCACCCCCGCCCGCAGCGCCTCCTGGGCGGTGAGCGAACGCGCCTCCCAGCGCGAGGGCAGGACGCAGAGGTCGGCGGCACCGAGCAGGTCCGCGACGTCGTCCCGGCGACCCAGCAGCGTGACCGGCAACCTCTCGGCCCGGATGCGACCGGCGAGCTCGTCGTGCAGCGGCCCGTCGCCGGCGACGACGACCGACGGCGCGGGTCGCACGCGCTGGTCGGCCGACCAGCGGGCCACGGCGTCGAGCAGGACGTCGTAGCCCTTCTGCGGGTGCAGCCGGCCCACGGCGACCACGAGCGCGCGGTCGTCGTCCAGCCCCAGCTCCTGCCGCACCTCCGCCGGGGTGCGCGTGGCCGCGGGCAGCGGTGGCGCGGAGACCGGCGCCAGCCGCACGTCGCGCGCCCCCCGCCGACGGGCGTTCTCCGCCAGGTCGGCCGAGGCGGCGAGGACGACGTCGGCGGCCCGGACGGTGGCCCGCTCCGCGCGTGCCAGCACCCGGCGCCGCAGGCCACCGCCCTCGGGGAGGGCGTTGTGCAGGGTGAGGACCAGCGGGGGCGAGCCGTCGGCCAGCCGGCGCGCGGCCGCGGCGACCAGGCCGGCGCGCAACCCGTGCGCGTGCACGAGATCGGTGCCGGTCAGCGCCGTGCGGAGCGCCCGCACCGCCCGGGCGTCGGCGGCGGGGGCCAGCCCGGCGGAGATCTCGACGGGCGTGAAGTCCGCGCCGCGGCCGGAGAAGTCGAACAGCGCGTCGGTGGCTGCCGGGCCGCACACACCCACGTCGGCACCCGCGGCGAGCAGCGGGTGCAGCAGCGAGCGCACGTGGGTGCCCACCCCGCCGGTGCTGGTGGCGAGCACCTCGGTGACGCGGCGGCCGCGCAGGGGCGCCTCAGGCACCGCGCACCTCCTGCCCGCCCGTCGACCGCAACTCCCGGAACGCCCCCACCAGCTGCGCGCGGGCCGTGCCCATCATGACCGCCAGCGCGACGGCGAGCACCACGCACCCGGCGAGGACGCCGACCCCGAGCGTCACGAGCAGGCCGCCCCCCGGCACCGGGTCCGCGCCCAGCGCCCGGGTGACCCACAGCCCCGCGGCGCCGCCCACGACGGCCGCCAGGACGGCCACGGGGCCGGTGCGGCCCAACCCTCCCAGCGCGGGCCGGCCCGCCACCCGGGCGACCACGAGCAGCAGCCCGGCCCCGGCGACGGTGACCCCCGCGGTGTGGCCGAGCCCGAGGGCCAGCGCCCGGTCGCCGGCGGGCAGGACCCGGGCCAGGACGACGTCGGCGACGACGGCGAGCAGCCACCCGCCCAGGACGCAGGCCGTCGGCGCCTTCCACAGGCCGCGGGCGTACAGCGCCCGGGTGAGCACCGCCACGAGGCCGTAGCCGAGCAACCCCGGGGCGAAGGCCATGACGGTGTCGCGCAGCGCCGCGACGTCGCGGTCGCCCTGGGCAGCGAGGAAGACCCGCGCCACGGGGCCGGCGGTCGCGACCAGCACCGCGGCGGCGACGGCGGAGGCGGCGACCGCGAGCACGGTGACCGGCGCCAGCGCACGGCGGTACGCGGCCTCGTCGCCGCTCTCGGCGCTCTCGGCCAGCCCGGGGTAGGCCGACGTCGCCAGCGGGACGGCGAGGGCCGCCCAGGGCAGCAGGAAGACCGTGAGGCCGGCGGCGTACACGACGAGCGTGCCTGCGGGGGCGCCGTCGTTGGCCAGCCGGATCGCGACGGCGGCCAGCAGCTGCTGCCCGGCGAGGGTCAGCACGCCGGCGGCGGCCAGCCGGCGGACCCGCGGGGCGGCGCCGACCGGGAAGCGCAACGCCGGCCGCAGCCCCAGGCGCAGTCCGCGCACCGGCGCCAGGAGGCTGAGGCTGAGGGCGACCACGCCGAGCGTCGTGCCGACGCCGAGCACCAGCTCGGCCGGCGTGGAGAGCCCGGAGACGTCCCGGCCGCCCCCGATCGCGGCGAAGACCAGGTAGGTCGTGGCCACCACCACGCTGGACAGCAGCGGGGCGAGCGCCGGCCAGGCGAAGCGCCGGTGTGCCTGGAGCACGCCCGTCAGGACGATGCCGATCCCGTAGAGGACGACCTGCGGCGCGAAGACGAGCAGGAACCGGCTGGCCAGCTGTACCTCCGCCGCGTCGCCGCCGCCGAGCAGCAGCTCGGCGATCGGCTCGGCGAACACGGCGACCAGGAGCGACAGCGGGACCAGCAGCAGCAGCGTCCAGCCCAGCAGCGCCGAGGCGGTGCGGCGCACCTGCTCCCGGTCGCCGGCGGCGATGCCACCGGCGAGCATCGGCACGACGAGGCTGGCCAGCGCGCCGCCGGCGACGACCTCGAACACGATGTTCGGGACGTTGTTGGCCGCCAGGTAGGCGTCACCGGTGGTGCCGACCCCCACCGTGTTGGTGAAGACGAGCGTGCGGCCGAACCCGGCCAGCCGGGCCAGGAGCGTCAGCGCCGCGATCAGCGCGGCGGCGCCGGCCACCCCGCGCGCCACCTGCCGGGTGCTCACGAGGATCGGCGACCGAGGCGGTCCAGATCGCGGAGCCCGGGGGTGGCCTCGATGACGCGGGTGAAACTGATCCGCTCGCTGGCCAGGGTGAGCGCGGTGATGGCCGCCAGCGCGCCCGTCCGGGCGCCGCGGGAGGGCATCCGGGCCAGCCGCAGGCCGAGGAGGGCGCCCACGGAGTTCGCGCCGCAGTCGCCGAGCATGATCCGCTCGCCGAGGTCGTCCGGCAGCACGGCGAGGCTCGCCCCGAAGGGACCGGCCACCAGGTTCCCCGCCGGGCCACCCAGACCGGCGGCCGCGGCGATCGCCGCCACCTTCGCCGCGCGCCCGGGTCGCAGGTCCAGCAGGTTGAGCAGGTTCGCGGTGCCGGCGACCAGGCCGGTGGTGAGCACGCCGTCGACCACGGCACCGGCGCCCCGGCCGGGCCCGCGGGTCAGGATCGCGGCCACGGCGGCCGCGGCGCCGATACCGGCCACCTTGACCGCCCCGGCCGAGACGCGGCCCTCCCGGAGCGCCCGCAGGTGCCCGGCCAGCCCCTTGTCACGGGCCTGCTCGGGCCGGGCGCCGGCGAGGTCGTCGTACCCGCCGACGAGGCCGGAGACGGCGCCGACCACCACCGCTGCGGCCCGGGTCCCGGGCGGGGCGCCGAGCGCCGCCGACGCCGTCGCCGAGACGGCGAGCGCCGGCCCGCCGAGCAGGGACACCGGCCGGCCGGCGTAGTTCGTCCGCCGCCAGGCCGCACCGGCCGGCGACGCCGTCAGCGCCGTCGATGCGGCCAGGGCGACGCGCGCCGCTCCCGCACCGGCGAGCGCGAGGGCCGCGGCTCGCCGTCCGCTCACTGCGCGGCCGCGGGCACCGGCGGCACCGGCTGGGCGTCGTCCGCCGTCCCGTACTTACCCGACGTGCCCTGCGACTCCTGACCGAGGGCGAGGACGGTGCTGATCCTGCCCACCTCCGTGCCCACGTTGTCCACCGTGGAGACGGCCGCGGCGAGCGCGGGGTCCGCGCGCAGCACGCCGACGAGCCCCTCGGGGCGCGCCGTCGCCGCCGTGCCGGCGACGACTGCGCCACGGCCCTGCTCGTCGAGCGCGGTGACCAGCTCGACGAGCATGGTGGTGCGCTGATCGGCGTCCGCACCCTCGAACAGGCCACCGGTGAGGACGACGGCGTGGTCGGCCGGCGAGACGGAGGCCGACTCGGCGGTGAGCACCTCCAGCGAGCTGAGCCCGGCCAGCACCGAGGACACCGCCGCGGTGTCCGGCACCGGACCGCCCTCGGGGATCATGAGCACCTGGGACAGCAGGGAGGCCACCAGGACCCCGGCATCGCCGCTCTCGGGCAGCTGGAGGCCGGCGGGGAGCCCCGCGCCGGTCACGTAGCTCTGCAGCGCGGTCGCGGTGGCCGGGTCGCTGTACTGCGGCTGCAGGCGCACGACGCCGCTGACCGAGCCCCCGGCGTCGCCGATCAGCGCGGTGACCTCCTCGACCGTCTCCGGGGCGACGTCCTCGTCGGTGAGCACCAGCAGCACGCTGCGCTCGGTGAGCGTGCCGTCGACCAGGACCGGGCCCACCGCCTCCTCGAACTCCTGGCTGGTGCTCAGCTGCGCCTGGAGGTCGCGGGTCTGGTCCTCGAGCGCCCGCTTGTCCTGCTCGAGCTGGGAGACCTGGTTCTCGATGTCGGCCAGGATCGGCTCGTTGAGCGCCGTGGTGCCGATGACGATCCCGAGCGCGACCGCGAGGAACACGGCGATCAGCGACACCAGGTGGTAGCGGAAGTCGATCACGAGAAGAGGTTCTCCAGCCAGAACATGAAGCTGTTCCATTGGTCGAGCAGCAGGTCGAGGTACAGCCGCCCCGCGGCGGAGACGGCGAGGGCCGACCCGATGGCGATGAAGGCGGCGAGCACCAGGACGACGAGCGCGGTGGTCGAGATGCGGCTGCGGTAGAGCCGGCTGACGCCCTTGGCGTCGACCAGCTTGCCGCCCAGCCGCAGGCGGGTGAGGAACGTCGACGCCATGCCCCCGCGGCCCTTGTCGAGGAACTCGACGAGGGTGGCGTGGGTGCCGACCGCGACGATCAGCGTGGCGCCCTTCTCGTCGGCCAGCAGCATCGCGATGTCCTCGCTCGTGGCGGCGGCCGGGAAGGTGATCGCCTCCACGCCGAGGTCCTGGACGCGGGCGAGGCCGGGAGCCCGCCCGTCGGCGTAGGCGTGCACGACGACCTCGGCACCGGAGCGCAGGACGTCGTCGCTGACCGAGTCCATGTCACCGATGATCATGTCGGGCGAGTAGCCGGCGTCGACGAGGGCGTCCGCGCCGCCGTCCACCCCGATGAGGACCGGGCGGTAGTCGCGGATGTAGGCGCGGAGCGCGTGCAGGTCCTCCTTGTAGTCGTAGCCGCGGACGACCACGAGCACGTGCCGGCCCTCGATGGAGGTGGTGACGTCGGGGACGCCGACCCCGTCGAGCAGGAGCGCGCGCTCCCGCTTCATGTACTCCATCGTGTTGGCGGCGAACGCCTCGAGCTGCACCGACAGCCCGGCCTTCGCATCGGCCATCGCGGCGGCGACCGACTCGGCGTCGTGCTCGGTCCCCTCGGCGAGCACCGTGCCCTCGGCGTCGAGCAGCCGGCCGCCGTCGAGGCGGACCTCGGTGCCCTCCTTGACCTTCGCGAAGACGTCCTTGCCGACGTCGTCGAGCAGCGGGATCCCGGCGTTGATGAGGATCTCCGGCCCCAGGTTCGGATAGCGACCGGAGATGCTGGGCGCGGCGTTGACCACCGCGGCGACCTTGCAGCCCACCAGCGCGTCGGCGCTGACCCGGTCGATGTCGACGTGGTCGATGACCGCGATGTCGCCGGGGCGCAACCGCTTCGTCAGGTTCTTCGTGCGGCGGTCCAGGCGGACGGTGCCGGCGACGCCGGACCCGGTTTCCTGTGCCCGGCCGCGGCGAACGGTGCCGATGCGCATGACATCGCATGCTGCCACGCCCGGCACGCCGGCCGATCCACCGACGCGCCTCGGCAACGCCCTGGTCACTCAGCGTGTCCGACACCACCTTCGGCCGACACGCCGGGTTCGTCCCGCGGGCTACTTCCGCGGAACCGTTACCGAGTCGTGACTAGCGTTGCCCGTGTGACTGGTGTTGCCGCAGCCCTGACGACCGACGCGTCCCTCCCGCAGGTCGAGGAGGCCGCCCCGGCCCCTGCCGGCACCGCGGTGATCAGGGCCGTTCCGGCTCCGGAGCCGGTCGCGGCCCCGGCTGCGCCCCCCGTGCCGCCGGCCGCGCCGGTGGTGGACGAGGACGTCGCGGACCAGGACGGCGTGGACCAGGCCGTCGCGGGCCAGGACGGCGCGGACCGGCCGCGAGGCCGCCGGAAGCTGCGGGGCCAGGGCATCCGGGAGCACCGCCGGCAGCAGACCCGCGAACGGATCGTCGACGCCGCCACGGAGCTGTTCGAGGCGCGGGGCTTCGACGCGGTGAGCGTCGTGGAGATCGCCCAGCGCGCCGGCGTGGTGGAGAAGACCGTCTTCAACCACTTCCCCGTCAAGGAGGGGCTGGTCTTCGACGCCGATCCGCCGATGCGCGCCGCGCTGCTCGCCGCGGTGCGCCGGCGGCCGGCGGGTGAGTCGGTGGCCGCGGCGGCGGGGAGCTTCGTGGTCGCCGCGGTGAGCCTGCTCGGCACGCCCGAGGCCGCCGAGGGCGTGGCCCGGATGGCGCGGGTCATCCGGGGCAGCCGGACGCTCCAGGTGCGGGAACGGGAGATCCTCGGCGAGCTCACCACCTCGCTGGCCGACCTGATCGCCGAGGAGACGGCGGCCCGGCCGGGCCAGCTCGAACCGTGGCTCGCCGCGCACGCCGTCCTCGGGCTCTACGCCTCCCTGCTGGAACTCGCCCGCGACCGCGTCCTGGCCGGGGTGAGCGGGCCGGAGCTCGCCGCGGAGCTGCGCCGCCAGGGACGCCGGGGCCTGGCCCTGCTGCAGTTCGGGCTCGCCGGGTACGCCAAGCGCAGGTGACCGACCTGTCGAGCGGGGCCCGGAGGGCCTCCCGAGGGAGGTCGGGGAGCCGCCCCGCGAGGCGGCCCGCCGAGGGGCGGCCGGAGGCCTCCCCGAGAAGGGCCGGCAACGGCTCAGCGCAGGCGGGGAACGGCTCCTGGCCGCGGTGTGATCCGGAGGATCACAGACTGATCTGCAGAGAACGGAGCAGCTGGTCGCCGCGGTTGCCGGGGAGACCCGGATCGCGGGTGAACAGCGCGACCGCCACCATGTAGCCGTCCTCGCCGGCCCAGGCGTGGCCCGCGTCGCACAGCCGGCGGATGTGCTCGCGCACCTTGGGCTCGCTGCTGTACGGGCCGAAGTCCAGGCCCGTGGCCAGGAAGTTGACGACCCGGTACCCGAGCTCCTCCGCGGTGCGCACGGTCGTCTCCGGATCCGAGTAGCTGGCGACCGCGGAGATCACGTTCGTGTAGCCGGCCTTGAGCAGCTGCAGCACCAGGTCGTTCCCGCGGACACCGCCCCAGAGCTCGGGCATGACGATGTCCCGGTCCGGCGCGGGGATGTAGGGCGGGTTGGAGATCACCGTCCGGGCCTGGTGGCCGCCCGCGGAGTCGGCCTGGTCGAAGAAGTCGCCGAGCTCGACGGTGTAGCGGTCGGCGACGCCGCGCTCGGCGATGTTGGCGCGGGCCTGCTCCACCGACGGGGCGCTGATGTCGTAGCTGCGCACGCGCAGCTCGGGCAGGGAGCGCACCACGTCGGAGATGGCGGTGGCGTCGCCGGTGCCCAGTTCGTCGACCCCCTCCTCGACCCAGCCCAGCTGGTCCCGGTACTGGTCGAGCAGCATGCACACCGAGAAGCCGTAGTGCGCGGACTCGTCGGTGGAGGAGAAGCAGGTCACCGACGCCCCTTACCCCGGTGCATTGCGGGCCACTCACCCGCTCCGGGGAATGCCGGTCAGCGGGCAGCCGCCGCCACGGCGAGCAGTTCCCGCGCGTGCGCCTGGCCGGTGTCGCTGTCGGCGAGGCCGGAGAGCATGCGAGCCAGCTCGCGCACGCGGTCCTCGCCGTCGACCGAGCGGATGTCGGTGGCGGTGACCCCGGCACCGGTGTCGGGTGCCTTGTCGACGACCAGGTGGGTGTCGGCGAAGGCAGCGACCTGTGCCAGGTGCGTGACGACCACGACCTGGTGGTCCCGGGCCAGGCGGGCAAGCCGCCGGCCGATCTCCCCGGCGGCCTGGCCGCCCACCCCGGCGTCGACCTCGTCGAAGACCATGACCGGCACCGGGTCGGCGCCGGCGAAGACGACCTCGATGGCCAGCATCACGCGGGAGAGCTCCCCGCCGGAGGCGCCCTTGTGCACGGGCCGGGGCGGCGCGCCGGGGTGCGCGGCCAGCAGCAGCGCCACCTCGTCGACGCCCTCGGGCCCGGGGTCGTCGGGGTGGCTGTCGATGCTGAAAGAGACCTGGGCGCTCTTCATCGCCAGCCCGGCCAGCTCGCGGCCGACCTCGGCGGCGAACCCCTCCGCGGCGGCCCGCCGCCCCGCGGAGATCGCGGCGCCCAGGCGGTCGACCTCCGCGCGGGCGGCGTCCCGTTCGGCCTCGAGCGCCTCCAGCGCCTCGTCGGAGACGTCCAGCTCGGCCAGGCGGTGCTGCGCGTCCTCGGCCCAGGTGAGCACCCCGGAGACGCCCGCCCCGGGTTCGGCGTACTTGCGGACCAGCGCCGTCAGGGCGGCTCGGCGGTCGAGCACCTCGGCCAGCCGGGCGGGATCGGCGTCCAGGTCGGCCACGTAGCCGGCGAGCTGGCCGGCGACGTCGGAGACGACGGCCACGGCGTCGGCGAGGTCCTGGGCGAGCATGACCAGCGTCGGGTCGTCGGAGCCGGCCAGCGCGCGCTCGGCGATGGCCAGCGACGCGGTGGCGTCCTGCGGCAGCTCGCCGCCGACGAGGTCGCCGGTGACGTCGCCGATGAGCGCCATGCGCGCCTCGTCGGCGGCGGCTCGCAGCGCATCGGCGTCGCTGAGCCGCTTGGCCTGGGTGTCGAGCGCCTCGTCCTCGCCGGGTTCGGGGGCGACCGCGGCAATCTCCTCCAGGCCGTGACGGAGGACGTCGGCGGCCTGCGCCAGCTCACGGGCCTGCCCCCGCCGGCGGTCGAGGTCCGCGGCCAGGTCCCGCCAGCGCTGGTAGGCCTCGCGGTATCGCTCCAGCAGCGCCAGGTGGTCGGCGCCGGCGTAGCGGTCGAGCGCGCGGCGCTGCTCGGCCGGGCGGGACAGCCGCAGCTGGTCGGTCTGCCCGTGCACCGCGAGCAGGCTCTCGGCGAGCTCCGCGACGACCCCGACCGGAACGCTCCGGCCGCCCAGGTACGCGCGGGACCGGCCCTCGGCGCTGACGGTGCGGGCGAGGATGAGGCTGCCGTCGTCGTCGGGGTCGGCACCGGCGTCGGCCGCCCGCGCCCACGCGGGCGACTCCGGCGGCAGCTCCAGGCGGCCCTCCACGCCGGCGCGACCGTTCGCCCGGACCCGGCCGGGGTCGGCCCGCCCGCCGAACAGCAGGGTCAGGCCGGTCACCACCATGGTCTTGCCGGCGCCGGTCTCCCCCGTCACGACGGTGAGACCACGGCCCAGCTCCAGGGTGACGTCGTCGATCGCGCCGAGTCCCCGGATGCGCAGCTCCGAGAGCCGCCCGGTCGCGGTGCCCGCCGGGGCCGGTCGTTCAGACGCCGTCGTGCGTGCCGCCACCGCTCACCTCCCGCGCCGGGAGGTCGGAGCCGTCGACGACATCACGGGCGAGGACGTTGCGGCTGGTGAACAGCTCGTGACCCGGACCGGGGTGCCGGGCGTCACGGAAGCCGCGGACCGGCAGTCCGAACTTCGCCACCAGCCGGTCGCCGAACGTCGCGGCGTGCACGCGGGCGATGCGTACCGGCCGGCTCGCCCGGCGGACGTCGACGTGGCCACCGTCGGGGACCTCGACGGTGCGCCGCCCGTCGGCCGAGACGCGCGCGCGGTTGCCGTCTGCGGGGACGGCGACGGTCACCACCGAGTTCGGCGAGGTGACCAGTGGCCGCGCGAACAGCGCGTGGGCGTTGGAGGGCACCAGCAGCAGCGCCTCGACGTCGGGCCAGACCACCGGCCCCCCGGCGGAGAAGGCGTAGGCGGTGGACCCGGTCGGGGTGGCGCACAGGACGCCGTCGCACCCGAAACTGGTCAGCGGCCGCCCGTCGATGGCGAGGACGACGTCGAGCACCCGCGAGCGCTCGGCCTTCTCCACGGAGATCTCGTTCAGCGCCCACGTGCCGCCGACGACCATGCCGTCGCGGTCGCGGACGTCGACCTGGATCGCGAGCCGCTCCTCGACCGAGTACTCGCAGTCCTCGATGGCGGTCAGGGTCTCCTCGACCGCCTCGGGCTCGGTCTCGGCGAGGAAGCCCACCCGGCCGAGGTTGACCCCCATCAGCGCGGCGTCGGTGTACCGGGCCAGCTCGGCGGCGCGCAGAAAGGTGCCGTCGCCACCGAACACCATGACGATCTCGGCGTCCTTCGCGGCGGCCTCGTCGCAGGGAACCACCTCGGCGCCGGGGATCTCCAGGTCGGGCGCCTCCTCCTCGAGCACCTTGACGCCGATGCCGCCGCGGAGCAGCCGCGCCGCGGACGTGCGGGCCAGCTCGACGATGTCCTGCCGCCCGGTGTGCACCGTGAGCAGGACCCACCGGGCCTCCTGCCCGTCGCGCGGTGCCGTGCTCGGCTTGCTCACTGCGGTCCCTCCTGGACTGCTCGACGGACGGTGTCCTCCTCGGTCGGCCCGGCGTCGGACCGCAGCCAGAGGAAGAACTCCACGTTCCCAGCGGGCCCCGGCAGGGGGCTGGCCACCACACCGGCGGTTCCCCAGCCCAGTGCGTGCGCCGCTCGGCCGACCTCCAGGACGGCCTGCACCCGGTGCTCGGGATCGCGCACGACCCCGCCGGCACCGAGCCGCTCCCTGCCCACCTCGAACTGCGGCTTCACCATGGGCAGGAGGTCGGCGCCCGGCCGGGTGCACGCGGTGAGCGCGGGCAGCACCAGGCGCAGCGAGATGAAGGACAGGTCGGCGACCACGAGGTCGACCGGTCCGCCGATCGCCTCGGGGGTGAGCGTGCGCACGTTGGTGCGCTCGTGCACCCGCACCCGGTCGTCCGTGCGCAGCGACCAGGCCAGCTCCCCGTACCCGACGTCGACGGCGACGACCTCCGACGCGCCCCGGTCCAGGAGCACCTCGGTGAAGCCGCCGGTGGACGCGCCGGCGTCCAGGGCGCGCCGCCCCTCGACCGGAACGGGGAACGCCTCCAGCGCCCCGAGCAGCTTGTGCGCGCCGCGGGACACCCAGGTGGGCTCGTCGGGGTCGGTCCGCACGACGACGGGGGTGCCCGCCTCGACGCCGGTCGCCGGCTTGGTGGCCGCCTGGCCGGCGACGGCGACCCGCCCCTCGGCGATGAGGCTCACGGCGTGCTCGCGCGACCGGGCGAGGCCGCGGCGCACGAGCTCGGCGTCCAGCCGGGCGCGACGGGCCATCAGCGCGGATCGATCGTGCCGAGTTCGCGCTGCAGGCGCGCGTGCTCGGCCTCGAAGACGGCCACGTGCTCGGACACGGGCAGCTCCTCCAGACCGCCCAGCCGGTGGCCCGCGCCCGCCCCTGCCGGGGGCGTTTCCCCGCCCGTCGCCGGGACCTCGGTGGCCGGGGACTGGGACACCACGGACTCGGTCGCCGGCGTCGGCCGCGGCCCGGTCGTGGGCCCACCGGGAGCGGCGACCGGCGCAGCCCCCGGGCGGGGGGGCCCGGGCACCGGACGCGGTGCGGTCGGCTCGGTCACGGAGCACCTCTCGGGGAATCGGGTCGAGGAGGGAAGGGCGCGCGCTCGCGCACGAGCCGGCGTCCTGCTGCGGAGGTTACCGGCCGGCAACGACGCGGACCGGCCCGACGGAGCAGCGCGATAGCGTCGGGCGACCGCACCCACCACCGATCCCAGGGGAGATCCCGCCGCGTGGCCACGATGGACCAGTGCATGACCGCCCTCACGGGCATCCTCGGCGACCTGGCCGCGAACCCCGCGGCGGCCGGGCTCGACCGGAGCCTGTCCTGCCGGCTCCCCGACCTCGAGCAGGTGGTCCTCGGTCGGCTGAGCTCCGGTTCGGTGCGGGACCTGCACGCGGTGCCCGACGGTCCCGGCGTCCCGAAGGCCGACATCCGGCTGACCATGACCAGCGACGACCTGGTGGCCCTCACCGACGGACGGCTGTCGTTCGGGCCGGCGTGGGCCAGCGGCCGGGTCAAGCTGGAGGCGGGCCTGCGCGACCTCCTGCGGTTGCGCAAGCTGGTCTGAGAGCGGGCGGCTCAGCGGGAGCCGGCCGACGGCAGGTGCCAGGTCCGCGCGACCTCGGTCGCTGCCGGGCCGTGCGCCAGGACGCGCACCGGCGCGGCCGCGGTGGAGTGGGCGGCCCAGTGCGCGACGCAGAGCGCGCGCAACCCGTCGAGGTCGTCGGAGGCCGCCGCACCCCGCTGCGGGGGTCCGGCGTCCGGTCCGCGGAGCTCCAGCGCGTCGCCGCCCTCGGCCCGCTGGACCGTCCAGCCGCCGCACCGCCACGTACGGCCCTCGACCGTCACCGCGGGGTGGGCGTGCAGCATCCCGGCGGCGTCGGCAGCGAGCAGATCGGGCCGGTGGTCCGGGCCGGCGGCGAGCAGCGTGGCCGGATCGGTGACCCCCGAGAAGACCAGCAGGCTGGCCGCGCCGGCGCGGCGAGCGCCCTCGATGTCGGTGTCCAGCCGATCGCCCACCACCAGCGGGCGCTCGGCGGCGGTGCGGCGGACGCACTCGGCGTGCATGGCAGGGTCGGGCTTCCCGGTGACCAGGGGCTCGCATCCGGTCACCTGCCGGACGACCGCCACCATCGCCCCGTTGCCCGGTAACGGGCCGCGCGGCGAGGGGATGGACGCGTCGGCATTGGTCGCGATGTGCCGGGCGCCGTTGCGGACGGCGACCACGGCCTCGGCGAGCTGCGCCCAGCCCACCTCGCGCCCGTACCCCTGGACGACGGCCTCCGGATGGTCGTCCGCGCTGGCGACCACCGTGAGCCCGGCGGCCTCCAGGGCAGCCGCGACGCCGGGGCCGCCGACCGGCAGGACCCGCGCCGCGGGGTCGAGGAGACCGGCGACGACGGTGGCCGCCGCCTGGGAACTGGTGATGACGTCGGACGCGCCGGCCGGCACCCCCAGCTCGGTCAGGTGGGCGGCCACCTGCTCCGGCGTGCGGGCGGCGTTGTTCGTGACGAAGCCCAGCCGCATGCCGGCGGCGCGGGCACCGGCCAGGGCGGCGGGCACGCCCGGCACGGCGTCGGGGCCGACGTAGACCACCCCGTCCAGGTCGAGCAGGGCCACGTCGTACAGCCGGGCCGGGGGCTCGGCGCAGCCCGCGGCGAGCGCCGGGATCGGCGACCCGGTGGCCTGGTCGCTCATGCGGTCCCCCTCATCCGGCGCGCCCGCACCTCGCGCAGGGCCCGGGCGTAGTGGGCGAGGTCGGGGCGCATGGCCACGGCGAGTGCGAGCTGTTCCGCGGCGAGGGCGAGGTCGCCGGCGCGGCTGGCGGCCAGCCCGAGGCCGAACCGTGCGTAGTCGTCGGCGGGGTCGGAGGCGATGAGGCTGGTGAAGGTGTCGATCGCCTCGGGGTACCGGTGGGCGTCGTACTGGGCCCGCGCCAGGGCCTCGCGCACGCTGCGCGAGCCCGGCTCTGCCTCGGCCGCGCGGGCCAGGAGGGTGGCGGCGGCGTCGGGATGCCGGTCGGCGAGCAGCTCCAGCCCGCGGTGGTACCAGTCGTAGACACCGCCGGCGGGTGCCTGGCGCGCCCCGCCCCGGTCCTCCGGTGCACCGGGCTCCGCCACCGCTGCCTCCTTCCTGGACCGCTGCCCGGTCCTCGCTGCTCTCCCCGGCCGGTCGGGAGCGACCGACGGCGGCCGTCGCTGCCGCTCCTACGATCTGTGTCGTGCTCTCGTCGTCGGTGGGACCCCGAACACCCGGGTCGGTCCCGGGCCTGGAGGTCCGGCCGTTCCGGGCGCTGACCTACCGGGACCGCGATCCCGGGCACCTCGCCCGTGTCAGCTCGCCAGCCTACGACCTGGTGACCCCGGCCGGCCGGGATCGGCTGGTCCACGCCGACCCGCACAACATCGTGCGGCTGATCCTGCCGGGGCTCGACGGTGGGCCGGGCGTCCCGGACAGCTGCGCCGGTCTCGCCGCCGCCACGCTGCAGGCGTGGCTGGACGAGGGCGTGCTCGTGCGCGACCAGGCTGCCGCTCTGTGGCTGTACGAGCTGCGACCGTCCGACGGCGCCCCGGCCACCGTCGGGTGGCTGGGCGCAGTGGTCCTGCCGCCGGAGGGGTCGACAGCGGTGCTCCCCCACGAGGACACCTACCCCGCGGCGGTGGAGGGACGGCGCGCCCTGCTCGCCGCGACCCGCACGGACCTCGAACCCATCGTGCTGGCGCACGATCCCGATCCGGCGGTGTCCGGCGTGAGCGACACGGTGCGGCGGACGCCGCCGACCCTGGAGCTGCGTGACGGCGACGGCGTGCTGCACCGGCTGTGGCGCGTGACCGACGCGGCGACGCTGGAGGCTGCCACGAGTGCCCTGGCCCGTACCCGGGCGGTGATCGCGGACGGGCACCACCGGTTCGCGGCGGCCCGCGCCCACGCCCGCACCCAGGGCGGTGGACCGGGGTCGGGCGCGGTTCTCGCCCTCGTCACGCCCATGGGACCGGGCGGTCTCCGGGTCGACCCGATCCACCGCGTGGTGCCCGGCCTGCCGTTCGATGCGGCTGTGGACGCGGCGGCTCGCGGGTTCGTCACGGCGGAGCTGCCGGTCATCGGGGCGGGCGCCGGCGCGGTCGTCGCGGCGGCGCGCACCTGGCTGGGGGATCCCGCCGAGCGGGGGCTGCTGCTGACCGACGGCGCCCGGCTGGTGCGGCTGACCGGCGCCGACCCGGTGGTCCGGGCCGCCGTTCCGCCGGAGGCCCCACCGGCCTGGCGCGACCTCGACGTGGTGCTGGCACACCACGGGCTCGTCCAGCTGCTGTGGGCCCGGCCGGACACGGTGGACGCCGTCGTCATCGCCCACACCCTCGAGGAGGCGGTCGCGGCCGCGCTCGAACAGGACGGGGTCGCCGTGCTGCTGCGCGCCCCGTCTCCCACCGACGTCGCCGCGGTCGCGCGCGCGGGCGCCCGCATGCCGCGGAAGTCCACCCTCTTCGTGCCGAAGCCGCGCACGGGCCTGGTGCTGCGGCCCCTCACGGACTGACCGGCGGGCCACGCTGGTCAGGCGGTCTCCCCCGCCGCTCGCCCGGCCGACCGCGGGACCTTCCGTCCGCGCCGGCAGTTGACCTCGCAGACCGACGCGGTACCTGACCCGGTGCGCCAGAAGCGCCGCTGGAGCGCTCCCTCGACCTCCACGACGTCACCGGGCTGCCAGGCGGCGATGCGCCGCTGCAGCGCCCGGTCGTACGTGATGCAGGTGAGGACGTCCACCGACCGACCTCGCACCGTGGGCACCGGTCTGCGCACCACCAGACGGAAGCTGAGCAGCGCGTCGCCGCTCGGCAGGGTGCGCAGTTCTGCGGGGGCGGACAACCGCCCCCGCAGGACCACGTCGTTGCGATCGATCACAGCCACGCTCATGCCCGCAGCCTGGTCGGTCGTGCCGCCCTCGTCCGCCGTACGACCCGATCTGTGGAGTCACGCGCGGGTGTGGACGGCGGTTCGTCCCCGACTCGGGGTCAGGACTCCTGGTCGTCGCTCCCGGATCCCGCTCGCTCGTCAGCGGAGGGGGCGTCGCCGTCGGTCTCACCCAGCAGCTCGGCGACCTCCGCCTCGACCTCCTCGGCGAAGCTCATCGCCTGCGGGCGGTTACCGTCGTCCGGGGTACCGGCGGTCGGGCTCGCGTCCTCCGGAGCGATGAACTGCAACGCGATGTCTCTCGGGGCCACTGCTCCCGGGACTACGTCCTCCGCAGCGACGTCCTCCGCAGCGACGTCCTCCGCAGCGACGTCCTCCGCAGCGACGTCCTCCGGAGCCTCTGTTCCCGGAACCACCTCCTCCGGAGCGATCTCCCCCGGAACCACGTCCGCCCGAACGACGTCCTCTCCGGACATGTCTGCCTCGTCGACCTCGCTGAACTCGACGCCGAAATCCTCACCCGCCAGCTCGGGATCGATTGCCGCGACGGCCTCGAGCCACTGATCGGAACGCTCGTCCTCGCCCTGGGCTCGCAGGAGCTCGGCGTAGGCAGCGGCCAGCCGCAGCCGGCCCGGATCGCCGGCGAACACAGCCGACGGCTCGGGGCGACCACCGAGAGCCGCCTCGAGGACCAGGCGGGCCGCAGCCTCCTCGCCGAGATCCTGTCGTGCGCCTGCTTCGACCAGTCGCAGCTCCACGGTCTCCTCGGCGTCGACGCCTTCGGCGAGCGCCTCGTTCACCAGGCGGATGGCCACCTCGGGACGGCCGAGCGCACGCTCACAATCGGCCAGCACTGCGCGATAGCCCTGATCCCCGCTCATGCGGCGGTAGGCACGGATCTCCCGAGCCGCCTCGGCGTAGTCGCCGGCGTGGTAGGCCGCAACCCCCACGGCCTCGCGGACGACGGCCAGCCGGGAAGCCCGATCACGAGCAGCGCGTGCATGGGCGAGCGCGGTCTCCGGGTCCTCGTCGACCAGGGACCCGGCCGCGACCAGGTGCCCCCCGACCTTGGCGGAGTTGCGCGGGTCGAGCCCCTTCAGGGCAGCGCGGATCGCAGGATCCAGCTCCCGGGGATCTGCCCATTCGGGGATCTCCGGACCGACCGGCACCGGGGGGCGCCGGTCCTGCGCGTCCCGGGACGGACGGCCGCCGGAGGGACCACCCTCCGGGCGTCGGTCGCGCCAGTTGACCTGCGGCGTTTCCCCCGACGGTCGGCGGTCCTGCCAATCACCACGCGGCCGGTCACCCTGCGGTCGAGCCGGGCGGTCGCCCTGGGGACGGCGGTCCTGCCAGTCACCACGGGGACGGTCCCCCTGAGAGCGAGCCGGCCTGTCCCCCTGCGGCCGAGCCGGGCGGTCGCCCTGGGGGCGCCGGTCCTGCCAGTCACCACGCGGGCGGTCACCCTGGGGACGGCGGTCCTGCCAGTCACCACGCGGGCGGTCACCCTGGGGACGGCGGTCCTGCCAGTCACCACGGGGACGCTCGCCCTGCGGCCGAGCCGGGCGGTCGCCCTGGGGACGGCGGTCCTGCCAGTCACCACGGGGACGGTCCCCCTGAGAGCGAGCCGGCCTGTCCCCCTGCGGCCGAGCCGGGCGGTCGCCCTGGGGGCGCCGGTCCTGCCAGTCACCACGCGGGCGGTCACCCTGGGGACGACGGTCCTGCCAGTCACCACGCGGGCGGTCACTCTGGGGACGGCGGTCCTGCCAGTCACCACGGGGACGCTCGCCCTGCGGCCGAGCCGGGCGGTCGCCCTGGGGACGGCGGTCCTGCCAGTCACCACGGGGACGCTCGCCCTGCGGTCGAGCCGGGCGGTCACCCTGGGGACGACGGTCCTGCCAGTCACCACGCGGGCGGTCGCCCTGCGGTCGAGCCGGGCGGTCGCCCTGGGGACGACGGTCCTGCCAGTCACCACGCGGGCGGTCGCCCTGCGGTCGAGCCGGGCGGTCGCCCTGGGGACGACGGTCCTGCCAGTCACCACGGGGACGCTCGCCCTGCGGCCGCCCGGGCCGGTCACCCTGCGGTCGCCCCGAGCGGTCGCCCTGGGAACGGCGGTCCTGCCAGTCACCACGCGGGCGGTCGCCCTGCGGTCGACCCGGGCGGTCACCCTGGGGACGACGGTCCTGCCAATCACCACGGGGACGATCCCCCTGAGAGCGAGCCGGCCTGTCGCCCTGCGGCCGAGCCGGTCGATCGCCTCGGGCACCACCGCGCGCGCCAGCACCGCCCTCCGGCCGACGATCGTTCTGTGACCGGGGGCCGCGGCCACCCTGTCGCCCGTCGCCGGACCCGCCGGAACCACGTCGCGGAGCAGTCATGCCTTTTCAGTACCTCTTTGCTAGACGCCGCACACGACCAGCACGGCCGGCGGCGGACATGGAAAAGCGAACGGGGGCCAGAGCGCTCGCTCTGACCCCCGTTCGGTGAAGTATGTCCGGCGGCGTCCTACTCTCCCACCCCGTCTCCAGGGCAGTACCATCGGCGCTGAGAGGCTTAGCTTCCGGGTTCGGAATGTTGCCGGGCGTTTCCCTCTCGCCATGGCCGCCGTAACTCTGTGA
>NZ_JBJHAL010000028.1:0-57577 GCF_054050995.1 Blastococcus sp. SYSU DS1021 | reverse complement strand
CGCGCGGGCCCCCCCCCCCCCCCCCCCCCCCCCCCCCCCCCCCCCCCCCCCCCCCCCCCCCCCCCCCCCCCCCCCCCCCCCCCCCCCCCCCCCCCCCCCCCCCCCCCCCCCCCCCCCCCCCCCCCCCCGGCCGGTGGTCCTGCGGAGGGGTCAGGACGTCGGCGGCTCGTCCTCGCCCGACTCCTCGGCGGCGTCGGCCTCCTCCTTGGTCTTGTGCACCGCGCCGTCGGCATGCTCGGGCGGGCCGTAGACCGTGTAGAGCACCAGCGGGTTCTCGCCGGTGTTCAGGAAGTTGTGCTTCGTGCCGGCGGGGACGACGACCAGGTCGCCCTGCGCGACGTTCTTCTCGTTGCCCGAGATGACGGCCTTACCGATGCCGCTGACGAAGGTGAGGATCTGGTCGATGTCCTCGTGCGTCTCCTCGCCGATCTCCCCACCCGGCGGGATGGTCATGATGACCAGCTGGGTGTTCTTGCCGGTCCACAGGACCCGGCGGAAGTCGGGGCTCTTCTCGGCCTCGGTCGCGATCGTGTAATGGATGACGGACGCCACGGGCGGCGCTCCTCTCGTCTCGGGGACGGACGGCTGCGGTCGGCCGCCCGCGGAGGCCGCCGACCGACGACGTGGTCCTCCTGCCCTGTCCGGCCCGCGAGTAGTCGTCCCGTCCCGGCGGTGTGGATCACGCCCGCGGGGCCGGCACCACGCCGTCGGCGGTCATCGCGGGGACCGCGCGGGCGCGGTGCAGCCGGGTCAGCCCCACCCCCACGAGCAGCAGGGCGGTCAGCAGGGCCGTGGAGACCAGGGAGAGCAGCGTCAACCGGCCGGCGGCGGCGAGGGCCGAGACCACGACCGTCTCGAGGACGGCGGCCGACCACACCGCGACGCCGGCGAGCCGGTCGGCCGCGGCGATCCCGGAGAACAGCAGCAGCTGGGCGAGCGCCAGCAGCGTGCCCAGCGCCGCGAAGAGCCATGTGGCGCTCCCGAGCTCGTCGCCGTACGCCGCACCCCCGATCAGCGGGAGGGCAGCTCCGCCCAGGGCGGCGGTGCCGGCCGTCAGCAGCGCGCCGACGGCCGCTACGGCGGCCAGCGCCGAAGGCAGCACCGCGTGCCGGCCGGCGGCGTCGCCCAGCCGGGGGAGCAGGACCACGCCGACGCCCTGCGGCAGCCAGAACGCGACCTTGGCGATGATCGAGGCGACGGCGTACTCACCCGTCGTCGCGCCGGGCAGGTGGTGGCGGGCCAGCAGCACGTCGAGGTTGAGCAGCACCACCAGGCCGAGCAACGCGCCGGCCGCCCGCAGCGACGCGGCGAGGGGCCGGCCCAGGCCGCGCACCAGCCCCGGTCGGCCCGCGGCCACCCAGCCGCCGAGCGCGGCGAGGGCCGCCCCGGCGGTCATGCCGGCGAGCGCGCCCGACGAGCTGCCGCCGATGAGCAACCCGGCGAGCCCACCGCTCAGCTTGCCCGCGCCGAAGGCCACCGTCAGGACGGCCAGCCGGCGGAACCGCCCCGCGCCCTGCAGCAGCCCCTGGTACCCCACGACCATGGTCTGCGGGAGGAGCAGCAGCGCCAGCCACACCGCGGCGCCGGCGGTGGGGAGGTGCAGGAGGGCCACCAGCAGGGGTGCGAGCGCCAGCGCTCCGGCGCTGACGCCCAGGCCCACGGCCAGGGCGGTGCTGTGCAACCGGCCGGTCGTCCGCGGGTCGCCCGCGCGTCCGCCGAGGACCAGCGCGGCGGTGGTCTGGACCCCGGTGCCCGGCACCGCGCCGACGAGCACGACGCCCAGCAGCGCGGCGAGCTCCCCGTAGGCGGCGGGGGCGAGCAGCCGGGCGGCGAGCACGGTGAACACGTAGGCGAGCGCGTTGGCGCCCAGGAATGCCACGGTCACCAGGGCCGCCGAGCCGAGCGCACGGGGTGACCGCGCCGCCGGGCCGACGTCCCGCCGGCGATTGCTCGATCCCAGTGCGCTCACCCCCATACTCTGCGCTCGTCCGCCGGGAGCCCGGCGTGCCGGCTGTCGGGACGGAGGTGCGAGCGCACGTGGACCAGCGATGGGCCCGGCCCGACGCATCGCCGTGGCCCGCGCGGGTGCTCGCGCTGGCCGTGGCCCTGCTCGTGACCGGTCCGGCGCTCGCCCCCGGCTTCGTCCTCCTCCGTGACATGGTGTTCGTACCGAGGCAGGATCTCGACCTGGACGCCCTGGGCCTCGGTGGTTCCCTGCCGCGCGCCGTGCCGGTGGACGCCGTCATGGGTCTGCTGACGGCCGTCGTGCCCGGGGACGTGGTGCAGAAGGCGGTCCTCCTGGGCACGGTCTTCGCCGCCGTCCTCGGCGCCGCGCGGCTGGTTCCGCCGGGTGCCGACGGCCGGCGCGGAGTCGCGGCCGCCGTCGCGGGGCTGGTGTACGGGTGGAGCCCCTACCTCGCCGAGCGGCTGCTCATGGGGCACTGGGCGCTGCTGCTCGCCTACGCCGCGCTGCCCTGGATCGCCCGGGCGTCGCTGCGGGTGCGCGAGCGCCTGCCGGGCGCCCTGCCCCGGCTGCTGCTGGTCTGCGCGCCGGCGGCGCTCACCCCGACGGGCGCCCTGCTGGCCGCCGGCCTCGTGCTCGTGCTGGTCGGTCGCGAGCGGCTGCTCGTGGCCGGGAGCGGGGTCCTGGTGCTCTCCCTGCCGTGGATCGTGGCCGGCGCGCTGCACCCCGCGGGCGGCGCCTCCGATCCCGCGGGCGTGGGCGCCTTCGCCGCGCGCCCGGAGGGCTGGGGCGGAACGCTGCTGTCGGTGCTCGGGACCGGCGGCATCTGGAACGCCGGCGCGGTCCCCGGCAGCCGCACCTCGGTGCTCGTCCCGCTGCTCACCCTGGTGCTGCTGGCCGTGGCCGCGGTCGGCTGGACCACCCGGGAGGCGCTGACCGGGCCCGCGCGCCGGCTGCTGCTGCTCGCCGCAGCCGGCGTGGTGCTGGCCTGTGCCGGCGCCGTCCCCGGCCTCGCCGACCTGTTCGAGTGGGTGGTGCGGACGGTGCCGGGCGCCGGGTTGCTGCGGGACGGGCAGAAGTGGGCGGCGTGGTGGGCGCTGGCCCTGGCCGTCGGTACCGGGCTCGGCGCCCGCCGCCTCGCCGCGGCGGTCACGGCGCGGAGCGGTTCGCCGGGCCTGGGCGGGGTCGCCGTCGCGGCCGTGCTGGCGCTCCCGCTGGTCGCCCTGCCGGACCTGGCCTGGGGCGCCGGGGGCCGGCTGCAGCCGGTCAGCTACCCGGCCGACTGGGAACGGGTCCGCGAGCGGTTGTCGGCCGAGGACGCCACCGGCGACGTCCTCGTGCTGCCCTTCGGCAGCTACCGGGCGTTCGAGTGGAACGCGGGCCGGCCGCTGCTGGATCCGGCGCCTCGCTGGCTGCCTCGCCCGACCGTCACCGACGACGAGCTCGTGGTCGGTGGCCGGGCGGTGGCGGGGGAGGACCAGCGGGCGCGCGCGGTGGCCGCGGCCGTCGACGACCCGCGGGCGCTCGCCGACCTCGGCATCGGTTGGGTGCTCGTCGAACGGGGCACCCCCGGCCGCCCCGTGCCCGCCGCCGTGATCGGGTTGCCGCTGGTGGTGGACGGTCCCGATCTCCGGCTGCACCGGGTGCCCGGCGCCCGGCCGGCGCCCGAGCCGTCCTCCGTCCGGGTGACGGCGGTGGTGGCCGCTCACGCGGTGGCGCTCGGGGTCTGCGTGGGCTCGCTGTTGTGGATCTTCGCCGGGACATCTAGCGTGACGGGCCGTCGTCGACTCCTGCGGAAGCGAGCCCCCCGATGAAGACCCTCATCGCCGTCGTGATCGCCCTCGGTGGCGGGGCCGGTCTCGCCGTCGCCGCCGTTGCCGGTGTCTCCGCCGCGGTCGACCCCGACAACTCCCTCGAGCAGGCCGGCCAGCAGGTCGACGTCCTCGACTACGGCGCGCGCTGACCGCCTGACAGCGACAGCTGCCGACAGCACGTCGGCGAAGCCCTTCACGCTCGCGTCCCAGCTGTACCCCGCTGCGTGTCGGGCGGCGGCCTCGCCCATCCGGCGGCGGGTCGCCTCGCCCGCGAGCAGTCGCTCCACGGCCTCGACCATCTCGTCGAGGTCGTCGACGAGCACCCCCGTCCGACCGTCGACCACCGACTCCCGCAGGCCACCGGCCGACCGGTACCCCACCGTCGGCACCCGGTGCGCCCCGGCCTCGGTCACCACCAGGCCCCAGCCCTCCTTGACCGACGGGCACAGGTGCACCCAGGCCCGGGCCAGCTCCTCGTGCTTGACCTGCTCGTCGAGGTAGCCGTGGAAGTCCACGAGCTCGCGGACACCGAGCCGCTCCGCCGCGGCCCGCAGCTCGTCGCCCCACCATCCCTCACCGATGACGGACAGCCGCAGGTCCGGCCACCGCGGACGCAGCCTGGCCACCACCTCGAGGGCGTGCTCCACCCGCTTGTGCGGGACGAGGCGGCACAGCACCACCAGCCTGGGCGTGGGGGAGGGCCGGGACGTCACCGGCGGCGGCTCCTCGACACCGTTGGGCACGACGGCGATCCGGTCGGCCGCCACGCCCAGCCCGACGAGCTCGGCGGCCGTGGCCCGGGAGACGGCGATGTACGGGGACCGGCGGTACACCGCCGGGGCCACCCGGGACTCCAGCCACCAGCCGAGCGCACCGCCGAACCGCCCGAACACGATGGGCCACTGCTCGCGGTGCACGTGGTGCACGAGGTTGAGCACCGGGGCCCGGGTCACCAGCGTGCTGGCGAACGGCAGGCCGTTCTGCACGTCGACCACCAGTCGGGGCCGGTGCCGCCGGACGAACGCGAGGGCGTGGGGGTACACCGAGAACCGTCCGCCGCGGCGCACCACCCGGACGCCGTTGAGCGTCTCCTCGGCCGGGGCCCGCTCGTGGGCCGCGCAGAACAGCGTGACGCGCAGGCCCGTGGCCGCGAGCCCCTCCGCCATGCGGTGGACGTACCGTTCGGAGCCCCCGCCCTCGGGGTGGCTCAGGTCCCGCCAGTTGACGAAGAGGACGTCGATCGCCGTTGATCGCATGGGCACCGCGGGAGAGTACCCGCCGGTACCAGGCTTTCGGCCAGTCCCTTCACCGAGAGGATGGGGTGCTACAGGAATGGCGCGCACCGCCACGTTCGCCCGGTCGATCACACTTTTCCGGGCATTTCTCCGGGAGCAGTCCGACCCGGACCTGTTCTACGGAACGCTGGCCCGGGACTCCGTGCGGCAGCTCGCGGAGCACGTCGACCTGCGGGGGAGGGCCGTGCTCGACGTCGGCGGCGGCCCGGGGTACTTCGCCCGGGAGTTCCGGGCGGCCGGGGCCCGTTACACGGGGCTGGAGCCCGACGCCGGCGAGCTCGTCGCCCGGGGGGAGCCGGAGCCCGGCACGGTCCGCGGGAGCGGCGAGGCGCTGCCGATCCGCACCGGCAGCGTGGACGTCTGCTACTCGTCGAACGTGCTGGAGCACGTCGCGCACCCCTGGACCATGACGGCCGAGATGGTCCGCGTGACGAGGCCCGGGGGAACGATCTTCCTCTCCTTCACCCCCTGGTGGTCCCCGCACGGCGGCCACGAGACCGGGCCCTGGCACTACCTGGGCGGGCACCGGGCGCGACGCCGGTACCGGCGCCGCGAGGGCCGGGAGCCGAAGAACCGGTTCGGCGAGTCGCTGTTCCCGGTGTCCGTGGGGGCCGCACTGCGGTGGGCGCGGCGCTGCCCGGACGTCGACGTCGTCACGACCTACCCGCGGTACCACCCGTGGTGGGCGCGCTGGGTCGTGGCGGTGCCACTGCTGCGGGAGGTCGTCTGCTGGAACCTCGTCGTGGTGATGCGCCGCCGGTGAGCCACGCCGCCGCGGAGCGGTTCCCCGAACCGCACCAGTGCGATCCGCCGCCCCGGTACCCGGGGTTACCTGCGTCCGAGTCGCCCGACCGGGTGAGGAGGGGGTGGGCCTGGTACGGCGCGGTATCCGCCAGCCGGTTGGGCGTGGTACTGCCTCGTATCGGCTGGTCTTTGCCTTTTGGCTACCCGCCAGTAGTGTTGCCGCGCCGCGATGCCAGTGGAGCTGTCGCGCCGATGCAGAGGAGCCAACCGCATGCGAGGACGCGTCATCGGGCTGATCTTGCTGGGTGCGGGGGCGTTCCTGATCGCCGCGGCGCTCTCCGTGCGGCTGATCCTGGCGCCCACCATGGTGAAGCTGCCGCTGGACCAGACGGCGGAGCCCACCGCCTCCGGTAGCGGCGTGAGCTTCTTCGACCTGGGCGAGATGCGGCAGCTGCGGGGTCTGGAGGCGGAGGTCCAGCAGCGCGTGCAGGGCGAACCGGACTCCGCGGATGCCGGCGACGGCGTCGCCGTCTGGAGCTTCGGGTCGACGGTGAACGGTACCGACGGGACGCTGCTCAACGCCTCCACCTACCGGGTCTGCCTGGACCGCACCGAGGCCGTGGCCGTCGACTGCGACTCCGACCACGTCGACGACGACCGCAGCAAGGACGTCGAAGGGCTCACCCTCACGTTCCCCTTCGGCACCGAGCAGCGCGACTACGAGTTGTTCAACCCCACCACGGGCAAGGCGTTCCCCGCCCGCTTCGAGGGCGTCGAGGAGCTGGAGGGGCTCGACGTCTACAAGTTCGTCACGACGGTGCCCGAGACCGTGATCCGGGAGACCGAGGTCCCCGG
This sequence comes from Blastococcus sp. SYSU DS1021, assembly GCF_054050995.1. Taxonomy (NCBI): domain Bacteria; kingdom Bacillati; phylum Actinomycetota; class Actinomycetes; order Geodermatophilales; family Geodermatophilaceae; genus Blastococcus; species Blastococcus sp. SYSU DS1021. The sequence continues at coordinate 50,906 of NZ_JBJHAL010000028.1, read as the reverse complement.
CACGCTCGTGGGTGACCCCGACGCGGGCACCGTCGAGGCCCAGGTGGTCTACAGCAACGAGCGGACCGTCTGGGTCGAGCCGACCAGCGGCGTCGTCGTGACGGCGTCCGAGTCGCCGAACACGGTGCTGCGCGGGCCCGACGGCACCACCGGCGTGACGATGCTGGCCGGCACCTTCAGCGGCACGGAGGAGACCATCGCCGACGGGGTGCAGCGCGCCGAGGACAACCGCAGCCAGATCACCCTCATCCAGCAGACCGTTCCCCTGGTGCTCGGAGGGGTGGGTCTCGTCCTGCTCGTGGGCGGGGCCGTCCTCGTGGCCCGGGACCGGCGCACCGGCCGGCCGGCGTACGTCGACGGCGGTTCGCGGGCGGCCACCGGCCACTGACCGGCCGGGGAGGGGGTGCCCCCTCCGGAGGTGCACCCATGGCCACGACCCTCGCGCGCGAGCCCGCCGGATCCCGTCCGGCGGGCTCCGCGCGTTCCCCGGTGCCCGTGCCGCCGGCCGTCCGCAGCGGTGGCAGCAGCCTCGTGTGGCGCGTCCGGCTGGCCGCCGTGTGCGCTGCCCTGACCGCGCTCGCGCTGACGCAGTCGTCCGGCCGCCTGGTCCCCGACACCAAGGTCGACCTCTACGTCGACCCCGCGGGTTTCCTGTCCCGGGCGCTGCAGCTGTGGGAGCCCGAAGGGATCGCGGGCCAGGTGCAGAACCAGGCCTACGGCTACCTGTTCCCCATGGGGCCGTTCTTCGTCCTCGGCCAGGGCGCCGGCATCCCCCTGTGGTTGGTCCAGCGGCTCTGGTGGGCGGTGCTCCTGTGCACCGCCTTCCTGGGCGTGGTGTTCCTGGCCCGCCGGCTGGGGATCGGCACGCCGGCCACCGCGCTGCTGGCCGGGCTGGCCTATGCGCTCGCGCCCCGGATGGTCTCCCTCGTGGGCTCGGTCAGCATCGAGGTGCTCCCGATGGCGCTCGCGCCGTGGGTGCTGCTGCCCCTCGTCGGGGCCGCCGGGCACGGCTCGGCACGCCGCGCGGCAGCGCTCTCGGGCCTCGCGGTGTTCTGCGTCGGCGGGGTCAACGCGGTGGCCACCGCTGCCGTCCTGCCGCTGCCGGTGCTCTACCTCCTCACCCGCCAGCCGGGCCCCTTCCGCCGGCGGCTGGCGGCCTGGTGGGTGGCCGCCGTGGCGCTCGCGTCCAGCTGGTGGGCCGTCCCCCTGCTGCTCCTGGGTCGGTACAGCCCGCCGTTCCTCGACTACATCGAGACGGCCGCGACCACCACGGCCCCGACGGATCTGACGACGATCCTGCGCGGGGCCTCCCACTGGGTCCCCTACCTCGCCACGCCCACCGGTCCCTACTGGCCGTCGGGCTGGGCGCTGGCGCGGGACGCGCTACCCGTCGCCGCCACGGTGGTCCTGGCCGCCGCCGGGCTGTTCGCGCTGGCCCGCAGGGGCCTGCCGGAGCGGACCTGGCTGGTGCTCGGGCTGCTCGCCGGGGTCGCCCTCGTCTCGCTCGGTCATCTCGCGGCCGTCGACGGGCTGCTCGCCGGCCGGCTGCACGATGCCCTGGACGGCGTGCTGGCCCCGCTCCGCAACGTGCACAAGTTCGAACCCGTCCTCCGGTTGCCGCTGGTCCTCGGGCTGGCCCACCTGCTCGCCGTGCTGCTCCGTCGGGCGCGCGAGCACCGGACGGCCCTGTCCGGGCGCCCGGCCTGGTGGGGGCGGGCGGGCCGCGAAGGGGCGCGCGCCGCCCTCGCGCTGCTCGCCCTGGCGCTCCTCGCCACCACCTCGCCCGCGCTGGCCGACCGAATCCCCGCGCAGGGGGCCTTCGTGGCGATCCCCTCCTACTGGCAGGAGACCGCCGACTACCTCGCGGACGCGCAGCCCAGCGGGCGGGCACTGCTGGTGCCGGGGTCGTCGTTCGCCACCTACGCGTGGGGGTCCACCGGCGACGAGCCCCTGCAGGCCCTGGCGGAGTCCCCCTGGGAGGTGCGCAGCGCGATCCCGCTGACCCCGCCCGCGCACATCCGCCTCCTCGACGCGGTGGAGGAGCGGCTGGCCCGCGGCGCGGGGTCCGCGGGGCTGACCCGGTTCCTCGCCCGCGCCGGCATCTCGCACCTGGTGCTGCGCAACGACCTCGACGCCGGCCCGGCCGGTGCCACCCGTCCTGCGCTCGTGCGCCAGGCGCTGCGCGACTCCCCGGGCATCGAGCTGGTCGCCGAGTTCGGACCGGACCACCCCGCGGAGATGCCGGTCGCGGGCACGCGCTTCGACGCCGGACTCCAGGAGCCCAGCCCGGCGGTGCAGATCTTCACCGTGAGCGACCCGGCGCCGACGGCCTGGACCGCGCCGCTGTCCGACGCGGTCACCGTGCACGGCGGTCCGGATGCGGTGCTGGCGCTGGAGGAGCAGGAGCTGATCGAGGGCCGGCCGGCGGTGCTCGCGGGCGCCGACGTCGCGGGGGCAACCGGCGCGACCATGGTCAGTGACGCACTGGTCCGGCGGGAACGCACCTTCGGTCGGCTGACCGGCGCCGAGTCGGCGGGGCTCTCCCCGGACGATCCGCTCCGGCTGGCCGGCGTGGCGACCGACTACCCGGTGGCAGGGCCGGCCCTCAGCACCGTCCGGTACAGCGGGGGTACACCGAGCGCGGGGAGCTCCGCCTCGGACCCCGGCACCAGCGGCGGCGCCCGACCCGACGCCTCGCCGTGGGCGGCGGTGGACGGCGATCCGCGGACGGCGTGGCGCCCTGCCGACGACGCGACGGAGCCGGGGGCCCTGTGGTGGCGGCTGGAGACCGATGCGGAGTTCCTCGCCGGCACCGTCACCGTCACGCTGGATCCGTCGGCCGCGGAGCTGCCGCACCGGATCCGGCTCACCACCGACGCCGGCGCCTTCGACGTGGCAGTGCAGGACACCGACCAGCCGCAGCAGCTGCCCCTGCCACCGGGGCGCACGACCTCGCTGACCATCGCTCCCTCCGGGGGAGCGGCCGGGGTCCTCGCGCTGGCCGAAGTCGAGCTGCCCGGCGTCGCGGTGAGCCGCACCGTCGTCACGCCGGAACCGGCCGGGCAGGTCGACGTGTACGCGTTCGACACCTCCGGTCCGGGCCGCGCCGGCTGCCTCGTGGCCGCGGACGGCCCCCGCTGCGCGGCCGCGCTGCCCACCGGGGCGGAGGAGCCGCAGGGGCTGGACCGGGCCTTCACCGTGACCCGGCCGGCCGCCTACGAGCTGTCCGTGACGGCGGTGCCGCGGCCGGGCCCCGCGCTCGACGCGCTCCTCGCCCGGATCCGGGGGACCGACGTGGCGGTGACGGCGAGCAGCAGCGCCGTCGAGGATCCCCGAGGCAGCGCCGCGGCCGCCGTGGACGGCGATCCGGGCACCGCGTGGCTCGCCGATCGCGCTGACGGGACCCCCTCGCTCGAGCTCCGGTGGAGCGAACCCCGCACGGTCGACTCGGTGCGGATCGTCACGCGTGCCGGTCTGGCGGCTGCGGTCCCGACCGCGGTGACGATCGACGCCGGCGGCGGCCTGCCCGCGCTCCTCGCCCTCGACGACGACGGCAGCGTCCGGTTCGCCCCGATCACCACCGACCGGCTGCTGGTCGGCCTCCGGCGGCCGCTCGAACTGTCGTCGTTCGACCCCTACAGCCGCACGACCGAGCGGCTCGGCATCGGCGTCAGCGAACTGCAGGTGGGCGAGCCGAATCCTGCGCCGGAACTCGAGGCGCCGGTCGTGGTCCCGTGCGCGGAGGGGCCCGTGGTCACCGTGGACGGGACGACGTTCCGCACCTCCGCCCGCACCACCGTCGGCGCGCTCGCCTCGTTGCAGCCGCTGCAGCTCTCGGTCTGCGGGGACGAGGGGACCGTGAGCCTCCCCGGCGGCGAGCACCGGCTGGTCGCTCCCGGCACCGACCTGCTGACCGTCGACACGGCGACGCTGACGAGGTCCGGCGCCCCCGCGGACGGGATCGACCGGCGGCCGGCCGATGTGGTCCGCTGGGACGCCGAGCACCGCCGGGTCGAGGTCGGCGCCCGTGGCGAGAGCACGCTCCTCGTGGTGCCGGAGAACACCAACCCGGGCTGGAGCGCGACCCTCGACGGGCGGCCCCTGGAGAAGGTGGCGGTGGACGGGTGGCAGCAGGGGTACGTGCTGCCACCGGGCCCGGCCGGGACGGTCGCCCTCGATTTCGGTCCCGGTTCCGCCTACCGGACGGCGCTCGGGGTCGGGGCGAGTGCCGTGCTCCTGCTCGGTGCGCTCGCGGCTCTGCCCGCGCGCCCCCGCAGGGCCCGCACCGAGCGCGGCGGGAGCCGGGCTGCGGCAGCCGTGCTCGTGCTCGCGGCGGTGGCGGGCATCGCGCTGGTCGGTGGGCCGGTGGGGATCGGTGCGCTGGCGGTCGCCTACGTCGCCGGTCGCTGCGCCGGACGGCACCGGCACCTGGTCCTCGGCGGGGCGGCCGCCGGCGCGCTGGCCGTGTCGGGTGCGCTCCTGCTGCTCGCCCCCGGCAGCACGTCGACGGTGCGCCAGGTGTGCGCGCTGGTCGCCGTTGCCGCCGTCGTCGCCGGGGTGCTGCCCGACCCGCCGCGGTGGATCCGTACGGCGCCGGTCGGCGGCCGCCACCGGGAGGGGTGAGCCCAGGTCAGCCGCGCGTCGCCCCCGCCGGCGGGGTCGGTCCGGCGGGGATGCCGGCCGCGTGGCCGCCCGCGCCCGTGCCGGCGCCGTCCGCCCGGGCGCCCGGGCGGTCGGGGACGAGGTTGCGCCCGCGCAGCACGAGCGGTCGCTCGATCACGCGGTAGACCACCGCGGCGACCGCGACGGCGACGAGCCACGTCACCGGAAGCACGACCACGAGCGGGTGGGTGAAGACGTCCCACAGGACGATCAGCAGCGGCATGTGGAAGAGGAACAGCCCGTAGGAGCGCTCACCCAGCCAGTCCAGCGGGCGGCTGGCGAGGAAGCGGCGTCCCCGGCCCGCCGTCTGGTCGCCGAACACCAGCGGCCAGACCGCCAGCGCGGCGACGCCCGTGTAGAGCACGTGCTTGGTGATCCCCTGTCCGGCGGTCAGCGCCGAGGAGAGGTCGACGGGTCCGGTGAACGGCCCGGCCGCCACCCAGAACAGCGCCGCGGCCGCGCCCCAGCACGTCCACGGGCTGCCGCCCAGCTCGTGCGCCCAGCGGACCGGCGCCCAGTCGGGCGAGGCCACGGAGAGCACCGCGATCGCCATGCCCGCCCCGAACCACGACGCGTAGGCCGGCAGCCACAGCGTCAGCGAACCGAGCAGGTACGGGTCCGAGGCCGCCCAGGCGAACCAGGCGAAACCCAGGAGGGAGGCCACGGCCAGCGCGGCCAGCAGGAGCCCGGGTCGCCACCGACCGCCGCTGAGCCGGAGCAGCCCGGCGACGATCAGGGGGAGCAGGACGTAGAAGGAGACCTCGGTGCACAGGCTCCAGGCGTGGTCCAGGCCGTCGGCGTGCCAGCTGCGCGAGTAGATCTGGGTGAGGGTGAGGAAGCGCAACCAGTCACCGCCGCCCATCTCCCGGTTCCCGGGGAGGAACAGCATGGCCAGGACGACGCACACCCAGTACGCCGGCAGGATGCGCAGCGCCCGTCGCCACAGGAAGGCGGCGGTGCGTGGCGCCGGACGCCCCTCCGCCGCGGCGCGGAAGAGCGGCTGGGAGAGCAGGAAGCCCGAGAGCGCGAAGAACACCGCGACGCCGACGTCCAGCCGGGCCAGGGCGTAGCCACCGGTGTCGGCGGTGTACGAGCCGGTCCAGAAGGCCGCGTGCGTGGTGACCACGGCGGTGGCCGCGAGCGCGCGGAGGCCGTTGAGCGCCGGATAGCGCACGGTCAGTTCCCGCCGGGGGTGAGGGCCAGGGGCTGTCCGACGGCCACCGACGCGACGCACAGCGGGGCCTGGGGGTCGGCCACCTCGATGACGACGCTGTCGACGGGGCCGCTCACCTGCACGAACAGGTTGTGGACCCCCGCCTCCGCGAGGCCGGCACCCACGGTGTCCCCGGCCCGCACGGTCACCAGGTTCCCCACCCCGGCGAAGTAGGCGATCTGCACCAGCCACCGGCCGTCGGGCGTCCCCCGCGGCAGCTGTACCTCGGCCGGTTCCTCCCCGGCGGGCCAGCCGCAGTCCGGGGTGGGCCCGGAGCCGGACGTGCTCACGGGGTCGACGACGGCCAGCTGGCCGTGGCCCTGGTCGTCCAGGGCCACCACCTCGTCGACGACCTGCCCCTCGGCCAGGAAGGGTGGGAGCCGGGGGAGGCCGGCCAGGACGACCGACGCGCGGTTGGCCGGCGCCAGCCGCTCGGGGACGACGTGCTCGGGCACCGGGGCATCGGCGAGGACGAGGTCGACGCGCCCGGTCAGCGCCCCCTTGGCGTTGTCGACGAAGTCGCGGCCGGCGTTGGTCGACCAGTGCCGGGCGAAGCCGGCGGTCGAGAGCACGGCCCCGGCGAGGAGGGCCGAGGCGACCCCCAGTGCGACTCCGGTGCGCGTGAGCCGAGCCGTTGCCTCGGCCGTCCGGCCGCGGGTGGTCCAGGCCCGTCGGATCAGGACGGTGGGTGCCTCCCGGACCGGCAGGAAGGCGAGCCCGACCGCCAGCGCCGCCACGAGGGCCGTGGTGGCCGGCGGAACCAGGTCGGCCGCCACCGCACCCGCCGTGGCGCCGGAGGACGCGGCGCCGATCACGGCGGTGACGACGACCACCGCGGCGAGCAGCCAGGCGCGCAGCGCCCCCCGGCGGACCAGCACGGACGCGAAGACCACCACGGCCAGGGCCACGGGGGCGCCCCAGACGAGGCCGACCGGCGGGTCGGGCGTGGCCAGCGGCGCCAGCACGGTCTCCCAGCGCCAGGGGCCGCCGACGAGACCGGGGAGCACCGTGTGCGCGAGGACGCCGGGCAGCGTGCGGAGGCCTTCGCTCAGGGCGGCCCCGTCGACGAGCGGGTCATCGGAGAGGAGCAGGCGCGCGCCGAGGCCGACGGCCACGGCGGCGGCGTGGGCCGCCCAGGCGATCCGCCACCGGGCGAGGGTGCGCAGCCTGGCCCGCAGCGGGCCGGTGGTCGCCCAGAGCACGGTGCCGGCCAGGAGCAGCAGCGGCACCAGCGCGGCCTCCACGGCGAACAACACCCCGGCCGCGACGGCCAGCGCGCTGGTGAGGGCCCGTGCGGGCGAGCCCGAGCGCAGGAAGTGCACGTGCCCGCGGACGGCGACGAGGAGGGCCAGCTGGAGCGGGAGCTGCACCACGGCCGCGCTCCACCACGTCCCGCCCACGAGCGTGAGCGAGCTGGTCAGGTAGACCGTCAGCGGGAGCAGCACCGTCGGCCGGCGGCCGAACAGCTCGACCAGCAGCCGGTACAGGAGGAGGTCCACGAGCAGCTGCCCGAGGAGCTCGAGCCCCACCAGCGCCGGCCAGGACAGCGGGGCGATGGCCGCGACGCCCCGGGCCAGGCCCACGGCGCCGGGAGGTCCGGGGACGTCGACCGGCAGGCCGGCGGCCACCGCGGCCGCGAGGAAGTCCGGCCCGGTGAGCCAGCCGCTCGCCGCGGCCCAGCCCCGGAGGGCGAGGTGCCCGGCGATGAGCACGGCCGCGACCACCGGGACGACGGTCGCCCGGTCGATGCGCAGCTGCACGACGGCGGTCCCCGGACGCGACGGTGCCTCCGCAGGCGCGCCGGCGTCGACGCGCGGGGGTGCGCTCATGGGGCTCCGTCCACTGTGACCCGGGTTCCGGGGCAGCGTAGACAGCGCGGCTACCGAGCGGTAGTACCCGCCGGTACCACCTCGGACACCGCTAGGGACGGCGCTCGAGCAGCCCGACCACCGTCGCCGTGGCGGCGTCGACGTCCTCGGACAGCTGCGCGGCCTCCCCGCGTTCCACCCGTGCCAGCATCAGCTCGTTGACGCCGCCCACTGCGGCGAGCACCAGTTCCCGACCGACCGGGCGCACCTCGTCGGGATGGTCCTGCGCCAGCCCGCCGGCCACCTCGCAGATGAGGTCGACGTACTGGTCGAACACCTGCCGGCGCAGCGCCCGGGCCCGCGGGCCGGCCGCCTGCACCTCGACCAGCGCCGCCCAGGCGACGGCCGGCCCGGCGGCGAGCGTCTCCAGGTAGGCGCCGATGCCCGCGCGCAGCCGGCCGCGCCAGGGGAGCCCGGCCGCGTGCGCCTGCTCCTGCGCCCGGCGCACCGTGTCGAGCACCTTCTCGTTGGCCCGGCTGTAGAGCTCGAGGAGGCACTCCTCCTTGTCGCGGAAGTGGGCGTAGACGATCGTCTTCGACACCCGGCCCTCGCGCGCGATGTCGGAGATCGTGGTGGCCTGGTACCCCTTCTCCGCCATGCAGGTGGCCAGGGCCCAGAGGATCCGTCCGCGGCGGTGACCGTCGTCCACGGAGGGATCGTCGGTGGGGTCGACCAAGGGGTCCATCGGCTCGCAAGAGTAGTGCGCCGGGAGGGTCCGGTGAGGGAACTCACCGGCCCGGCGTGGAATGGCCGACCGCGTTGCGGTGTCCTGTCCAGGTGACCTCCGTCCCGGCCGCCCGCCCGTCGGCCCGCGCCTACGCGATGTGGCTGGTCGGGCTGCTGGCGTACGCCGTCGCCGTCTTCCACCGGTCCTCGCTCGGCGTGGCGGCGGTGGAGGCGCAGGAACGGTTCTCGGCCGGGGCGTCGGCGGTGTCGCTGTTCCTCGTGCTGCAGCTGGCCGTCTACGCGGCGCTGCAGGTGCCGGTGGGCGTGGCGCTGGACCGGTTCGGATCCCGCCGGATGATCCTGGCCGGGGCCGTGACGATGGCCGGAGGCCAGCTCCTGCTCGCGCTGGCCACCGACGTGCCGACGGCCGTCGCCGCCCGGGTGCTGGTGGGCGCGGGGGACGCGATGACCTTCATCAGCGTGCTGCGCATCGTCGCCCTGTGGTTCCCCGGGACGTCGGCGCCGCTGATCACCCAGCTCACCGGCATCCTCGGGCAGATCGGATCGGTCGCCGCGGCGTACCCGCTCGTGACGCTGCTGCACGCCACCTCGTGGACGGCGACGTTCCTCGGTGCCGCAGCGACCGGCGCGCTCGTCGTCGTGCTCGTGGCAGCAGCGCTGCGGGACGCCCCGCCCGGCACGGTCCGCCCGGTGGCGCCACCGGTGGCGGAGCTCCGCCGCGGGCTGGTCGACACCTGGCGGGAGCCTGGAACCCGGATCGGCCTCTACACGCACCTGGTCACCCAGTTCTCCGGCACCGTGTTCGCACTGCTCTGGGGCTATCCGTTCCTGGTGGTCGGGCAAGGGCTCGCGCCCGGCACGGCGGCCGGCCTGCTCACCCTCCTGGTGCTGGTCGGGATGGGCGTCGGGCCGGTGCTGGGCAAGCTGTGCGCCCGCTGGCCGCTGCGCCGCTCGGTGCTCGTCTTCGGCATCCTGACCGCCACCGCCACGATCTGGACCGTCGTCCTGCTGTGGCCCGGGCGTGCCCCGCTGTGGCTGCTGGTCGTGCTCGTGGCGGTGCTCGGCACCAACGGTCCCGGCTCGATGATCGGGTTCGACTACGCCCGCACGGAGAACCCGGTCGAGCGGCAGGGCAGCGCCAGCGGTGTGGTCAACGTCGGCGGGTTCGTCGCCTCGCTCCTGACGATCCTGGCCGTCGGGGCGGTGCTGGACCTGCTCACCCCCGGCGCGTCCACCGACTACGACCTGGACGCCTTCCGGGCGGCGTTCGCCGTGCAGTACCTGTTCTGGGCGATCGGCCTGGCCGGGGTGGTCCGGCACCGTCGGGAGCTCCGCTCGCGGCTGGCCCGGGACGGCGTGGTCCTGGTACCGCTGCACGCCGCCGTCCGCGTCCGGCTGCGCTCGGCCGGGCGCTCCGCGCAGCGGCCGGGGGCGGGGCGGGACCGGAGCCGGCGGCCCGGGAACCGGTAGCGTCCGCCGTCCGGGTCATGAGATCGGTGGGTGCGATGAGCTTCGACCAGGTGCGCAGGGACTGGACGACCCTGGGGGCGGAGGACCCGCTCTGGGCCGTCCACGTGGCCGCGGACAAGCGTGGTGGGCGGTGGGACGCCGACGCCTTCCTCGAGCTCGGCCGCCGGGACGTCGGGGTCGCGCGCGAGCAGCTGGCCGGGCTCGGGCTACCCACCACGTGGGACCGCGTCCTGGACTTCGGCTGCGGTGCCGGCCGGCTGAGCCAGGCGCTCGCGGAGCACGCGCGCGAGGTGGTGGGCCTCGACGTCTCCGTGCCGATGCTGGAGACCGCTCGCCGCCTGGACCGCAGCGGCGGACGCGTCCGCTTCGTGCTCGGGGAGGACCCCGACCTGCGGGCCTTCCCGGACGAATCGTTCGACCTCGTCTACACCGAGCGGGTCCTCCAGCACCTGCCGCGCCCGGTCCTCGAGACGTACCTGGCGGAGTTCGCCCGCGTGCTGCGCCCCGGAGGTGTGGCCGTGGTGCACTGCACCACCCGGCCGATGTGGACCCTGCGTGGTGTCGTGTGGCGGGTGGCGCCGGCGCCGCTGGTGCGGTGGGCGCAGCGGCGCCTGCTCGGCTACCCCGCACCGATGCGGATGACCGGGGTGCCCGAGCGGCGGGTGGCCGACCTGGTCGCGGTGCACGGGGCGGAGGTTCTGGACGCCGCCCCGGTCGACGAGCCCGCGACGCACTGGCGGGCACGGCGCTACGTCGTCCGGCGCCGCCCCGCCGGAGGTGCGCCCGCCGGCTGAGATCGGCGGCCGCCCGGAGCCGCGAGCGGTTGCCACGCCGTGCGCGGTGCGGGCACGATGCGGCCAACGGAGGGGCCGGTCAGGGGGGTGTTCGTGGACGTCGTGGTCGGGCTGGACTCGGGCACCACCGCGACGAAGGCGGTCACCGCGGGCACCGACGGCCGCATCCGCGACGTCGCCAGCGTGGCCTACCCGCTCCTCGTGCCGGCCCCCGGCCGGGCCGAGCTCGACGCCGTGCGCCTGGCCGCGGCGGCCGTCGAGGCGCTGGGCGAGGTCGCCGCCCTGGCCCGGGACCGGGGGGACTCGGTCGTCGCCGTCTCGCTCAGCGCGGCGATGCACGGCCTGGTGCCCATGGACGACGAGGGGAGCCCGCTCGGCCCGGTGGTGACCTGGGCCGACGACCGCGCGGCGCAGTGGGCCCAGGCGCTGGTCGCCGACGGCCGCGCCCCGGACCTGCACGCCCGCACCGGCACCCCCGTGCACGCGATGTCCCCGCTGGTCAAGCTGTCGTGGGAACGGGCCGAGGACGCCGACCGGGTGGCCGGGGTGCCCCGCTGGGGCGGGGTGAAGGAGCTGGTGGTGGCCGCCCTGTGCGGCGGGGGGCACGTGGTCGACCGGTCCTGTGCGTCGGCCACCGGGCTCTACGACCTCCGCGCCGGGCGGTGGGACGAGGAGGCGCTGAGCATCGCCGGCGTCCGCCCCCGCCAGCTCGGCGAGGTGCTGCCGACGACGGCGGTGCTGCCCGGCCTGCGCCCGGAGGTGGCCGCCGCCACGGGGCTGCCGCCCGGTCTGCCCGTGGTGATCGGCGCCTCCGACGGGGTGCTGGCCAACCTGGGTGTCGGCGCGGTGAGCCCGGATGTCGCCGCGGTCTCGCTGGGCACGAGCGGGGCCATGCGCGTCGTCGTCCCCCGCCCGACGGTCGACCCGGGGCGCCGGTTGTTCTGCTACGCCCTCACCGACGACGCCTGGGTGGTCGGCGGCGCCATCAACAACGGCGGGTCGGTGGTGCGCTGGGCCGCCCAGGCGCTGGCCGCCGGCCCCGAGGACGCCGAGGGCCCCGCGGGCGAGGCCGCCGACGACCTCGACGCGCAGCTGCTCGAGGAGGCTGCCGCGGTTGCGGTCGGCAGTTCGGGCCTGCTGTGCCTGCCCTACTTCCTCGGCGAGCGGGCGCCCTGGTGGCGGTCGGGGATGCGGGGGGCCTACCTGGGGCTGCGGCGCGAGCACCGCCGGGCGCACCTGGTGCGCGCCGCCGTCGAGGGCGTCTGCCAGCAGCTGGCGCTGGTGCGGGACGCCTTCGCCGCGACGGACGTGCCGGTGCGGGAGGTCCGGGCGACCGGCGGCGCGGTGGCCTCCCCGCTCTGGATCCGGACGCTCGCGGCGGCCCTCGACCTGCCGGTGCGGGTGGCCGACTCCCCGGAGGGCACCGGCCTGGGCGCCTGCCTGCTGGGGTGGCACGCGCTCGGGGAGCTGCCCGACCTCGGTGCCGCCACCGCGCTGGTCGCCGTGCACGAGCCGGTGCTGCCGGACCCCGACGCCGTCGCCGTGTACCGGCGGCTGCGCCCCCTCGTCGACCGGTCCACCACGGCCCTGGCCGACGTCCTGACCACGCTCGACGCCCTGGACGAAGCCCCGAACCCCCCGACCTGAGCCTCGTGGAGGAGCCATGCCCGACGCAGAACCGGCGCTGAGCGCCGGAGTGCTGCTGCTGATCGCCGCGATCGCGGTCGGCGTCCTGCTCTTCCTGATCATGAAGGTGAAGCTGCACGCCTTCCTGGCCCTGATCCTGGTCAGCCTGGCGGTGGCGCTGGCGGCACAGGTGCCGCTGGAGGACGTGGTCACCACCATGACCGCCGGTTTCGGCTCCACGCTGGCCAGCGTCGCGCTGCTCGTGGGGATCGGGGCGATGCTGGGCCGGCTCTTCGAGCACAGCGGCGGCGCCCAGGTGCTCGCCGACAGCCTGATCAAGCGCTTCGGCGAGCAGCGGGCACCGCTGGCCCTCGGCATCGCCGCGCTGCTGTTCGGCTTCCCGATCTTCTTCGACGCCGGGCTCGTCGTCTTCCTGCCCATCGTGTTCACCGTGGCCCGCCGGCTGGGGGGTTCGCTGCTCACCTACGGGCTGCCGGTGGCCGGTGCGTTCGCCGTCATGCACGCCTTCGTGCCGCCGCACCCGGGCCCGGTCGCCGCGGCCGGGCTGATCGGTGCCGACATCGGCCTGGTGCTCGTCTTCGGCCTGCTCATCGGCGTCCCGACGTGGTTCCTGGGCAGCTACCTGTTCGGGCTCTGGGCCGGGCGCCGGTTCGAGCTCCCCGTCCCGACCATCCTGGCCGGGGAGCCGAAGACGGCGGACGACGCCCCGGACCCGTCGGTCGAGGGCAGCTCGCCCGGGATCGCCACCGGCGGGCGGGCCGCCACCGGGACGGCGACCCGGCCCGCACCGCCGCGGTTCGCCACCGTGATCTCGGTGCTGCTCCTCCCGATGCTGCTGATCTTCCTCAACACCGGCCTGACCACGCTCGCCGCCGAGGGGATCGTGGACGAGGAGTCGGCGGTGGTCCGCTGGGGTCAGCTGATCGGGGCGACGCCGATCGCGCTGCTGATCACCGTGCTGCTGGCCATGTGGGTGCTGGGTCGGCGCCGCGGCGACAGCGGCGCAGAGGTCGAGTCGGTGCTCAACAGCGCGCTCGGGCCGGTCTGCGCGATCATCCTGATCACCGGCGCCGGCGGCATGTTCGGCGGCGTGCTGCGCGCCAGCGGCATCGGCACCGCGCTGGCCGACGTCCTCGGCGACATCGGCCTGCCGGTCATCGTGGCGGCGTTCGTCGTCTCCGCTCTGATCCGGGTGGCGCAGGGCTCGGCCACGGTCGCGCTGACGACCGCGGCCGGCCTGATCGCCCCCGTGGTGGCGGCCACCGACGGGCTCAGCTCCGTGGACCTCGCGCTGATCGTCATCGCTATCGCCGGTGGTGCGACGGTGCTCTCGCACGTCAACGACTCGGGCTTCTGGCTGGTCAGCCGGTTCTTCCAGATGGACGAGAAGACCACCCTGAAGACCTGGACGGTGATGGAGACGCTGCTGGGCACGATCGGTTTCGTGCTGGCGCTGGTGCTCAGCATCTTCCTCTGACCGTGGCGCCTCCGACGGACGAGCTGTCGGGCCGGGCCGACCGTGGCAGGGTGGAGGAATGACGCTCGCCTCGCGCGCCGCCGCGGCCGGCCTCTCCGCCCTGGCAGCCGTCGCCGCCCGTGACCTGATGCAGCGCGAGCACTCGCTGCTGCGCAACTTCCCGGTGATCGGCCATGCGCGCTACCTGATCGAGTCGATCGGGCCGGAGCTGCGCCAGTACCTCGTGGCCGGCAACAACGAGGAGCGGCCCTTCACCCGCGACCAGCGGCGCTGGGTCTACGCCTCCAGCAAGCAGGAGAACAACTACTTCGGCTTCGGCACCGACAACGACCTCGAGTTCACCGCCGGCTACCCGGTGATCAAGCACGCCACCTTCGGGGTCTCCGTGCCGGCCACCGACGTGCACACCGGGCAGGGCGTCGCCCTCCCCTGCGCCAAGGTGCTGGGTGCCGCGCGGGGCCGGGCGGGGGCGTTCCGGCCCGAATCGGTGGTCAACATCTCCGCGATGAGCTTCGGCTCGCTGTCGGGTCCGGCGATCGAGGCGCTCAACCGCGGTGCCGCGCTGGCCGGTTGCCTGCACAACACCGGCGAGGGCGGCATCTCGCGGCACCACCGGCACGGCGGCGACCTGGTCTTCCAGATCGGGACGGCGTACTTCGGCTGCCGCGACGAGCACGGGCGGTTCGACCTGGACCGGCTCAAGGCCCTCGTGGCCTCCGCGCCGGTGCGGGCGCTGGAGATCAAGCTCAGCCAGGGCGCCAAACCGGGCCTCGGGGGAGTGCTGCCGGCGGCGAAGGTGTCGGCCGAGATCGCGGAGGCGCGCGGCGTCCGGGAGGGCGTCGACTGCATCAGCCCGTCCCGGCACGCGGAGTTCTCCGATCCCGACAGCCTGCTGGACTGGGTGGAGCTGCTGGCCGCCGAGACCGGCCTGCCGGTCGGCATCAAGTCCGCGGTCGGGGACCTCTCCTTCTGGGAGGAGCTGACCGACCTGATGGCGTCCACCGGCCGGGGCGTCGACTTCGTGACCATCGACGGTGGCGAGGGCGGTACGGGCGCCGCGCCGCTCATCTTCACCGACACGGTCTCGCTGCCGTTCCAGGTGGGCTTCGCCCGGGTCTACTCGGTCTTCGCGCGCAAGGGGCTGCACGACTCGGTCGTCTTCATCGGGGCCGGCAAGCTCGGCCTCCCGGACAACGCGACCGTCGCCTTCGCGCTGGGCTGCGACATGGTGAACGTCGGCCGGGAGGCGATGCTGGCCATCGGCTGCATCCAGGCGCAGAAGTGCCACACCGACACGTGCCCCACCGGCGTCGCCACGCAGAACGCCTGGCTGGTGCGCGGCCTGGACCCGGAGCTGAAGTCCGTCCGGGCCGGCAACTACGTGCGCACCCTGCGCCGCGACCTGCTCAAGGTCGCCGAGGCGTGCGGCGTACCCCACCCGGGGCTCATCGAGACCGACTCGGTCGAGATCCTCACCGGGCGCACCGCCTCGAGCCCGCTCGCGTCGGTCTACGGGTACGAGCCGGGCTGGGGGCTGCCCTCGGCCGCCGACCGCGCGGCGATCACGGCGATCATGTGCGGGCATGGCGAGCAGGGCGGCACCGCACCGCCGTCCGAGGACGCCGTCGGCTGAGTGAGGGCCCCGCGCTCCGACGCGTCGCCGGCCCGACGCCGATGGCGCCGAGGTCGAGGAGTGGGCCGGCCCCGGCCGGGGAAGACCAGGGAGCACCCGCACCCGACACCGGTCGGCCGTCCGGAGGAGAGCCCATGAACCGCACGTCCCTGCCCAACCGTCGCTGGCGTTCGGCCGCGGCGGGGATCGCCCTCGCGGCCGCGGCGTTCACCACGACCGCCTGCGGCGCCGAGGAGCCCGCCGAGGAGGGCGGCATCGTCGAGCAGGAGGAAGGCGGCGGCGAGGGCGAGCAGGAGGAGGGCGAGGAGGAGGACGACTGACCCGGCGGGCCGGCCGCCCCGCCGGCGGGCCTCAGCTGCCGCGGAGCAGGTCCTCGAACGAGGTCGTCGGGTCGGCGAAGGGATCCGCCGGAACGGCCGGGGGGCGGCCGGCGACCAGGTCGGCGAGCTCGCCTGCCGCGCGGCGCACCCGGCCGGAGAGGCCGGGGCCGGCGTCGGTGCCGCCCGCCCAGTCCTCGGGCGCGGCGAAGACCGCGGTCGGGACCACCGTCGCGCGCAGGTAGGCGAAGAGCGGGCGCATCGCGTGCTCGAGCGCCAGCGAGTGCCGGGCCGTGCCCGCCGTCGCCCCCAGCAGCACGGGCCTGCCGGTGAGGGCGTCCTTGTCCAGCACGTCGACGAAGGTCTTGAACAGCCCGCTGTAGGAAGCCGAGAAGATCGGGGTCACGGCGATGAGCCCGTCGGCCCCGGTCACCGTGTCGACCGCGCGGCGGAGCCCCTCGTTCGCGAAGCCGGTCAGCAGGTTGTCGGCGAGGTCGCGGGCGTGCTCGCGCAGCTCGACGACCTCGACGGTCGCGGTGATGCCGCGGTCGGCCAGCGCGGCTTGCGTGGCCGCGGTCAGCCGGTCGGCCAGCAGCCGGGTCGACGACGGGTTGCTCAGCCCGGCGCTGACGACGGCGAGGGTGCGCGTGCTCATCGGACCTCGATCTCCTCACGGGCCTGGCCCGTGACGCTGTCGCCATCGGCGTGCACGGTGGCGTCCTTCGCCCCGCCGGCCGCGGCGACGCGGGAGGCGTGGGTGGGGGCGTCCGGCACGTGCGCCGGCTTGAGAGCGGCGAACTCGCGGCGCAGCACCGGCACGACCTCCTCGCCGAGGATGTCCAGCTGCTCCAGCACCGTCTTCAGGGGCAGGCCGGCGTGGTCGATGAGGAACAGCTGCCGCTGGTAGTCCCCGACGTAGTCGCGGAAGCCCAGCGTGCGCTCGATCACCTGCTGCGGGCTGCCCACGGTCAGCGGCGTCTGGGTGCTGAACTCCTCGAGCGACGGGCCGTGGCCGTAGACCGGGGCGTTGTCGAAGTAGGGGCGGAACTCGTCCACCGCGTCCTGGCTGTTCTTGCGCATGAACACCTGCCCGCCCAGGCCCACGATCGCCTGGTCGGCGCTGCCGTGGCCGTAGTGCTCGAAGCGGCGGCGGTAGAACTCCACCATCCGCTGGGTGTGCTCCGCCGGCCAGAAGATGTGGTTGTGGAAGAAGCCGTCGCCGTAGTACGCGGCCTGCTCGGCGATCTGCGGGGAGCGGATCGAGCCGTGCCACACGAACGGCGGGACGCCGTCCAGGGGCCGGGGCGTGGAGGTGAAGCCCTGGAGCGGGGTGCGGAACCGCCCCTGCCAGTCGACGACGTCTTCGGTCCAGAGCCGGCGCAGCAGCGCGTAGTTCTCCACCGCCAGCTCGATCCCGTTGCGGATGTCCTGCCCGAACCACGGGTAGACCGGTCCGGTGTTGCCGCGGCCCATCATGAGGTCGACCCGGCCGTCGGCCAGGTGCTGCAGCATCGCGTAGTCCTCGGCGATCTTCACCGGGTCGTTCGTGGTGATCAGCGTCGTCGACGTCGACAGCTGCAGCCTCTGCGTCCGCGCCGCGATCCACGCCAGCGTGGTCGTGGGGGAGGAGGAGAAGAACGGCGGGTTGTGGTGCTCGCCGAGGGCGAAGACGTCGAGCCCGACCTCCTCGGCCTTCTGGGCGATGGTCAGCACCGCCTTCAGCCGCTCCGCCTCGGTGGGGGTGCGGCCGGTCGTGGGGTCGGTGGTGATGTCGCTGACGGTGAAGACGCCGAACTGCATCTCGATCTCCAAACTGGTTGAGAGTGCAATCATCTCAGCCGGGTCAACGCGGCGTACCGCGGCTCTATGCCCGGTCGCCCCTCCGGGTGGCCAGCGCCGGTGAAAGCGATCTGTAACCGATCCGGCACGCCCTGCCGTGGCGCCACCGGGGTGCCCGCGACACGGGTCACGGAGCAATCACGGCCGCCCGCGCGCCGTGTGGCCCTCTGGCAGATTCCGCTTCACCTACTTCCCAGGGGGGCCATCCGGATGCTCCGGCGTGTCGAGTTCGTCGCCAACCGTGCCCAGGACGAGGGGGTGCCGCCGGACGGGAGCGCTCCGCGGCCCTCGCAGCCGGCGAGCGATCTGGAGGCCTTGCTGGACCACCGGCCCACCTTCCGGGGCTCCGTGCGTGGCTACGACCGGCTCCAGGTCGACAACTACGTCGCCTGGGCCGAGGGCGAGCTCGCCGCCGCGCACCGCGAGCGCGAGCACCTGCTGGACCGGGTCGTCGCCTGCGGCACCGAGCTGGAGATCTCCCGGCGGCTGCTCGCCGAGCAGCCGGTCGGTCGGGACCGTCCGGTGGTCAGCGCACGGGTGGGGGAGGTGCTGCGGCTGGCCGAGGACCAGGCGGCGCAGGTGCTGGACGCCGCCGAGGCCGAGGCGGCGCAGCTGCGGGCCGATGCCCGCCTGGAGGCCGACGCCCGGCTGCGCAAGGCGCACGAGATCAAGGAGCTGGCCATCGACGTCGCCGACCAGCTCCGCGTGAACGCGCAGCGGGACCGGGCCGAGGGTGCAGCCGTCCTGGAGAAGGCCCGCGCCGACGCCGAGGAGCTGCTGCGCGCCGCGGCGGCCGAGCGGGACCGGCTGGCCGCCGAGGCCGCGGCGGAGCGGGACCGGCTGGCCGCCGAGGCCGCGGCGGAGCGGGACCGGCTGGCCGCCGAGGCCGCGGCGGAGCGGGAGCGCGTCGCGGAGCAGGCCCGGCGCGACCGGGCCGCTGCCGAGGAGGCGGCCGGCGCCCGCCTGGCCGCGGTGCGCGTGGAGTTCGAGGACCTGTGCCGGCAGCGCGACCAGGCCCGGGAGTCGCTGCGGTGCCTGACGGACCGGATCGGCGCGGCCCTGCAGGCGGTCGGCGTCCCGCCGGCCGAGGAGCTGGCGCTGCTGGGCGCGCGGCGCGAGCCCGTCGCGGGCTGACGGCGCGGCGCGGCGGCGCCGGTGACGTGACCGGCCCCGCGTGATGAGAGGCTGACCCTCACGGTGATCGCACCGGCGCGCGCCAACAGGGAGGTCAGCGGTGGACGAGGTCCGTGAGGTCGTTCAGGTCGAGGGTGGCGTCGTCGTCGGGCACGACGGTTCCAAGTGTGCGCAGGAAGCGCTGCGGTGGGCCGGTCGGCTGGCCCACCGCGCCGACGTCGACCTGCACGTGGTGCGCGCCTGGTCGATGACGACCGCACCGCGGCCCGCGACCTGGGAGCCGGGCTACGTGCCGCCGCTGCCCGACTGGGAGCAGGCGGTGCACGACGAGCTCACCGCGCACGTGGCCGCGGCCGGTCTGGACCCCGCGGTGCGGGTCACCGGCCACGTCGTCCACCGCGCGCCGGTGCCCGGCCTGCTCGCCGCCGCCGAGGGGGCGGCCCTGCTGGTGGTCGGTGCGCGTGGCCGCGGTGGCTTCTCCGGGCTCCTGCTCGGCTCGGTCAGCGACCAGCTGGTCCACCACGCCGCCTGCCCGGTCACGGTGGTGCGCACCGGGGCCCAGGGGCGGGACTTCACCGCCGACGAGGTCGGCGCCGCCGTCGGGGAGTGACCCCGGCGGCCCGGGGCGGGCGTCGGGCAGACTGCCGCTGACCTGCGGACCCACCGCGGGCAGGCGGCGGGAGGAGACGCGCGTGCGCGACTTCGCGGGCACGACGGTGGTACCGGTCGGCGAGGGGCCGGAGGACGTGCTCGTCGACGCGGCTGGGCGGGTCTACACCGGTCTGGCCGACGGCCGGGTCGTGCGCACGGCAGGACCGGGCGCCCCGGTCGAGACGGTCGCCCGCGTGCCGGGCCGTCCGCTGGGCCTGGAGTTCCTCGGGGCGGACGAGCTGCTGGTGTGCGCGTCCGACGCCGGGCTGCTGGCGGTCTCGCTGGCCGACGGGGCGGTGCGGACGCTGGTCGACCGGGTGGCCGGCCGCCGGCTGGAGGCGGTGAACAACGCAGCCGTCGCCGCGGATGGCACGATCTACTTCACCGACTCCTCCCAGCGGTTCCGCATCCCGCAGTGGCGGGCGGACCTGGTCCGGCGGACCGCCAGCGGCCGGCTGTTCCGCCGCACCCCCGACGGCACCGTGACCGAGCTGCTCGGCGGGCTGGAGTTCGCGAACGGGGTCGCGCTCGCCGCGGACGAGTCCTGGGTGGCGGTCGCCGAGACCGGCGCGGCGCGGCTCCGGCGAGTGTGGCTGACCGGCGCCCGGGCCGGCGCGAGCGAGGTGTTCGTCGACGACCTCCCCGGCCACCCCGACAACATCGCGCTGGGATCCGACGGGCTGGTGTGGATCACCCTCCCCAGCCCGCGCGTCGCGGCGCTGGCCGCCATCCACCGGCTGCCCGCACCGCTGCGGGCGCTGCTGAGCGCGCTGCCGCCGGCTCTGCAGCCCAGCCCCGGCCGGACGCTGGGGGTGCTCGCCGTCGACGACCACGGGGCGACGGTGCACCGGTTCAGCGGGGAGATCCCCGGGTTCGAGATGCTCACCGGGGTGCGCGAGTCCGGCGGCACCCTGTGGTTCGGCAGCCTCACCGGCAGCACGGTGGCCACGGTCGCCGTCTGACGGCCGGGATCAGTCCGGCGCCGTCGTGCCGTAGACGGCGGGGAGCCAGATGCCGAGCAGGACCTCGACGACATCGTGCTCGGCGACAGCGGGGCCGTCCCCGCTGAAGGTGGCGTAGAGCACCCGCTCGTTCATCGAGGTCAGGGCGACGGCGAGGTCGCGCGCAGCCGGCCCCGGCGGCGCGGCGCCCCGCGCGCGCTCGGCGTCGATCGCCGCCGCCGAACGCTGCACCCAGCGCTCGAGCACCGCCGACCACAGCGCGCGCACCTCGTCGTTGGTGGAGCGGGCCTGCGCCCAGGCGACGGTGAGCGAACGGTGGGTCCGGAAGGTGTCGTAGTAGGCGCCGATCGCGCGTGCCCAGCCGTCCCGCGCCCCGGCCGCCGGGGTGTCGAACGCCCGGCGCATCGCCGTGTCGGCCTCGGCCACGACGCGATCGAGCAGCGAGAGCAGTACCGCGTCCTTCGACGAGAAGTAGAAGTAGAACGTCGGGCGGGAGATGCCGGCGCCGCGCGCGAGGTCGTCGACCGAGATGGCCGCCAACGGCCGTTCGGCGAGGAGGCGCTCGGCGGTGGCGAGGATCGCGAGCTCCCGGTCGTCGCCGGAGGGCCGGACTGGACGCCGTCCCCGCCCAGCGGCGGGCACATGACTCGCGGCAGCCGGCACGGAGCGGAGGATAGCCGCACGCGGCCCCGGCTCGACACCCCGTTGACTCGCTCGACACTGCGTCGATAGCGTCGGCGGGCCACCCGCGGCGCGGGGTGCGGCCGAACGGCCCGGCGGAGCGAACCGGAGAGTGCTGGCATGACCACCGAGCACGTGGACGTCCTGATCGTCGGCGCCGGGCTCTCCGGCGTCGGGGCCGCCTGCCACCTGGAACGGGAGCGGCCGGGGACCAGCTACGCGGTGCTGGAGTCGCGGGCGGCGCTGGGCGGGACCTGGGACCTGTTCCGCTACCCGGGCATCCGGTCGGACTCGGACATGTTCACCCTGGGCTACTCCTTCCGCCCGTGGCGGGAGCCCGAGTCGATCGCCGACGGGCCGACCATCCGCCGGTACATCGAGGAGACCGCCCGCGAGTACGGCGTCACGGAGAGGATCCGCTACCACCATCGCGTCGTGTCGGCGGAGTGGTCGAGCGCCGAGGCCCGCTGGGCGGTCACCGCCGAGCGCGCCGACACCGGCGAGACGGTCACCCTCACGTGCACGTGGCTGTCGGTCTGCTCCGGCTACTACCGCTACGACCAGGGGTTCCGGCCGGAGTTCCCGGGCGAGCAGCGCTTCCGGGGGCAGCTTCTCCACCCGCAGCACTGGCCCGAGGGCATCGACCTGACCGGCAAGCGGGTCGTCGTCGTCGGTAGCGGCGCCACCGCGGTCACGCTGGTGCCCAACCTGGCGGAGCAGGCCGAGCACGTGACCATGCTGCAGCGCACGCCCAGCTACGTCATGTCGCTGCCCGGCCGTGACCCGATCGCGCAGAAGCTGCGGGCGCGGCTGCCGGAGCGGGTGGCCTACTCGGTCGTGCGGTGGAAGAACGTGCTCACCAGCACCGCGCTCTACCAGCTCAGCCGGCGCCGGCCGGCCCTGGTCCGCTCGCTGATCCGTCGCATGACGCAGAAGCAGCTGCCGGGGGTCGACGTCGACACGCACTTCAACCCGCCCTACGACCCCTGGGACCAGCGGCTGTGCCTGGTGCCCGACGGAGACCTGTTCCGCGCCCTCCGCCGGGGCACGGCGTCCATCGTCACCGACCGGATCGCGACCTTCACCGAGGAGGGGATCGAGCTGACGTCGGGCGAGCACCTGGCGGCCGACGTCGTCGTCACCGCGACCGGCCTGAACCTGCTGCCGGTCGGCGGGATGCGGATCGTGGTCGACGGGGAGCCGGTCGAGCTGCCCGAGCGGGTGTCCTACAAGGGCATGATGCTCTCCGGCGTGCCCAACTTCGCCATGGTCATCGGGTACACGAACGCCTCGTGGACCCTCAAGGCCGACCTGGTCAACCGCTACGTCTGCCGCCTGCTGGACCACCTCGACGAGCACGGCTACGCGTCGGCCACGCCGGTCGCCCCGCCGGAGGGCGGGGGAGCGCCCTTCCTCGACCTCGCGGCGGGCTACGTCCAGCGCAGCCTCGCCGGCCTGCCGCAGCAGGGGCGCCGCACACCCTGGCGGCTGCACCAGAACTACCTGCGGGACGTCGCCATGATGCGCCGGGGCTCGCTGGAGGACGAGGGCATGACCTTCCAGCCGCGCGTGCCTGCAGCCGCCCACGCGGATCGGGTCGTGGCCTGATGGGGCCCTACGCCTTCGCGGGCGGGACGGCGGTCGTCACGGGCGCCGCCAGCGGGATCGGCGAGGCGCTGGCCGCGCAGCTGGCCGACCGGGGCAGCCACCTGGTGCTGCTGGACCGCGACGCCGACCGGCTGGCGGCGGTGGCCGGGCGGATCGCCGCCGACCACCCGGCCCTGCGGGTGGCGACGCACGTGGTCGACCTGGCCGACGACGAGGCGACAGCGCGGGTGGCCCGGACGCTGGTGGCCGAGCACCCCGAGACCACGCTGCTGGTCAACAACGCGGGGGTCGCCCTGGGCGGTCGCTTCGACCAGATCGGGCTGGCGGACTTCGAGTGGGTCCTGGCGGTGAACCTGCGCGCCGTCGTCCGCCTCACCCACATGCTGCTGCCCGTGCTGAAGACCCACCCCGGCGCCCACGTCGTCAACGTCTCCAGCGTCTTCGGCATCTTCGCCCCGGCCGGGCAGGTCGCGTACGCGACGAGCAAGTTCGCCGTCCGCGGGTTCAGCGAGGCGCTCCGCCACGAGCTCGCCGACGACGGCATCGGCGTCACGGTCGTCCACCCGGGTGGGATCCGGACGCGGATCGCCGAGAGCGCCCGCACCGGCGCGGGCGTCTCGGTGGAGGAGTACGAGAAGGGGCGGGCGCAGTTCACCAAGCTGCTGCGGATGCCGCCGGAGGACGCCGCCGCCCGCATCGTGGCGGCCGTCGAGCGCCGCCGCCCCCGGCTGCTGATCGGCTGGAGCGCCACGGTGCCCGACGTGCTGGTCCGCCTGCTGCCCGGCACCTACTGGCGGCTGATCGCTCGCCGGGCGACCGCGCGGCCGAGGGGCTGAGCGCCGGAAAAGGTATTGCCGGTGCCAGTAGAACGGGGACGTGACCGACCCCTCCTGCCGGATCGTCGAGCTCGGCCCCGACGACGACCTCTTCCCCTCCTGGTGCGAGGTGTGGGCCGCCTCCGGCCGGGCCGCCCGGCCGCAGGACCCGCCCCGGCCGGCGCAGGAGGACGTCGCGCTGGGGCGGGAGCTCGTCGCGCCCGGTGGCTCCCGGGACGGCACCCACCGGGCCGCCCTGGTGGACGGCGCGGTCGCCGGCGCGCTCCGGCTGATCCTCCCGCGCAAGGACAACCCGACGCTGGCGGTGGTGGACCTCGCGGTGCACCCGGCCTCCCGGCGCCGTGGCCTCGGGAGAGCGCTGCTGGCCGAGGCCCGGGTACTCGCCGCCGCGCACGGCCGCAACTCGCTGGTGAGCGAGGTGGACGAGCCCGGCCCCGGGGCGCCGGGCCGCGCCTTCGCCGAGCGGCACGGCTGGTCCTGCGACCTGGTGGAGACCCGCCGGGAACTGGTGCTGCCGGTCGACGAGGACCGGCTGGGGGCGCTCGAGGCCGCGGCCGGCGCCGGGTACGAGATCGTCACCTGGCGGGACCGCACCCCGGACGCGCTGCTGGCCGACCGGGCGCTGCTGGAGCGGCGCATGACCACCGACGCACCCCACGGCGATCTGCCGGTGGGGGAGGAGGAGTGGGACGGGGACCGGATCCGCGAGTACGAGCGGACCCACGTCGCCCGGGGCCGGACGGTGCTCAGCGCGGGCGCGGTGATCGGCGGCCGGCTGGTCGGCTTCACCGACCTGCAGATCCCGCTCGCCCAGCCGGCGCTCGCCCAACAGGGCGGCACGCTGGTGCTCCGTGAGCACCGGGGGCACCGGCTCGGCGCCCGGATGAAGGCGGCCGTGCTGCGGGAGCTGGCAGCGGGGTTCCCCGGCGTCCGGCGGATCAGCACCTACAACTCCGAGGGCAACACGCCCATGGTCGCGGTCAACGAGGCGCTGGGTTTCCGCCCCGCCGGCGCGCTGTCGTCCTGGTCGACCCGTCTCTGAGCCGGGCGGTCCCACCGCCGCCGGCCGCGTGCGGTTGACTGCCGGGGTGGACCGTTCCATCCCTGCGGAGTTCGTCCGCGCCCACACCCGGCCGGTCCGGCCGGACCTGGTGCCCGAGGTGGAGCTGCTGGTCGCCGCCGACGTCGTCGCCCTGTGGGAGGCGATGGAGGCCGAGCACGGGCGCACCTCCACGGACCCGCCGTTCTGGGCCGCGGCCTGGCCGGGCGGCCAGGCGCTGGCCCGCCACGTGCTCGACCACCCCGGCCTGGTGGCCGGGCGCACCGTGCTGGACCTGGGGGCGGGCAGCGGCCTGGTCGCGGTCGCGGCGGTCCTGGCCGGCGCGACCGCGGTGCTCGCCAGCGACGTCGACCCGTTCGCGCTGACCGCGATCGCCGTCAACGCCGAGCGGAACGGCACCCCGGGCATCACGCCCGCCGGCGACGTGCTCGGGGGCGAGCCGCCCGACGTCGCGGTCGTCCTCGCCGGCGACGTCTGCTACGACCGGGAGATGACCGACCGGGTGCTGCCCTTCCTCGAGGCGGCCCGGGCCGGCGGTGCCGAGGTGCTGATCGGTGATCCCGGGCGGGTGTACCTCCCCGAGGACCGGCTGGAAGCGCTGGCGGTCTACGACGTGCCCGACACCGAGCCGTCGCCCACCGGGCCGGTGCCGGTGCGCCGGACCACGGTCTGGCGGCTCCCCTGACGGTCACCTCCCGTTCCTTTTCCCGCCAGGGGATTGTCACGAACGGATAACGCTGGTTACCGTGGGTCCCGCCCGGCCGGTCGTTCTCTCCCCATCCGGGGGAGGTCCGCCGGGCGCCGCCGAGTCGCCCGCCGAGGGCGAGCCGGGGACCCACCGAAGTACTGGGGTGAATCGCGCGCCGGGGCACGTCCTGGCGCGGGTAGGGCCGCTTCCCGCCCGAATCCGTCAGCTAACCCGGTAGGCGGCACGACGGAAGAAACGGAGAGCCGCCGCATGGCGAGCCTGCGGGCCCACCTTGCACGGAACCGCAGCCGGTACGGAGCCTCGCGCGCGCCTTCCCCGCGCTGAGCGCCCGGGCGTACGCCCGACACCGCTGCCCCTCGACCATCCCCGCAGCAGTTCCCGCCGCCGTCGCCGGCCCTGCCGCCCCCTGCCCCTGGAGCAGTTCCTCCCCATGAACCTTCGCGCCACCTCGATCACCCGTGCTCTCCGCCCCACGACCGGGCGCCGTTCGACGAAGACGGTCCGCCGTTCCGCGCTGCTGCTCCTGGCGGTCGCCGCGGCAGGCGGCCTGCTGGCCAACGGCGTCGTCGCCGACGAGCCGGTCGCCCAGGCCGAGCCGGAGCTGGCCTCCGTCAGCGTCGCCGAGCAGCTCGGCATCACCGACGAGACCCCCGCGCCCGACGTGACGGTGGCCGCGGCCGACACCCTCGGCCAGCTGGCCGCGAGCCGCAGCGAGCGCGCGGCCGAGCAGGCCGCCGCAGCGGAGGCGCGGGCCGCGGCCGAGCAGGCCGAGCTGGACCGCCGTGCCGCCGAGGAGGCCGCCCGCCGCGCCGCCGAGGAGGAGGCCGCGCGCAAGGCCGCTGCCGAGGAGGCCGCCCGCAAGGCAGCTGCCGAGGAGGCCGCCCGCGTGCAGGCGGCCCGGGAGCAGGCCGCCCGCACCCCGGCGCCGGCCGCACCAGCCCCGGCCCCGGCCCCGGCTCCGGCTCCTGCCCGGAGCGCTCCCGCGCCGGCCGCCGCGGCCCCGGCCGGCTCCTTCCAGGAGTACGCGATGGGCAAGCTCGGCGGCTCGGGCAGCGAGTTCAGCTGCCTGGAGAGCCTGTGGGGCAAGGAGAGCGGGTGGAACCCGAACGCCCAGAACCCGCGGAGCACCGCCTACGGCATCGCGCAGTTCCTCGACTCCACCTGGGCCGGGACCGGCATCGCCAAGACCTCCGACGGCTACCGGCAGATCGACGCCGGCCTGATCTACATCAACAACCGCTACGGCTCCCCGTGCGGCGCGTGGTCGCACTCCCAGGCCACCGGCTGGTACTGAGCGGGCCTCTGCCCCCGCCCCTCGCCCGCGCGGGGCGGGACCCTGCGGCGAGGCCGTTCCAGCACGTCACCACGCTCGGGTGGTCTTCGGACGGGGGCGTCCCCGCTGAGGCATTGGAGGCTTTACCTGCGTCGTCGGCCCCGAGGACGCAGGTGGAGCTTCCAATGCCCGGGGTCGGCTCAGCGCAGCCGAGCCTCGGCTCCAGGCCTAAGGTCGGTGCAGCGTGCACGGAGGGGGAGCGATGACCGAGGCCGACGACGCCGACCGGACCACCCCGCAGAGCGGGATCGTCGGGCGGTCGATCGACGAGTTCGTGAACCAGTTGCGGTTCTTCTCCGACCGCGCCCGCAACCTCGCCGGGAATGCGACGTCCCGCCTCCCGCTGCCGGCCCTGCCCAGCCCGCCCGGGGCGATGTCGGCGGCCCAGCTGCGCGCCGTCAAGGAGATGGTGACCGCGCAGCGCACCTCGATCGCCGCCATGCGCGCTCAGCTCGACGCGTTCGACCAGCAGCTCGCCGTCTTCGAGCGGATCCTCGACCCCCTGGTCGAGTGGAGCACGACCTGGGCGCGGCTGGAGGAGGCCGTCGGCGACATCGTGCGCCGGGAGCCGCCCGTCGAGCAGTGACGGTCAGCCCGCCAGCGACCTGACGAGCAGCACCGCGCCGGAGAGCAGGCACAGCACCAGGGCGGCGCGGCGCATGGCCGGCAGGGCCAGCCGCCGGCGCAGGGGTCCGGCGAGGAGGAAGCCGGTCAGCACGAACGGCACCAGCCCCGCACCGGTGAGCAGCCCGCCCCCGTCGAGCTCGCCGCCGGCGACCAGCACGCCGAGGGACAGCAGCGTCGTCCCGACGAAGAACACCGACAGGTTCGCCCGCTGGGCGGCCGGGGTGGGCGCGCGGTAGGTGACCACCAGGGGCGGTCCGGGCGTCGCCGCGACAGTCGAGAGCGTCCCGGAGGCGAAGCCGGCGACGGTGAGCGCGCGCCGCCCGCCCGGCAACCGCACCCCGGCGAGCGACGCGCCACAGGCGAGCAGCACGACGACAGCAACCGTTATCCCCAACAAGCGGCCGTCGATGACCTGCACCAGCACCAAGCCGACGACAACGCCGGGGGCCGAGGCGAGCATCGCACCGCGGAGGTTGTCGAACTCCAGTGCGGACCGTTCGCGCCACACCACCGGCAGCAGCGCGGTCAGCGTGCCCACCAGCAGCGGGCCGGGCACGAGAGCGGGCTGCACCAGCAGCACCAGCGGTCCGGCGAGGAGGCCGAAGCCCATGCCGGTCGCCGTCTGGACGACGGACGCCACCAGCACCGCCAGGCCGCACGCCAGGAGTGCGAGCGGGTCGGTGGCCAGCTCCACGCTCAGTAGCCGTCGTCCTCGTCCTCCGGCGGACGACGACGGAGCAGGCCGGTGACCGAACCCACCCGGCTCTGCGCCTGGCGCAGCCCGTGGACCAGGGGCATGAGGTCGTCGTGGATCCGGCGCAGCGTCTCGGGCACGGTGTCGACGGCGGGGTCGTCGAGCACGCGACCGACCCGCTCGATGCCGGGGCGCAGCGCCCGCACCGGCTCCTCCAACTCCTCGAGCAGGCTCTCCAGGCGTTCGGTGATCCGCTGCGCGGAGGCGATCGTCTCCCGGGCGGACGTGGTGGCGGCGGTCAGCTCGCGGACCGTGCCGTTGAGGTCGGCCAGCGTCCGGGGGAGCTGGGAGAGCGCCTCGGTCTGGGCCTGCAGCAGCGCGAGCAGCTCGCCGAACCCGGGGATGCGGGGCATGCCGAGACCGCGGAAGGGATCCACCTGGCAACCGTCGGCGACCGGTGCCGCGGGCGCAACCCGGCGACCGGGCGTAGCGCCGGCGACCGGCCGCGCCGGGCGGTGGGGACCCTTGCGCGCGGTCGATCAGGCGGCGTCCGTGAACGCGACGCGCGCCCACCGGTCGAGCGCCAGCAGCTGCCAGGCCCGCTGGACGAGCGGAGGCGCGTCGCGCAGCTCCACCCGGACTCCGGCGTCGGCCAGGGACCGGGCCCAGCGGGCGATCGCCCGGCAGCCGGCCACGTCGGCGAACCGGAGCCCGGAAAGATCCAGGGTGCAGGCGTCGCCCTCGATCGGGACGGCCCCCAGGATCCCCGCCAGCCGCTCCGCGCAGGCGACGTCGAGGTCCCCGACCAGCGCAATCCCGTACCGGTCGACGTAGGCGCGGAAGGCCGGCGGCGCGGACGGTGCGCTGAGCTGCGCCGCCGGGCGCACGTGGTCGCACCCCCGCGGCGACGCGCCCTCGCTCAGCGGAACGTGCGCGTGCATGTGCACAGCGTAGGCGCTTCGGGGGCGGCGGGCCAGGCCGAACGGCTCACAGCGCCTTGAGGATCGCCTCCACCTGCTCCCGGGCGTCGCCGAAGAGCATCCGGCTGTTGTCCCGGAAGAACAGCGGGTTCTGCACGCCGGCGTAGCCCGTGTTCATGGACCGCTTGAACACGACCACGTGCTCGGCCTCCCACACCCGCAGCACGGGCATGCCGGCGATCGGGCTGGTGGGGTCGTCGGTGGCGGCCGGGTTGACGGTGTCGTTGGCGCCGATGACCAGCACCACCGAGGTGTCGGCGAGGTCGTCGTTGATCTCGTCCATCTCCAGGACGACGTCGTAGGGCACCTTGGCCTCGGCCAGGAGCACGTTCATGTGCCCGGGCAGGCGCCCGGCCACCGGGTGGATGCCGAAGCGCACGTCGACGTCCTGCGCACGCAGCTTGCGGGTCAGCTCGGCGACGGCGCTCTGCGCCTGGGCGACCGCCATGCCGTAGCCCGGGGTGATGACCACCGACTTCGCGTTCCGCAGGAGCTCTGCGGTCTCCTCGGCCGAGATCTCGGTGTGCTCGCCGTAGTCCACGTCGGAGGCGGCCGCCGCGCCCTCGTTGCCGAACCCGCCCGCGATGACCGAGAGGAACGAGCGGTTCATCGCCTTGCACATGATGTAGGAGAGGTAGGCGCCGGAGGAGCCGACCAGGGCGCCGGTGATGATCAGCAGGTCGTTGCCCAGCAGGAAGCCCGATGCGGCAGCGGCCCAGCCGGAGTAGCTGTTGAGCATCGAGACGACGACGGGCATGTCACCGCCGCCGATCGAGGCCACCAGATGCCAGCCCAGCGCCAGGGCGAGGACCGTCACGACCGACAGCACGAGCAGGTTCGGCTCGACCACGAAGACGACGGTCAGGACGGCGAACAGCGCCAGTGCGCCGAGGTTCAGCCAGTTGCGCCCCGGGAGCATCAGCGGGTTGCTCTTCATGCGCGCGGAGAGCTTGAGGAAGGCGACGATCGAGCCGGTGAAGGTCACCGCGCCGATGAAGACCCCGACCACGACCTCGCCGGAGTGGATGCCGGCCTCGGCCCCGGTGAGCAGGGGGCCACCGTCCTGCGGCTCGACGCCCTCGACCGACAGGTAGCCGTTCCAGCCGACGAGGACTGCGGCCAGGCCGACGAAGCTGTGCAGCAGCGCGATGAGCTCCGGCATGCCGGTCATCTCGACCTTGCGGGCCCGCCACAGACCGATCGCGGCACCGATCGCCACGGCGACGACGAGCAGGGTGAGCCCGACGGCCGAGATGTCCTGCGTGGCCACGCCGATGGTGGCCGCCAGGGCGATCGCCATGCCGGCGATGCCGTAGGCGTTGCCCGCCTTGGCGGTCTCGTGCCGCGACAGCCCGGCCAGGCTCAGGATGAACAGCAGGGCGGCGACGATGTAGGCCGCGGCCGCGGCGCTGGTGGCGGTCATCGCGCGGCCGGGAGGGTGGTGCGGGCCGGAGCGCCCGTGCCGCGGGAGAACATCCCCAGCATCCGGCGGGTGACGGCGAAGCCGCCGAAGACGTTGATGCTGGCCACCAGGGTGGCGATGAAGGCGAGCGCCAGGACGACGCCGTCGCCGCTGCTCAGCTGCAGCAGTGCGCCGACCACGATGATCCCCGAGATCGCGTTGGTCACCGACATCAGCGGGGTGTGCAGGGCGTGGTGCACGGCCCCGATGACGTAGAAGCCGACGACGACGGAGAGCGCGAACACCGTGAAGTGCCCCACCAGCTCGTCGGGGGAGTAGGCGGCCACCAGGAACAGCAGCGCCGCGGCCAGTCCCACGAGGGTGAACCGCCGCGCCGGCGCGGGCGTCTTCTGCGGCACGCTCGGCGCCCCTGCGGTGGCGCCGGCCGGGGGAGCGGGCGGAGGTGGTGGTGCCGCGGAGACCTGTACCGGTGGCGGGGGCCAGGTCTTCTCGCCCGCGCGCACGACGGTGATCGCCCGCTGCACGACGTCGTCGAAGTCCAGGACGAGGTGCCCGTCCTTGGCCGGGGTCAGCAGCTTCAGCAGGTTGACCAGGTTGGTGCCGTACAGCTGGGAGGCCTGCGCGGGGAGCCGGGCGGGCAGGTCGGTGTACCCGATGATCGTGACCCCGTTCTCGGTCACGACCACCTCGTCGGGCACGGAGCCGGCCACGTTGCCGCCCTGTGCCGCGGCCATGTCCACGATCACCGAGCCCGAGCGCATGGCGGCGACCATCTCCTCGGTGATCAGCCGCGGGGCGGGCCGGCCGGGGATCAGGGCGGTGGTGATGACGATGTCGACGTCCTTCGCCTGCTCGGCGTACATCTGCGCCGCCCGCCGGTTGAAGTCCTCCCCCATCTCCCGGGCGTAGCCGTCGGCGCTGACCTCCTGCTCCCCCGCGGGGACGGCGACGTACTCACCACCCAGGGAGCGCACCTGCTCGGCCACCTCCGGGCGGACGTCGGTGGCCCGCACGATCGCGCCCAGGCTGGACGCGGTGCCGATCGCGGCCAGCCCGGCCACACCCGCGCCGGCGACCAGCACCTTGGCCGGGGGGACCTTGCCCGCCGCGGTCACCTGGCCGGTGAAGAACCGGCCGAACACGTTGGCCGCCTCGACGACCGCCCGGTACCCGGCGATGTTGGCCATCGAGGACAGCACGTCCATCGACTGGGCCCGGGAGATCCGGGGCACGGCGTCCATGGCCAGCGCCGTGATCGGGCGGGCGGCGAGCGCGTCCACCAGGTCGGGGTTCAGCGCGGGGGCCAGCAGGCTGATCAGCGTCGCGCCGTCGGCCAGCCGCCCGATCTCGCTCAGCGAGGGGGCGTTCACGCGCAGCACGACCTCCGCACCCCAGGCCTCGGTTCCCGAGCCGACCCGCGCACCGGCCTCCGCGTACGCCTCGTCCGGGAAGCTGGCGGCCGCCCCGGCGCCGGTCTCGACCACGACCTCGTAGCCCAGCCGCACCAGCTGCGTGACCGTCGCCGGGGTCGCCGCCACCCGGGTCTCGCGGGGCCGCGTCTCGCGCGGGACTCCGATCTGCATCGTGGCGCTCCATTCCTCGGTGGGCAGGCCTCGTCGCCTGCTCGCCAGTGCTGGGGTCGTGCGCGGTGCTCGGTTGGTTGGACGGATCTTGCCTGCTGACGCAGGGTCGCGGTGCCCGGCTCCGTGAGTGTGAGGCACGGCACGTCCGCAGCCCGGCCGCGCGGTGACCGACCGTGTGTCCCTCCCCCCGACGGGGGGCTACGCCCCGTTGCCGGGTGCAGACCACCCCCCCGACCCGCCGAAGGTCTCCTGTCGGAGCGGACATGGACGTCCGCGCCGCGGGAGGGGAGGACCGTGTCCGTCAGCATGAACCGGCCCGGCGACGACCGCGTCCCACCGGAGATCGTGACCTCGGTCTTCTACAGCGCCACCGTCAGCGACACCCTCGCCATCGTGGTCGCCGAGATGGTGGCCGGGCGCCCCAGGGTCAGCTGGGGCAACGTCGGCGCCGTGGAACTGCTGGGCTACGGCCTGGACGATCTCCGCGCGCTCCCCGTCGAGCACCTGTTCCCCAGCCTCGGGGGCGGGGAGCTCAAGCTGCTGCTGCGGCGGGAGCGGACGGCCCGGATGACGCTGCCCGTCCGCACGGCGAGCGGCGCCGCCATCGAGGCCCAGGTGACCACGACGCCCTCGCCCCGGGGCGGGATGTGGACCGTGCGCATCGTCGACACGGCCAACGAGCAGGAGCGCGCGCTGCGGGCGACCGCGGACGCCCACGAGCGCCGCTTCTCCACGCTCACCGAACGGTCGCCGGTGCCGACGCTGCTCTCCGAGCAGGGCATGCGGCTGGCCCACGTCAACGACGCGTTCTGCAGCCTCGTCGGCCGTCGCGCCGAGGAGTTGCTGGGCACCGGCTGGATGGCCACGGTGCACGAGGACGACCTCGACACGGTGATCGAGCAGGTCTCGGCGGCGCTGGACGGCGAGGAGGTCGAGGCGCAGGCCCGCCTGCTCCGCGACGACGGCACCGTGCGCACGACCGTCATCCGATTCGCCCACCTGTTCACCCCGGGCGTGGGCGCGGGATTCGTCGGCACGATCGAGGACATCACCGACCGGCTCGCGTTCGAGGCCACGCTGGCCCACCAGGCCAACCACGACCCGCTGACCGGGCTGCCGAACCGGACGCTGCTGGCGCAGTACGTCGCCGAGCGGTTCGTGCCGGGCGCCGGAACCCTGGCCTGCCTGTTCCTCGACCTGGACAACTTCAAGGTCGTCAACGACTCGCTCGGGCACACCGCCGGCGACGAGCTGCTCACCGAGGTCGCCAGCCGGCTGCGGTCGGTGGTCCGCCCGGGGGACCTGGTGGCGCGGTTCGGTGGCGACGAGTTCGTGGTCGTCTGCGAGGAGGTCGACCAGACGGCCGCGGTCGCGCTCGCCGAGCGGATCACGGCCGAGCTGGCCCGGCCGGTGCGGCTCGGGGGCGTCGACGTCCGCCCCTATGCGAGCGTCGGGGTCACCGTCCAGACCGAGGAGCACACCGGCGCCGAGGAGCTGATCCGGGACTGCGACATCGCCATGTACCAGGCCAAGGCCGGGGGCAAGGGGCGGATCACCGTGCTGGACCAGCGGGCGCGCGAGGAGGCCCGCGACAAACTGCGCCTGGTCGCCGAGCTGCGGGACGCCATCGAGCGGCGCGACATCACGCTGCTCTACCAGCCGATCTTCAGCACCGAGGACGGCCACCCGGTCGCCGTCGAATCCCTGGCGCGGTGGACGCACCCCGAGCGCGGCCCGATCAGCCCGGCGGTGTTCGTGCCGCTGGCGGAGGAGAGCGGGTTGATCGCCGGCCTGGGGCTGCTGGTGCTCGACGAGACCTGCCGGCAGCTGGCGGAGTGGGACCGCCGCATGGGGGGCGCCGCGCCGCCCCGGGCGAACGTCAACGTCTCGGCCCTGCAGCTGGATGCCAACCTCCCTCCGCAGGTGGCCGACGCTCTCCGGCGGCACGGGCTGGACGCGTCCCGGATCTCCGTGGAGATCACCGAGTCGGCGCTGATGCAGGACCCCGACTCGGCCCGGGAGACCCTGCACCAGCTGCGCGACCAGGGCGTCGAGCTGGCGATCGACGACTTCGGCACCGGCTACTCGTCGCTGGCCTACCTCCGGCACCTGCCGGTGGACTGCCTGAAGGTGGACCGCTCCTTCGTGGCGGAGCTGGCGCACGGCCACACCGAGATCGCCTCCGCGGTCATCGCACTGGCCCGCAGCCTCAACCTGAGCACCGTGGCCGAGGGCGTCGAGACCCCGGAGCAGGCGACCGAGCTCGGCCGGCTGGGTGCCACCTACCTGCAGGGCTTCAGCCTCTGCCCACCCATGACCGGAGCGGACACCGCCGCCTGGTTCGCGACCCACGGAGCGTGCGCCCGATGACCGTGACCCCGCTGCCGGCCCGGGCGGAGGTGCCCCCCGTCTTCGACCTGGAGAAGGTGCTCGCGGGCATCGACACGATGGCGGCCCAGCGCCCCGTGGCGGCGCAGATCGTGTCGGTCGCCAACTCCGACGACACCAGCGCGAAGGCGCTCTCCCACATCCTGGCGTCCGACGTCGCCCTGGCCGGCCGGGTGATGAAGCTGGCCAACTCCGCCTACTTCGGCATGCGCGGACGGGTCACCTCGCTGCAGTTCGCCGTGACGGTGGTCGGCTTCACCACCGTCCGGACGATGGCGACCGTCGCGCTCACGGAGCTGGACGACGAGTCGCGGCTCCCGGAGAACTTCTGGGACGTCACGACCTGCCTGGCGCTGGCGGCCTCGACCTTGGCCCAGCGGTTCGGTGAACGCTCGCAGGAGGCGCTCTGCGTGGGCCTGCTCGCCCAGATGGGTGCGGCGCTCCTGCACCACAACGACCCCGAGGGCTACGGGGCGCTGGTGGCCGAGCACCCGGCCTTCGCCGCGCGGCGCACCGCCGAGCTGCACCGCTACGGCATCAACAGCGTGCGGTTGACCGCCGTCGCCCTCGAGCAGTGGGGCTTCCCGCACAGCATGACCAACCGGCTCAACCAGGTCGACGACCTCACATCGGTCGAGGGTGGCCTGCTGCGCGCCGCCTTCGAGGTCGCCGCGCGCCTGACCACCGAGGACTACGAGGCGGTGCCGATCGTGCGGCTCACCTGCGGGCAGGTGCGCGAGGACGACCTGGTGCCGGTGCTCGACTCCGTCCGGGCCGATGCCGACGAGCTTCGCCGGGCGATGCTCGGCGACTGAAAGAGGACCCCCTCCTCCCCACCCTTCGCAGGCTCAGGGCGGGACCCGGGAGGGGGCCACGCGACGGAGCCCCGCCCCCCCGGGATGGGGGACGGGGCTCCGTCGGCCCCCTGCAGGGCCCCGCTGCGAGCGTGCGAGCGGTGGGGGGCAGGGGGTGTTTCTTCAGACCGCGTAGGGCGCGCCCAGCGGGTCGACGGTCTCCCGCTCGCCCACGGTGCGGGCCAGCCGGGCGGCGGCGAAGTCGCCGTCGCCGAGCAGGTGGTCGATGGCGGTGAGCCGGCTGGTGTAGTGCCCGACGGAGTACTCCGCCGTCACGCCGATGCCACCGTGCAGCTGGATGGCCTCCTTGCCGACGTGCCGGCCGGCGCGGCTGGTCTGCAGCCGGGCCCGGTCGGCGGCGGAGACGACGTCGCCGCCGGCATCCGTGACCATCGACGCCCACAGCGCGGTGCTCCGGGCCAGCTCCAGGGACACGTACATGTCCGCCGCGCGGAAGGTGAGCGCCTGGAACTTGTTGAGCGTGACCCCGAACTGCTTGCGGGTCTTGAGGTACTCCGCGGTGATCCGCAGCGCGGTGTCCATCGCCCCGATCGCCTCGTGGCTGTAGGCGATGCGCGCCTCGGCCAGCGCCCGCTCGATCGCGGCCGTCTGGTCTCCGCCGGTACCGAGCAGGGCCGCCGGGGTGCCGTCGAAGCGGACGTTGGCGGCGCGGGTGCCGTCGTGGGTGCGGTAGCCGGTGCGGGTCAGACCCGCGGCGTCGCCCTGCACCACGAACAGCCCCGTGCCGCCGTCCACCGCGGCGGAGACGACGAGGACGTCGGCGCGGGCGCCGGTGGGCACCGGCTCCTTGACGCCGGTCAGGGTCCACCCGTCGCCGGACTGCGCGGCGGTGACCGCCGACGCCGACGCGCTCCACCGCGTGCCGATCTCCGCGTGGGCGAAGGCCGGCACGCAGGTGCCCTCGGCGATGGCCGCGAGGAGCTCGCCCTTCTGCTCGTCGGTGCCGACGGCGGCGATCAGCCCACCGGCCAGCACGACCGCCTCGATGAACGGCTCCGGGGCGATGACCCGGCCCATCTCCTCGGCGACGATCGCCACCTCGATCGGCCCGGCGCCCATGCCGCCGTGCTCCTCGGCGAAGGGCAGACCGAGCAGCCCCATCTCGGCCAGCCGCGACCAGGTCTTCTCGTCGAAGCCCGGGTCGTTCGCGACCACCTTGCGACGCTGCTCGCTGTCGGCGTACGTGCGCGCCAGCAGGCCGCGCACGGCCTCCCGCAGGTCGTTCTGCTCGCTGTCGAAGTCGAAGTTCACGTCAGATCACAGCCCCAGGATCGTGCCGGCGATGATGGTGCGCTGAACCTCGTTGGAGCCTCCGTAGATGGAGACCTTCCGGTAGTTCAGGTAGTGCGGCGTCGCGACGCGCGCCCAGTCCGGCACGTCGGAGCCCTCCTCGGCGAACGAGGCGACCGAGAGCGGGCCGGCGATGTCGACCAGCAGTTCGGTGGCGGCCTGCTGCAGCTCCGACCCCTTGAGCTTGAGCACCGACGAGGCCGGGTGCGGCTTGCCGTCGGCGGAGTTGGCGACGACGCGCAGCGCGGTGAGCTCCAGGGCCACCACCTCGTTCTCGATCTCGGCGATCCGCCGGGCCATGAACGGGTCCTCCAGCAGCGGGCGGCCGTCGACGGTGATCTCGCGGGCGTAGTCCTTCGCCTGGGCGAGCATCTTCTTGGTCGCGCCCACGCGGGCGATGCCGACGCGCTCGTTGCCGAGGAGGAACTTGGCGTAGTCCCAGCCGCGGTTCTCCTCGCCGATGAGGTTCTCGGCGGGGACGCGCACGTCCTCGAAGAACACCTCGTTGACCTCGAAGCCGCCGTCGATGAGCTCGATGGGGCGGAGCGTGACGCCGGGGGTGTCCATCGGGAAGACCAGCATCGAGATGCCGCGCTGCTTCTTCTCCGCGGTCGGGTCGGTGCGGACCAGGCAGAAGATCCAGTCGGCGTGCTGGCCCAGGGTCGTCCAGGTCTTCTGCCCGTTGACCACCCAGTCGTCGCCGTCGCGGACGGCGGTGGTGCGCAGCGAGGCGAGGTCGGAGCCGGCGTCGGGCTCGGAGAAGCCCTGGCACCACCAGATGTCGAGGTTCGCCGTCTTGGCGAGGAAGCGCTCCTTCTGCTCCTGGTTGCCGAAGGCGGCGATGACCGGGCCGATCATGCTGGTGTTGAAGGCCAGCGGCTCGGGGACGCCGGCCAGCTGCATCTCCTCGCGCCAGATGTGGCGCTGCAGGGGCGTCCAGTCCCGGCCGCCCCACTCGACCGGCCAGTGGGGCACGGCCAGGCCCGCGGCGTTGAGCGCGCGCTGGGCCTCGACGTACTCCTCCTTGGTCACGTGCCGGTGGGACGTGACCTTGTCGCGGATCTCCTGCGGCACCTGGGTGGTGAAGAAGGTCCGCATCTCCTCCCGGAAGGCCTCGAGCTCCGGGGACAGCTGCAACCGCATCGGTCCTCATTTCCTGACGGCGGCACTCGTCGTCGCGCCCGCCGTCTCGACGTGTGCCTCGGACGATCCCACATGCGGTACCGGCCAGTAGATGCGGCACCCCCGGCGGGGCGAAAAGCGGGCGGCACCGGTTCCCGGAGAGGACTCCCCCCGGGAACCGGTGCCGCTGCCCGCGCTCTAGGACAGGGTCGACCAGAACGCGCAGTTGGCCTCGGCGGCGACGTCGACCGGGCCGATCCCCCCGTCGGAGGCGATGTCGAGGCCCTGGACGTCGGCCGGGGCCCGGTACCGGGTCCACGTCGGGACGCCGGGGCCGTTGGGGTTGCCGTGGGCCGCGAAGTTCGTCCAGTAGCGCACCATCGCCGTGGAAAGCTGCTCCTGTTCGGCGTCCAGCCCGTCGCCGAACAGCCCCGGGAACAGGTACGGCAGCTCGGTCGCGTGCTGCGCGTCCTCCGGGTACGCCGGGTACGGGAAGTCCAGCAGCGGGTCGGCCGTCTCGTCGCGGAACTGGTAGGCGAACACCGGGGCCGGCACCGGGGGACGGGCCAGCGTGTCGTAGGCGTCGACGTGCTCGCACGTCGACAGCGCGCTGCCGGCGTCGCTGTTGACGGCGGCCAGGGCGCGCAGCGGTGAGGGGTAGGCGCTCGCCGGGTACTGCGCCAGGACGGCTCCGGCGCCCTCGCCGAAGACGCTGCCGAGGACGACCCGGTAATCGGCCTCGGTGAAGCCGTCGGCGTCGTTCGCCAGCGCTGCCACGGCCGGGTTCAGCGGCGTGAACAAGGTGTTCTCGTCGCTGAGGTTGCCGTGCATGACCGGCACGCGCGCGTGGTCGCCGGCCGCGATCGCCTCGGCCGGCTGCACCGGCAGCGCCGATCCGCCGACGACGAAGGAGCCGCCCGGCCAGGCGGTGAGCAGCTCCTGCACCGGCGTGGCCCGCAGGCACGCGGCGACGTCCGCCGCACTGGCGCAGCCGACGGCCTCCGCGACCGAGGCGCCCGTGGCCTCGGCCGTCTCCAGGGTGTCGTACGGGGTCGTGCAGCTGTAGCTCTGCGCGATGGCCCGGTCGAACAGACCCCGCGCGGTCGGCGAGGTGAGCTGGGCGCAGACCGCCGAGCCGCCGGCGGACTCGCCGAAGATGGTGACCCGCCCCGGGTTGCCGCCGAAGGCGCGGATGTTGCGCTCCACCCAGCGCAGCGCCGCCTGCTGGTCGAGCAGCCCGGCGCTCCCGGAGGCGACGTCCCCGTTCTCCCGCGAGAGGTCCTCCTGGGCCATGAAGCCCAGCGGGCCGAGCCGGTAGTTGATCGTCACCACGACGACGTCGCCCTCGACGGCGAGCTTCGCGGCGTCGTAGGCCGCGCCCGTGCCGGTCCGCCAGGACCCGCCGTGGATCCAGACCATGACCGGCAGGTTCCGCCGCTGGGTGTCCAGCCCCGAGGGGGTCGTGACGTTCAGGTAGAGGCAGTCCTCGTCGACCGACGACCAGGGGTTGGTGGCGCTCGGTTCCTGTGGGCAGGGGCTGCCGGGTGCCGTGGCGTCCCGGACGCCCTGCCAGGGCTGTGCCGGTGCCGGCGGGCGGAATCGGAGCTCGCCCACCGGCGGGGCGGCGAACGGGATGCCCTGGAACAGCCGGTAGTTCCCGGTCGAGGTGCCCTCGACGGCGCCCTCCGTGGTCGGCACGACCAGGGGCGCGGGATCGGGTGCGGCGCCGGCCGGCCCAGCGGCGGCGAGGGCGCCGGCGGTGAGAGCCGCGCCCGCGGCGACGGCGAGCAGCGAACGGCGGAAGGATCGGGGGACGTGGGTGCGCACTGGACCTCCTGCGGTCGGCGAGCCCACCCGGTGTGAGGTACGCCACCATGCGCGCACGGTAGCGCGAGGTCCCGCGAGCGGGGCGCCGAGGTGATCGGCCGGGTGCCGTTACCCGGATCGCTCCCGGGGAATGGGCAGTGCGTGGCCGTTCCCCTGACCGAGCGCACCCGCGGCACGCTGGGCCCACCGGTCTCCACGCCGTCCTACGACCGGGGCCGGCTGCGCGTCGGGATCGTGCACCTCGGGGTGGGCGGCTTCCACCGCTCCCACCAGGCGATGTACCTGGACCGCCTCATGGAGCAGGGGCGGGCGCTCGACTGGGGGATCTGCGGCGTCGGCGTCCTCCCGGCCGACCGGCGCATGGCCGAGGCGATGGCCGCCCAGGACTGCCTCTACACGCTGGTGGTGCGGCATCCCGACGGCACCGAGGAGGCGCGGGTGGTCGGCTCGCTCGTCGAGTACCTGTTCGCCCCCGACGACCCCGACGCGGTGGTGGCGCGGATGGCCGACCCTGCCGTCCGCGTCGTCACCCTGACCGTCACCGAGGGCGGCTACAACGCCTCGGCGGTGACCGGGGAGTTCGACGGGACCGACCCCGGCGTGGTCCACGACCTGCGGCCGGGTGCCGCGCTGCGGACCTCGTTCGGCCTGGTCGTCGAGGCGCTGGTGCGCCGGCGCGCCCGCGGGCTCCCGCCGTTCACGGTCGTCTCCTGCGACAACATCCCGGGCAACGGTCGGCTGGCGCGGGCGAGCTTCGCGGCCTTCGCCCGGCTGCGGGACCCGGAGCTGGGGGAGTGGGTGGCCCGGGAGGTGCCCTTCCCGGACTCGATGGTCGACCGGATCACGCCGGTCACCACGGATGCCGACCGGGCCCGGCTGGCCGACCGGTTCGGCATCGAGGACCGGTGGCCGGTGGTGTGCGAGCCGTGGACGCAGTGGGTGCAGGAGGACTCCTTCGCCTGCGGCCGCCCGCCGCTGGAGGAGGTCGGCGTCCAGCTCGTGGACGACGTCGCGCCGTACGAACTCATGAAGCTGCGGCTGCTCAACGCCGGGCACCAGGTGCTCGCGCAGACCGGTCGGCTGGCGGGCCTGCGGTACGTCCACGAGGCCTGCGCCGATCCGCTGTTCCGCCGGCTGCTGGAGGGCTACCTGCGCGAGGAAGCCGCGCCGACCCTGCGCCCTGTTCCCGGCATCGACCTGGAGCGGTACCGGCAGTCGCTGCTGGAGCGGTTCGCCAGCCCGGCGATCGCCGACACGCTCGACCGCATCCGCGCCCAGGCCTCTGACCGGATCCCGCAGTTCCTGCTGCCGGTGCTGCGGGCGAACCTCGCCTCGGGCGGCGAGATCCGCCGCTGCGTCCTCGTGCTGGCCGCCTGGGCCCGCTCCCTGGAGGGCCCGGACGAGGAGGGGCGCCCGCTGGAGGTCGTGGACTCCCGCCGTGACGGGTTGGTCGCCGCGGCGAAGGCGGCGGACCCGCTCGCCTTCGTCGCCGACCGCACCCTGTTCGGGGATCTCGTGGACGACGCCCGCTTCGCCGCTGCCTACCGCGCCGCGCGCCTCGCGCTGCGTGGCCACGGTGTCCGGGCGGCCCTCGCCGACCTCGCCTGAGGGTCGGCGCCCGGGCCGGCGGCCGGCTCCCGGGGGCGGGGTCAGTGCTCGATCGGCAGCCCGGTGTAGTTCTCGGCGAGCTCGCGGGCCGCGGCCTCCGAGGAGCAGACCCGGCGCAGCTGGGACAGCTGCAGCTGGGCGTCGAAGTCGTCACCGGAGGTGTGCAGCATCGAGGTCATGAACCAGGAGAAGTGGGTGGACCGCCAGACGCGGGCCAGCGCCCGGTCGGAGTAGCTGTCGACCAGGTCCGTCTGCTTCTCGGCGAGCAGCCGCACCAGCGCCTGCGCGAGCAGCGTCACGTCGGCGACGGCGAGGTTGAGCCCCTTGGCGCCGGTCGGCGGGACGATGTGGGCGGCGTCCCCGGCCAGGAAGAGCCGGCCCCGGCGCATGGGTGCGCTGACGAACGAGCGCATCGGCAGGATCGACTTCTCGGTCACCGTGCCGGTGTTGATCTCCCAGCCGTCCAGGGCGAACCGGCGGGAGAGGTTGTCCCAGATCCGGTCGTCGGACCAGTCCTCGATCTTCTCGGCGGGGTCGACCTGGAGGTAGAGCCGGGAGACCCTGGGGGAGCGCATCGAGTAGAGCGCGAACCCCTCCGGGTGCCAGGCGTAGATCAGCTCGTCGGTGGCCGGTGCGGCGTCGGCCAGGATGCCGAGCCAGGCGTAGGGGTAGGTGCGCTCCCACGTGCGCGCGCCGGGGCCGGCCTGCACGACCGGCCGGGAGACGCCGTGGAACCCGTCGGTGCCCGCCACGACGTCGCACTCGAGCACCTGCGCCACGCCGTCGGAGTCGGTGAACCGGATCCGCGGGGAGTCGGTGTCGACGTCCTCGACCGCGACGTCGGAGACCTCGAACAGCAGCGGCGGGCCGCCGGCCAGCTGCGCGGCGATGAGGTCCTTGGTGACCTCCGTCTGGCCGTAGACCCACACCGTGCGGTCGCACAGCGAGGGAAAGTCCAGCTGGTGGCGGGTGCCCGGGTACTGGAGGTGGATGCCCCGGTGCTCCAGGCCCTCCCGGTGCAGCCGGTCGCCCAGCCCGGCGGCGGTCAGGGTGTCGACCGTGTGCTGCTCGAGGATCCCGGCCCGGATGCGTGCCTCCACGTACTCCCGGGAGCGGTTCTCCAGGACGACCGAGTCGATGCCCTGCAGCGCCAGCAGTCGGGACAGCAGGAGGCCGGCGGGGCCGGCGCCGATGATGCCTACCTGGGTGCGCACGCCGACGAGTGTGGCTCCCTCCCGGGCTCCCCGGGACCCGAGCCTTCCGGTCAGTGGAATTCGAGCGAGCGGGCGAGCTCGCGACCGATCCCGCGGGCCGCCATCTCCAGGGCGGGGACCAGACGGGCGACGTCGCGCCGGTGCGGGGGCACCACGATGCCCAGCGCTGCGACGGCCAGTGGTCCGGCC
The DNA here is from genome assembly GCF_054050995.1 of Blastococcus sp. SYSU DS1021. Taxonomy (NCBI): domain Bacteria; kingdom Bacillati; phylum Actinomycetota; class Actinomycetes; order Geodermatophilales; family Geodermatophilaceae; genus Blastococcus; species Blastococcus sp. SYSU DS1021. Next base: position 8,505 of record NZ_JBJHAL010000028.1, on the reverse strand, counting down.
TCCCGCTCCACCTGCACCGGCACCGCGACGGAGGCCGTGCCCGGCGACATCTCCTCGCAGGTGCGGGCGTACCGGCGGCGCCGGATCTCGGCCAGCTCGCGGGTGAGCCTCGCCGGATCGGTGACGGTGTGCCGGGTGAGCGGTCGCAGCGAGCGCAGCGCCTGGTCGACCACGTCGTCGGGAGCGGCGGCCAGCAGCACCTTGCCCACGCCCGTGGCGTGCAGCGGCAGCCGGCTGCCGACCTGGCTGACCACCGGCACCGACTCCCGGCCCGAGACCCGGTCGACGTAGAGCGCGTGCAGCCCTTCCCGGACGGCCAGGTGCACGGTGTCGCGGGTGGTGGTGTGCAGGTCCAAGAGGAACGGGGCGGCGACCTGGCGGAGCTCGAGCTGGACGGGGGCCAGCAGGCCGAGGTCCCAGAGCTTGCGGCCGATCTCGTAGCGGCCGTCGGGGCGGCGGATCAGCGCGCCCCAGTCGGTCAGCTCGCCGAGCAGCCGGTGGGCGGTGGTCAGCGGCGTGCCCGAGCGGTCGGCGATCTCCGAGAGGGACAGTCGCGGCGTGCGGCTGTCGAAGGCGTCGAGGATCCCCAGCGCCCGCGAGGTGACCGACCGTCCCGGGGTGGCGCTGCGACCGGCCATGCTGCTCGTCTCCCGTCCAGTGGAAAGCTGGACTTGGGAGCGTAGCCGGGCGGCCGTACCGTCCGGCCATGACCGGGACTACGTCCGCCGACGGCCTGCACCTGCCGCGGTACCTGCGCGAGGACGCCGCGGTGCGCACCCCCGTGGGCTTCCCCGGCTACCGGAGCACCGCCCTGCGGGCCCCCCTGCGGACGCCGGTGGACCTGCCGCACCGGCTCACCGAGGTCACCGGTCCGGTGCTCGGCGAGGACCGCGTGCTCCCGCACGACGCCGACCTCACCCTGCGCAACGGGGGCGAGGCGATGGGCCAGCGGATCCTCGTCCACGGCCGCGTGCTGGACAGCGACGGCCGCCCGGTGCCCGACGCGCTCGTGGAGGTGTGGCAGGCCAACACGTCCGGCCGCTACCGGCACGTCGTCGACAACTGGCCCGCGCCGCTGGACCCGCACTTCGACGGTCTCGGCCGGGTCGTGACCGACAGCCTCGGCCGGTACGAGTTCCTGACGATCAAGCCCGGCGCCTACCCGTGGGGGAACCACCACAACGCCTGGCGCCCCGCGCACATCCACTTCAGCCTCTTCGGCCGCGCCTTCACCCAGCGGCTGGTCACCCAGATGTACTTCCCGGACGACCCGCTGTTCGGCCAGGACCCCATCTTCAACTCCATCCCGCCGGCGGCGCGGCACCGGGCGATCAGCCGGTTCTCCCTCGAGCGCACCCAGGACAACTGGGCGCTGGCCTTCGAGTGGGACATCGTGCTGCGCGGGACCGACCAGACGCCGTTCGAGACCGACGACGACGGAGATGTCGCGTGACCGTGAACCCGCTGGACGTCCCGCCGGACCCGCCCACCCCCTTCCAGCCGCGCTCCGGGCAGCGCGGCAGCGGCTTCCTCACCGGCCCGTTCCGGCTGGGCACCACGCCGAGCGCGACCGTCGGCCCCTACCTCGCCATCGGGCTCACCTGGCCCGACGGCGAGTTCGCCGCCGCCGAGGGCACCCCGGGCGGCTTCTGGCTGCGCGGTCGCGTGTTCGACGGCGCCGGTGAGGTCGTGCCCGACGCCATGATCGAGACCTGGCAGGCCGATCCCGACGGCCGGTTCCCCTCGCCCGAGGACCCCCGCGGCGCGGCGTCCTACCCGGGCTTCCGCGGCTACGCCCGCGCGCAGACGATCACCGGGGACTTCTCGGTGTTCACCCTCAAGCCGGGCCGGGTGCCCGACGGCGAGGGCGGGCTGCAGGCGCCGCACATCGACGTCTCGGTGTTCGCCCGTGGGCTGCTCGACCGGGTGGTCACCCGCATCTACTTCGCCGACGAGGCCGAGGCGAACGCCGAGGACGCCGTGCTGCGCTCGCTGCCCGACGAGGCCGCGCGGCAGACGCTGCTCGCCGCCCCGGGCGGTGACGGCTACCGCTTCGACGTCCACCTGCAGGGCGAGCGCGAGACGGTGTTCTTCGCGGTATGAGCCCGCCCGAGGGCCCTCGACGCGGTAGGAACGGGACGTGACCGGTCTCTTCAGCGCGACCTTCGCCCGCGGCGGCGCGGCGACCGCCGTCTCCGACTCCGCCTGGTTCGACGCGCTCCTCGACGTGGAGGCCGCCCTGGCGCGCGCCGCCGCGGCGACGGGGCTGGTGCCCGCCACGGCCGCCGACGCCGTCACGCGCGCCTGCGCCGAACCCGCGGCCCTCGACCTGGCCTCCGTGGTCGCGCACGCCGCCGATGCCGGCAACCCGGTGCCGCCGCTGGTGCGGGTGCTGCGGGCCGCGGTGGGGGAGCGCCACGCGGTGGCCGTCCACGTCGGCGCCACCAGCCAGGACGTCGTCGACACCGCGCTGGTGCTCATGAGCCGCCGGGCGATCGCCGCGATCGACCGTGATCTCGCGCTCGCGGCCGAGGCGGCGGCCGGGCTGGCCCGGGCCCACCGCGACGACGTCCTCATGGGACGCACCCTTCTGCAGCAGGCGCTGCCCACCACCTTCGGCCTGAAGGCCGCCGGCTGGCTCAGCGGGCTGGACGGCGCCCGGCTGCGGCTGGCTGAGGTGGTGGCGTCGCTGCCGGTCCAGTACGGCGGGGCGGTCGGCACCCTGGCCGCCACCGACGGGTCGGGGACGGCGCTGCGGGCAGCGCTCGCCGCCGAGCTCGGGCTGGTCGCCACCGCCGCCCCCTGGCACACCGTGCGGCTACCGGTCGCCGACCTGGCCGGCGCGCTCGGCGCCACCGCCGGCGTGCTGGCCACCGTGGCCGTCGACGTCGTGCTGCTCGCGCAGAGCGAGGTGGCCGAGGTCGCTGAGACCGGCGCCGGCCGGGGCGGCTCGTCCGCCATGCCGCACAAGCGCAACCCTGTCGCAGCCATCTCCGCCCGCGCCTGCGCCCGGCGGGCCCCCGGCCTCGTGGCCACCCTGCTGGGTGCGATGGAGCAGGAGCACGAGCGCGCCGCCGGCGCCTGGCACAGCGAGTGGCCCGCCTTGACCGACCTGCTGTCGACGGTCGGCTCGGCCGCGGCCTGGCTGGTCGAGAGCCTCGCCGGCCTGCGCCCCGACCCCGCCCGCATGGCGGCGACGGTGGCCGCGGCCCGCGACCCGGAGCTCGCCGGGGCGCTCGCCGACGCCCTGACCCCGCTGCTCGGCCGCGACGCGGCGCACGACGAGGCGGCGACCGCCGTGCGGGAGGCCGAGGCCACCGGGCGGCCGCTGGCCGACGTGGTGGCCGGCCGGGACGACGTCGACCTCGCCGCACTGCTCGGCGCACGGCCGGACGTCGGCGAGGCGGGCGCACAGGTCGACGAGGTCCTGGCCGAGCACACCCACCTCACCGAGGGAGCCCGATGAGCGCCGTCCCCGTCGCCCACACCGTCACCGGACCCGCTGACGCGCCCGTGGTCGTCCTGTCCAACTCCCTGGGCGCGGCCCGCGCGATGTGGGACCCGCAGGTACCCGCGCTGGCCGAGCGGTTCCGGGTGGTCACCTACGACGGCCGCGGCCACGGCGAGTCACCCGCGCCGGCCGGGCCGTACTCCCTCGACGACCTGGTCGACGACGTCCTGGCGCTGCTCGACCGGCTCGGGGCGCAGCGGGCGCACGTCGCCGGGGTCTCGCTCGGCGGCATGGTCGGCATGCGGATGGCGGCCCGCGAGCCCTCCCGCGTGCAGGGACTCGCCGTGCTGTTCAGCTCGGCGAGGACCGAGCCCCAGGGCTTCCTCGACCGGGCCGCGCAGGCCCGCGCCGAAGGCACCGCCGGCTTCGCCCCGACGGTGGTCTCCCGCTGGCTGACCCCTGGCTTCGCCGCGCAGCACCCCGACCTCGTGGCCCGGCTCGAGGCGATGGTGGCCGGCGCCGACGACGAGGGCTACGCCGCGTGCTGCGAGGTGGTCGGCGGCATCGACCTGCGCGAGGACCTGCGGCGCATCTCCGCCCCGACGCTCGTCGTCTCCGGCGCCGAGGACCCGGCGCTGCCGCCCCCGCACCAGGAGGCGATCACCGCGGGCATCGCCGGGGCGGAGCTGCTCACGCTCAGCCCGGCCGCCCACCTGGGCAACCTGGAGCGCGCGGCGGAGGTCACCGGCGCGCTGCTCCGCCACTTCGACGCCGCCGGAGGCGCCCGATGAGCGAGCTGCCCGACACCGACGCCGCCCGCCGCGAGGCCGGCATGCGCACCCGCCGCGAGGTGCTGGGCGACGCGCACGTGGACCGCGCCGTCGCCGCCACCACCCCGTTCACCGCGGACTTCCAGGACTTCATCACCCGCACCGCGTGGGGCGACCTCTGGCAGCGCCCCGGGCTGGCCCGCCGGGACCGCAGCCTGATGACGCTGTCGATCACCATCGCGCTGCGGCACTGGGAGGAGTTCGCCCTGCACGTGCGCGCGGCCGTGAACAACGGGCTCTCCGACGAGGAGATCGCCGAGGTCATCCAGCACGCCGCCGTCTACGCCGGGGTGCCCGCGGCCAACCACGCCTTCAAGGTCGCCGGCCCCATCCTCGCCGAGCTCCGCGGCACGTCCGCCTGATCGACCGTCGGCCGGTGGTGGTCTCCGCGCCCCGGACACGACCACCGGCCGACACCCGCAGCCCGGCTGTGGACGGCGTCAGCGCGCTGCCGCGCGGATCGGCCACGCTTCTGCGCGTGCCCGTCCCGCCCCATCGCCCGGTCGAGCTGCGCGGACGTGTCTTCCGTGGCTCCAGCGCGGTCGCGGCCGGCACGCTCAGCCGCGGCCAGCTGCGTGGTCCCGCGTGGCAGCGCTTGTTCCGTGACGTCTACGCCTGCGCCGCGCTTCCGGTCACGCACGCCCTCCGAGCCGGCGCGGCGGCTCAGCTGCTGGTACCCGGCGCGGTGGTGAGCGGGAAGAGCGCGGCGGTCCTGTGGGGGTTGCCCCTCGCCGGACCCCTCGACGACGTCGAGCTCACCGTCCCAGCGGGGTCGACCGTGTGCCGCGAACCGGGTGTGCGGGTGCGGCGTCGTCACCTCGCGGCAGAACACGTCGCGCACCGGGCGGGCATCCCGCTGACGAGCGCCGAGCTCACCGTCGTCGACCTGGCCGGGAGGGGCCCGCTGGACGAGGCCGTCGTGCTGGTCGACCGGTTCGTCGACCTCGGGGTGACCCGGTTGGCGTGGGTGCGCGAGACCGCGGCCGCCACGCGCGGGAGGGGCTGCCGCGAGGCGCGAGCCGCCGCTGAACTCGCCGACGGGCTGGCCGCGTCGCCGCAGGAGACCCGGCTGCGGCTGCTCCTGCACCGGTCGGGCCTGCCCCGCCCCGTCGCCCAGTTCAGCATCCGGGACGCCGAGGGGTTCGTCGCGCGCGTCGACTTCGCCTGGCCGGACCGGAAGGTGGCCGTGGAGTACGAGGGCGCCTGGCACGGGGAGACGCGGCAGCAGGTCGCCGCGGACCGCCGCCGGCTCAACCGGCTCACCGCGGCCGGGTGGACGGTGGTGTTCGTGACCGCCGCCGACCTGCACGACCCCGACCGTCTCCTGACCCGCCTCGCGGCCCTGCTCCGCTGAGCGGGTGTCGGCCCGCTGTCGCTTCCCGGCCGGGGAGACGACAGCCGGCCGACACTCGGCGCGGCTCAGACGGAGGCGGGCAGCGGCATCTCGCGGACGTCGTCGGCGACGGTGAGCGGGGCGCCGGTCGCGGCGACCACGTCGTCGGCGGAGACCCCGGGCGCCGTCTCGCGCAGGACCAGGCCGTCCGGGGTGACGTCGATGACGGCGAGGTCGGTGACGACGCGGTCGACGCAGGCCTTGCCGGTCAGCGGCAGGGTGCACTCCTGCACGATCTTCGGTGAGCCGTCGCGGGCCACGTGCTCCATCATGATGATCACACGGCGGGCGCCGTGGACGAGGTCCATCGCCCCGCCCATCCCGTTGACCATCTTGCCGGGGATGAGCCAGTTGGCCAGGTCGCCGCGGGGGTTGACCTGCATGGCGCCCAGCACCGCGACGTCCAGGTGCTGGCCCCGGATCATGCCGAAGGACATCGCCGAGTCGAAGAAGCTGGCGCCGGGCAGGAGCGTGACGGTCTCCTTGCCGGCGTTGATCAGGTCCGGGTCCTCCTCGCCCTCGAAGGGGTAGGGGCCGACGCCGAGGACGCCGTTCTCCGAGTGCAGGACCACGTGCACGCCCTCGGGCACGTAGTTCGGCACCAGGGTGGGCATCCCGATGCCCAGGTTGACGTACTGGCCGTCCTCCAGCTCCAGCGCTACACGGGCGGCCAGCTGCTCACGGGTCAGGGCCATCAGCGTGCTCCCTCGGTGGTGGCTTCCTCGCCGGCGGCGGCCGGGGTCTGCGCGCGGTCGGTGCGGGGCCGGGTCGTTCGCCGCTCGATCGGCTTGCGGTCGCCGCCGACGACCACCACGCGGTCGACGTAGACGCCGGGCAGGTGCACGTCCTCGGGCGTGATCTCGCCCGGCTCGACGAGCTCCTCGACCTCGGCGATCGTGATCCGCCCGGCCATCCCGGCGAGCGGGTTGAAGTTGCGCGCCGACTCGTGGAACACCAGGTTGCCGTGCCGGTCGCCCACGGCGGCGTGCACCAGCCCGAAGTCGGCGGTCAGGGCGGTCTCCAGCACGTACTGCCGCCCGTCGAACTCCCGCACCTCCTTCGGCCGGCTCACCTCCACGACGGTGCCCTCGGCGTCGTAGCGGAGGGGGATGCCGCCCTCGGCGACCAGCGTGCCGACGCCGGTGGGGGTGTAGAAGGCGGGGATGCCGGCGCCGCCGGCGCGCAGCCGCTCGGCCAGCGTGCCCTGCGGGGTCAGCTCGACCTCCAGCTCGCCGGACAGGTACAGCCGGGCCAGCTCCTTGTTGCCGCCGACGAAGGAGCTGATCGTCTTGCGGATCCGCCCCGCGTAGAGCAGCACGCCGAGGGCCTGGTCGTCGACCCCGCAGTTGTTGGAGATGGTCGTCAGCTGATCCGTGCCCTGCTCGAGGATCGCGTCGATCAGCGCGTACGGCACCCCGCACAGCCCGAACCCGCCCACCGCGAGCGTCGCACCCGCGGGGATGTCGGCCACCGCCTCCGCGGCGGAGGGAAGCACCTTGTCCACGTCAGCCCTCCCGTTCCACGAGGACGGTGATCCGTCCGTGGTCCGTGCGCGCCCGATCCACCACGCTGCTCCCATCGTCGCCCGGTCGAGGTCCCCAGTATCGCGGCCCGCGGGTGCGCCGCGCGGCCACCGTCCCCACTGGACGGAAACGGGGAACGGTGTGACGGCTCAGCGCAGGACGGTGGTGAGCCGGACGCGCACCCCGCCGTCGCCGGGGTGGTGCGCGCCACCGGAGATGTCCACGTGGTCGCAGAGCTGCCGGGCCAGCCACAGCCCCATGCCTCCCCGGGAGAGGTCCGACCCGTGCGCCGGCCCGTACCCGGCGAACGGGTCGTCCCAGCCCGGCCCACCGTCGGCGATGGTGCACACGATCCGGTCCGCGGTGGTCCAGAGGCGGAGGCTCACCGGCGGCAGCCCGTGCCGGACGGCGTTGGAGGTCATCTCGTCCACGGCGAGCAGGAAGTCCTCGACCAGGTCGGCGGGCGCCGCGACCCCGGCGAGCTGGGCGGCGACGGCGTGCCGCAGGCCGATGAAGTCGGCGACGTCGGCGGCCGCGAACCGCGGCGGCGTCGCCTCGAGCGGCTCGTCGGGCACCGGCAGCGTGCGCAGGTAGCTGGCCGGCTCGGTGTACGCGGGGTTGAGGGTGCGGCTCGCGGGCGTCACCAGGTGCGTGTGGGTGCGGGTCGCGGTGGCGAGCACCGGCTCGGGGAGGCGCTGGGTGTCGAACGCGCAGACGCCCCAGAGGTCCCAGCCGCGCAGCGCCTCGTTGATGACGGCGTCGTAGCGCTCCCACTCGAGCCACTGGCGCGGCGTGGTCCCGAAGTCCAGCTCGCCGAGCACCCGGACCCGCGCCGCCCCGGCGGCCCGCTGGCCCTCGGCCAGCCGGCGGAAAGCGGTGATGGCGGCCGGCGTCCGCGGCCCGTAGGCGTCGCCGCGGTCGAGGACCAGTACCCGCTCGTCGTCCAGCGCCTCGCGCAGCGCGGCGGCGGCCGGGGGCGAGGCGGCGACCACCGCGGCGTCGCCGGCGGCCAGGCCCGCGCGGAGGAACGGGCCCGCCGTGGCGACGAGCTCCTCCAGGGAGTCGTAGAGCAGCGCGTCGTGGGCGAAGCCCTCCGCCGCGGGGTGGCCGTGGCCACCCGCTGCCGTCCAGTCCACCTGTGCCCCTGCTCGTCGCGTCCGTCGCCCCGGGTCCGTACTCCACGGTAGGCCAGTACGCGGTCGCGGCGCGCCCGCACCCCGGGGGGGGGGGGGGGGGGGGGGGGGGGGGGGGGGGGCGGGGGGGGGGGGGGGGGGGGGGGCGGGGGGGGGGGGGGGGGGGGGGGGGCGG